>NZ_JAUZMY010000053.1:0-32326 GCF_036327455.1 Nocardiopsis codii | reverse complement strand
TTCTAGCCCCCCCGCCCCCGCGGGGGGGGGGCGCGCGGACCCGCGCCCCGCGCCCGCGGCAGGAAACGTGAACGGGCTGCTCCCCGCGAGGGGGCAGCCCGTTCGTGCTGTGCGGGGGCTCAGGGGGCGTAGTAGCCGCCCTGGGCGCCCCCGTACCCCTGGTTGAGCTGCCGGGCCCTCTCCCGCTTGGGCAGCAGGTACGCCGCGAGCAGGCCGCCGAGGAAGCCGAAGAGGTGGGCCTGCCAGGA
Organism: Nocardiopsis codii; assembly: GCF_036327455.1. Taxonomy (NCBI): domain Bacteria; kingdom Bacillati; phylum Actinomycetota; class Actinomycetes; order Streptosporangiales; family Nocardiopsidaceae; genus Nocardiopsis; species Nocardiopsis codii. Next base: position 32,078 of record NZ_JAUZMY010000053.1, on the reverse strand, counting down.
GACGCCGGGGTACTGGGGGAGGACACCCCAGATCATCGTCCCGTAGAAGATGATCACGCAGATCATGATGACGATGTCGATGGTCTTGCGCTCGATGATGCCGCGCAGGACCGTGTAGCCGAAGTAGCCGAACACCAGGCCGCTGGCGCCGACGGTGATGGAGAACGGCGAGCTGAACAGCCAGACCCCGACCCCGCTGACGACGATGATGATCAGCGTGGTGAGCAGGAACCGGCCCAGGCCGCTGAACGCCACGAGGCAGCCCAGGACGAGGAACGGCAGCGAGTTGCCGATGAGGTGTTCGAGGTTGCCGTGCATGAAGGGCGCGGTCAGCACGGTCCAGGGCTGGTCGAGGTTCCAGGCGCGTAGGCCGAATCCCTGGTCGAGCGCGCCTCGGAGGACGAGGCTGTCGAGGAGCTCGAGGACCCACATGGCCGCGAGCATCCCCGCTACGGTCAGGATGGCGGTGATTCTGGACTGCTTCACGCCATCGAGCGTAGAGGACACGCGCTTGCGACGGTATGTCTGTGGGGCGTGTGGTGCGTAATTGTCTGCTGTGTCCGGAGTCGTCCGCCCGGGGGAGGCTCCGCGGCCCTCAGGAGGTCAGCGAGCGCTTGCGCGGCGGGATCCCCGCCACCGCCATGAACGACTCGACCTTGGCGGGGCTGGTCATCCCGGTGAGCGGCAGGTACGTGCGCGAGGCGCGGCGGCTCTGGATCGAGGGGAAGCGCTTGGGCCGCCCGGTGGAGTCGCACAGGCCCAGGGACCGGATGCGGCCCGGCAGGACGTAGTAGGAGCCGATGTCGTGGAAGGGGACGCGCACGATGTACCGGCCGCGCTGGTAGCGGAACTCGCCGTCGGAGATCTCCAGGACGGGGGCCTGGATCATGTGGCCGTGCGCGGCCAGTGCGGCGCCCATGAGCGCGAGGAGCACCCCGAGGGTGATGTGGGCCCAGTGCCCGGGGTCGATCGCGACCACCACGACGCCGAGTACCACCAGAGCGTAACCAGCCCACAGCTCCACGTGCTTACGGCCTACGGGGCAGACCATGCGGACTGTTTCGGACACGGCAGATGCCTCTCTCGCTGGGTGCTGCGGTGGGATGACGGCGGTCGCCGTTTCCGACCCTATCGGCTCCTCAGGCATGCGAACGGTGGTTTCGGACAGTCTGGGCGAGGGATTCGGTATGGGGTATGAGTGCTTTGGTGTAATTCAAGATCTTTGGTGCTTTTATCTGATTAACATCAGATCATCCTATGAATCTCTGTGAGGCAGGAGTCGCTCTCGTTCCTCGGCGTTCGAGGGGGAGGAAAACTGAGACTTTCACCCCTTGTGAGGATTTTCGTGTCCAGTGTCCGATTCCCTCTCGGTAATCGTGCACGAGCGAGCCGTAGTCAAACGTCGTTTACTTCGCGGTAAACGACGTTGACGCTGTCGAATGTCCTGCAATTCATTTCTGGCTTGTCCGAATCTGGATGACGGTGTCTGTTTCGGGGATCTCTTCCTGACCTGCGAGGACGAGAAGTGTTACCGGAACATTGAGGGTTTGTGTCGACGCTCAAGGACGATGGGCGCGAACCGGTTGCGGATGGGTCACGAATCCGGCAGTGGGGCTATACAGACATTTCGCTCAATGGTCTTCTGATCGACTAATCGCCTAAGCTCGGATGGCTGTGTGTGAACCGCACTAACCCGCGCGTCCGGGCTTGTATTAGTGATCAAGGGTGTGACTGATGGAGAATCGTAGGAAATTGCTGGCCGCCGCCGCCGTCGGCGTCTCGGCTGCCCTGGTGCTGGGCGCCTGCTCACCGCCGGAGGACAGCGGTGGTGGCGGTGACGGCAGCTCCGTCACCTGGATCGTCAACCAGGCCGGCGGCGGGTGGAACCACAACGCCCCCGAGGGCGGTTCGGTCTACGTCATCCAGATGGTCCACGGCGTGCTGCCCGTGACGGGGTTCTACAACCCCGAGGGCGAGTGGGAGTGGAACACCGACCTCATCGTCAACACTCCCGAGCTCATCAGCGAAGACCCCATGGTCTGGGAGTACGAGATCAACCCGGACGCCAACTGGAGCGACGGCGAGCCCATCGACGCCGACGACTTCATCTGGGCCTGGAAGATGAACAGCGGCAACGAGGACCTCTGCGCCGAGATCTGCAACTCCCGCGGCTCCGACGTCGACCTCCTGATCGACAGCGTCGAGGGCTCCGACGACGGCAAGACCGTCACGGTGACCATCGCGGAGGGGACGCAGTTCCCCGAGTGGTTCACCTTCGCCCAGGACGGCCTGTACCCCTCGCACCTCGCCGAGGCCGAGGGCTTCGACCTGGACACCCCCGAGGGCATGCTGGAGTCCTCCCACTGGTTCAACGAGAACCCGGTCACGGTCTCCGGCGGCCAGTACATCTTCGAGGGCACCCCCGCGCTCGACGGGCGGATCGTCAAGACCGTCAACGAGGAGTACTACGGCGACCTCCCGGAGATCGAGGAGATCATCCTCGAGGTCAACACCGAGGAGGGCAGCTGGGTCCCCGCGCTGACCAACGGCGAGGTCCAGGGCGGCTCCCCGGCCTCCTGGTCCGACGACGTCATCACGCAGCTCGAGGACGCACCCGACGTCGAGTTCGGCATCGAGTCCGGCGGCAGCTGGGAGCACCTCGACCTCAACCTCGACAACGAGGCGCTGTCCGACCAGGCGCTGCGCCAGGGCATCTTCGCCGCCATCGACGTCCAGAACATCGCGACCCGCACCTACGGCGAGAAGTACCCCGAGGTCGAGCCGCGCACCAACCACCTCTTCTCCTCGACGAGCGAGTTCCACGAGGACGTCATCACCCCGACCGGGCAGGGCAGCGGTGACACCGCGGCCGCCCTGGAGGGCCTCGAGGAGGCCGGCTACGAGCTCAACGGCGACACCCTCGAGCTCGACGGCGAGGCGGTTCCCGCGCTGCGCCTGCGCTACACCGCCGGGCACGTCGCCCGCGAGATCATCGCCGAGCTGATCCAGGCCGACCTGGCCGAGATCGGCGTCACGGCGAACATCGAGACCACCGACGACCTGGGCGGCACCCTCGCCGAGCAGGACTTCGACCTGATGATCTACGGGTGGAGCACCACCCCGGCCTTCGCCAGCACCCCCTACAACTACTGGCACAGCGAGAGCCTGAGCAACCACGGCAAGCTGGACAACGCCGAGGTCGACGAGCTCGTGCAGAGCGCGCAGAACGTCGCCACCCCCGCCGAGGCCGCCGAGTTCGCCAACGAGGCCGCCGCCCTGGTCGCCGAGGAGGCCTACGTCCTGCCCTTCGTGGACACCCCGGCGTTCTACTTCTACGACACCAACTACCTCGGCAACGTCTCGGACAACAACGCCCAGTCGCGCCGAGCCCAGTGGAACCAGCACGAGTGGACCGCGGTCAACTAGCGCACCTCCCGGCCCGCATCGCTCCGTGCTGAACGACGGGGAGAGGCCCCTGGGCCGGTGACCGCCGCCGGGACGCGAGTCCCGGCGGCGGTCACCGCCAGGTTCGGGCCCCGCCCGCCGCCCCCCCGCGGCGGCCGGGGCCGCCTCCCCGTTCCGGGAGCGCTCACCGAAGGACCTACCCATGCTCGTATACACCGCGCGTCGCCTCGCCGTGGCGATCCCAGTACTCCTGGCGGCGTCGGTTCTCGTGTTCCTCATGGTCGACCTCAGCGGCGACCCGCTGGCGGACATGCGCCTCGCGCAGCCACCGCCCAGCGAGGAGGCCATCGCCGCCGCGGAGGCCCGCTACTACCTGGACCGGTCGACCCCGGAACGGTACTGGCTCTGGATGACGGGGATCGGCGGCAACGGGGACATCGGCCTGCTGCAGGGCGAGTTCGGACCCTCGGTCCGAGGCGGCGCCTTCGACATCGGCGAGCAGCTCGCCTCCGGCATCGCCGTCACCCTCCGACTGGTCTCGGCCGCCCTCGTCTTCGCCCTCGGCCTCGCGATCATCGCCGGCGTCATCAGCGCGATGCGCCAGTACTCCAAGCTCGACTACACCCTCACCTTCATCGGCTTCCTCGCCCTCGCCATGCCGACGTTCTGGCTGGGCGCGCTGATCCGCGAGGGCGGCCTGGTCTTCAACCAGGCCACGGGCACCTCGTTCTTCTTCACCATCGGGGCGAACTCGGCCCGGGTGGGAAACATGACCAACTGGGAGTACTTCCTCGACTCCGCCGGTCACCTCGTGCTCCCCACCATCACCCTGATGCTGACCAGCTACGCGGCGTGGAGCCGGTACCAGCGGACGTCGATGCTGGAGGTGCTCAACAGCGACTACGTGCGCCTCGCCAGGTCCAAGGGCGTGCGCAACAGCGTGGTCGTCCGCCGGCACGCGCTGCGCACCGCACTGATCCCCCTGGTCACCGTCGCGACCATCGGCTTCGTGGGCATCATCGAGGGCGTGGTGATCACCGAGACCATCTTCCAGTGGCGCGGTCTCGGGTACTTCTTCATCGAGGCGGTCAGGGCGCAGGACGCGTTCGCGCTCATGTCCTGGCTGATGCTCAGCGGCACCCTCGTCGTCGTCGCCAACCTCATCGCCGACATCCTGTACGGCGTTCTCGACCCGAGGATCCGCTATGAGTGACACCGACAGCCGTACGGCGAGCGGCAAGGGCCCCGTCGGGCTGCCCGCCGGAGGGGACGTCAACCGGGGCGAGGAACTGAGCCAGGTCCAGATGGTCTGGCGCCGGTTCCGCAGGCACCGGGCGGCGATGGTCAGCCTGGTCGTCCTGGGCCTGATCACGGCCTTCGCCTTCGTCGGCCCCTTCGTGTGGCCCTGGGACCACACCGTCAGCCGGGACATCCTCGGCAACCAGGGGCCGAGCCTCCAACACCCCTTCGGCACCACCAACCAGGGCAACGACGTGTTCGCGCAGACGATGCGCGGCACCCAGCAGTCGCTGAAGGTCGCCCTCACCGTCGCGGTCCTGTCGACCGTGATCGGCTCGGTCTGGGGCGCGGTGGCGGGCTACTACCGCGGACGGGTCGACGCGATCATGATGCGCGTCGTCGACGTGTTCCTCATCGTGCCGCTCATCGTCGCCGTGGCCGCGATCAACGGCAACGTCCGGGGCGGGACCACCTGGTACGTGGTGGCGCTGATCATGTGCCTGTTCTCCTGGGCCACCATCGCCCGCGTGGTCCGCGGCGTGGTGCTCTCCCTGCGCGAACAGGAGTTCATCGAGGCGGCCAGGGCGGTGGGGGCCAGGGCCTCGCGGATCATCTTCCGCCACCTGCTGCCCAACGCGGCCGGACCGATCATCGTGGCCGCCACGCTGCTGGTGGCGGTGGCGGTCCTCACGGAGGCCGCGCTCTCCTTCATCGGGTTCGGCATCCAACCGCCGGACATCTCCCTCGGGAAGATGGTGGAGGGTTCCAGGACCGCGGCCTTCACCCGGCCCTGGCTGTTCTATCCGCCCGGCGTCCTGATCGTCATGATCTGCCTGACGATCAACTTCATCGGTGACGGACTCCGGGACGCACTCGACCCACGACAGACGATGGTGCGGCGATGACCACGACCGAACACATGAGCGACGGCCACACCCCGACCGCCGCGAGCGACGTCGTCCTGGACGTCCAGGACCTCAGCGTCACCTTCTCGTCCGAGGACGGACCCCTGAACGCCGTGCGCGGCGTCACCTACCAGGTCCGCCGAGGCGAGGCGCTGGGCATCGTCGGCGAGTCGGGCTCGGGCAAGTCGGTGACCTCGATGGCGATCATGGGCCTGCTGCCCAGGACCGCCAAGGTGACGGGGTCCGCCAGGGTCCTCGGCGAGGAGGTCATCGGGCTCGGCGACGCCGCGATCAGCAAGATCCGCGGTGAGAAGATCGCGATGATCTTCCAGGACCCCCTCACCTCGCTGAACCCGGTGTACACGGTCGGCTACCAGATCGCCGAGGCCGTGCTCACCCACCGGGACGTGACCAAGAAGCAGGCGCGGGAGCGCGCCGTCGACCTCCTCGACAAGGTGGGCATCCCCAACCCCGAGCGCCGGGTCGACCAGTACCCGCACGAGCTGTCCGGCGGTATGCGCCAGCGGGTGGTGATCGCCATCGCGATGGCCAACGACCCCGACGTCATCATCGCCGACGAACCCACCACGGCCCTGGACGTGACGGTCCAGGCCCAGGTGCTGGAGGCGCTGGAGGCGGCCCGCCGGGAGACCGGGGCCGCCCTCGTGCTGATCACCCACGACCTCGGCGTGGTGGCCGGGCACGTCGACCGGGTGGCGGTCATGTACGCGGGCCGCCTGGTGGAGACGGGCACGGTGGAGGACGTCTTCTACCGCCCGCGCATGCCCTACGCCCTGGGGCTCCTCGGGTCCATGCCCCGTCTGGACGGGGGGCGGCACGAGCGGCTCACCCCCATCCTGGGGACGCCGCCGTCACTGCTCAACCTCCCCCGGGGGTGCGCGTTCGCGCCGCGCTGCCCGATGGCGCAGGACATCTGCCACGCGGAGCAGCCCGAGCTCGCGGAACCCGCCGACGCCGAGGCGTCCGGTGAGGGTGCCACGGAGGACGATCCGCTGCGCCGGCACCGGTCGGCCTGCCACTTCAGCGAACGTCTGGCCGGAGTCCGCCCGGACGACCTCTTCCGGCCCACCTCCGTGGACGCGGAGGCGCCGGCCGAGGTCCTGGAGGCCGAACTGGGGGGCGCCCCCGTCGAGGGGGGTTCCGCGCAGAAGGCCCCGGGGACGGAGAACGAGGACGGCGCGGGGAGGGACGGGGCACGGGCCGAGGTCCTGCTGAGCGCCACCGACCTGGTCAAGCACTTCCCGATCCGTTCCAAGGGCATCCTCCGGCGCAAGGTCGGCGAGGTCCAGGCGGTCTCGGGGATCTCCCTGGAGCTGCGCGAGCACGAGACCCTCGCGCTCGTCGGCGAGTCCGGCTGCGGCAAGTCCACGACCGCGCGCCTGCTGCTCCAGCTGATCCGCCAGACGTCGGGCGACGTCCGGTACATGGGGCAGCCGCTGCACGACCTGTCGGACGCCCAGATGCGGCCGCTGCGCCGCGACCTCCAGCTGGTCTTCCAGGACCCGTTCGCCTCCCTCGACCCGCGCATGACGGTCTCGGACACCGTCGCCGAGCCGCTGCAGATCCACGGCAGGGCCAAGGGCGCGAGGACCCGGGTGAAGGAGCTCCTGGAGCTGGTGGGCCTCAACCCCGAGCACGGCTCGCGCTACCCGCACGAGTTCTCGGGCGGCCAGCGCCAGCGCATCGGCATCGCCCGCGCCCTGGCGCTCAACCCCAAGGTGCTCATCCTGGACGAGCCGGTGTCGGCACTGGACGTGTCGATCCAGGCGGGCGTGATCAACCTGCTGGAGGACCTCCAGGACGAGCTGGGCCTGTCGTACCTGTTCGTCTCGCACGACCTGTCGGTGGTCAGGCACATCGCCGACCGGGTCGCCGTGATGTACCTCGGCAAGATCGTGGAGACGGGCACGACCGACCAGCTGTTCAGCGCTCCGGCGCACCCGTACACGCAGGCGCTGATCTCGGCCATCCCGCTGCCGGACCCGGTCAAGGAGAGGACCCGGGAGCGGATCGTCGTCACCGGCGACGTCCCCAGCCCGGCCGACCCCCCGTCCGGCTGCCGGTTCCGTACACGGTGCCCGAAGTTCGCGAACGACCTCTCGGAGGCCGAGCGCGTCAGGTGCGTGGAGGAGCCCCCGGACCTGCTGGACCGGGGGACCGGGCACCGGGACGCCTGCCACTACTCCCAGGTGGTCGAACTGATCTGAGCCGTTCAGGAACGACGGGCCGGCGCCGGGGCGGGAACCCCGGCGCCGGCCCGTCGGCGTTCCCCGGGAGGCGTCGGCCCCTCCGCGGCCGACGGCGGAGGGGTCAGGCGAGCCAGTCGGTGTAGCGGGTGGCGGCGATGCGCGCGCCCTCCCCGGGGACGAGGACGTCCCCCTCGACGGCCGCGAACATGCCCGCGGTGTCATCGGTGGTGACGGAGCGCCCGTCGCCCCTGGCGGCCAGGGTGATGCGGCCGAGTTCGTCGAGGGGGTACACGTCGGGGCCCGCGATCTCCAGGACGCCGTTCAGGGGCGTACCGGCGGCGACCTCGGCGACGACGGCCGAGACGTCCGCGGCGGCGATCGGCCGGAGCGGTGTGCTCGGCAGGCGGACGGTGCCGTCGTCGGAGGTCCAGGACAGGACCGAGTCGACGAACTCCATGAACTGCGTGGCGCGGACGATGGAGTACGGGAGGGGGCCGGCCTGGAGGATCTCCTCCTGGAGCACCTTCGCCCGGTAGTAGTCCAGGGCGGGGACCTGGTCGACCCCGACGATGGAGAGGACGACGAAGTGCCTCGCCCCGCCCCGCACGCCCGCCGCGAGGAGGTTCTCCATCGACGTGCGGAAGAAGGCGTACGAGGCCTCGTCGAAGGTGGGGGAGTTCGTCAGGTTGACGACGACGTCGGCGCCCGCGACGGCCTCCTCCAGGCCCTCGCCCGTGATGACGTCGACGCCGGAGGACAGGGAGTGCGGCACCGCCCGGTGCCCGGCCGCGTTCAGGTCCTCCACGACCCGTGAACCGATCAGCCCGGTTCCACCGATGACTGCGATCTGCATGGCAGGCCCTTCTCTCGATGAGGTGCTACGGGGACGCGCCCCACGGCTCCGCCGCGTTCCGCGCCAATACTCGGACACGTCTTGTCCGGGATAATACACGGACACCACCTGTCCGGGTTGTTTCCGGCGCGGGTAGGGTGCAGGGATGAAGATGTCCGGCGGGGTCGAGTGGGCGCTGCACTGCTGCGTGGTCCTCACCTCGGCCCAGGAGCCGGTACCGGCCGCGCGGCTCGCGCGCCTGCACGACGTCTCGCCCACCTACCTGGCCAAACAGCTCCAGGCCCTCGCGCGCGCCGGACTCGTGCAGTCGGTGCAGGGCAAGTCCGGCGGGTACGTCCTCACCCGCTCCCCCGCGATGATCACGGTGCTCGAGGTCGTCGACGCGGTCGAGGGGCCCGGCGCGGCGTTCGTGTGCACGGAGATCCGCCGGCGCGGCCCGCTCGCGATGCCGGCCGGGTCCTGCGTCAAGCCCTGTGCCATCGCACGGGCGATGGCCGCCGCGGAGTCGGCGCGAAGGGCGGCGCTGGGGGCCGTCACCATCGCGGACCTGGCCGACGACGTCGTGGCCGACTACGGGGACGGCGCCTTCTCCGGCATCGGCGCCTGGCTGAGCGACCCCGACGCGTAGGCCCCCTGGAACGGCGGATCCGGGGCCGGACCCGACCCGTGCGCCCCGAGGGGCGGACCCCGACCGTCCCCGGCCCCCGGGAGGCCGGCGCGGCGGTCCTGGTACGCCTGTCCGCTCCCGGGCGGTCGCGCCGGTCCGTGTTCCTCCGTGACCGCGCGCCGCTGCCGGGCTCCGGCCCCTGACCGGCCCGTCCGCGTTTCCCGGGGACGGCCGACGCTGAGGGAAGCCCTGCCACGCCGGGCGATCCGCGCGCGGGAGAGTGGATCGGCGGGTGCTCCTGGGCTAAGGTGCCTTGCTTCTGCCCTCATCGAGGAGACCCATGAGACCAGACACCCTCCGTGACCCCCTGCGCCCCCGCCGTGCCGGAGGGCGCGGCGGCGCGTGGACGGCCGCAGCCGCCCTCGTCACCATCCCCCTGCTCCCGATGACGCCCCTGGGGGCGTCCCCCGCGCTCGCCGACACCGCCGACGCCCGCGTGGCCGACCTGCGCGACGACATCGACGCCATCCTGGAGGACCCGGCCCTGGAGGGCGCGGTCTCCGGGGTTGTCGTCGTGGACCCCGCGACCGGCGAGGAACTGTACTCGCGCGACGGCGGGGAGCAGCTGCTGCCCGCGTCCAACATGAAACTGTTCACCGCGGCCGCCGCCCTGGAGGTCCTGGGCGCCGACCACGCCTTCGGCACCGAGGTGGCGGCCGAGGACGCGCCCGGGCGCCGAGGAGAGGTCCAGGACCTCTACCTGGTGGGCCGGGGCGACCCGACGCTGTCCGCCGAGGACCTGGACGCCATGGCCGCCGAGGTGGCGGCCTCCGGGGTCCGCACGGTCAAGGGCGACCTGTACGCCGACGACACGTGGTTCGACTCCGAGCGGCTCGTGGACGACTGGTGGCCCGAGGACGAGCCGTACGCCTACTCGGCCCAGATCTCCGCCCTGACGGTCGCCCACGGGGAGCGCTTCGACACCGGCGTGACCGAGGTCGCGGTGACCCCCGCGGCGGAGGGCGAGCCCGCCGTCGTCGACCTCGGCGCGGCCGAGGGCTACGCCGACCTCGACAACCAGGCGGTCACCGGTGCTCCGGGCAGCGCCAACAGCCTGGTCATCGACCGTCCGGTGGGCACCAACACCATCACGGTCACCGGCTCGCTCCCCGCGGACGCGGCGCGCGTGACCGCGCTGCGGACGGTCGACGAGCCTGCCGCGCTCGCCGGACACCTCTTCGAGGAGGCGCTGGAGAACAACGGCGTCACCGTGAAGGGCGACGTCGGCCTGGGCGGGGTCCCCGCCGACTGGGAGGCGCCCGAGGTGCTCGCCGACCACACGTCGGCCGGGCTCTCCGAGATCCTCGTCCCCTTCATGAAGTTCAGCAACAACGCGCACGGCGAGATGCTGGTGAAGAGCATCGGGCAGGAGACCTCCGGCGCGGGCACCTGGGACGCCGGGCTCGCCGGGGTGGAGGACGCGCTCTCCGGTCTGGGAGTGGACACCTCGAACCTGGTCCTCAACGACGGCTCGGGCCTCTCCCGGGGCAGCCTGGTCACGGCGGACACCGTCGTCGACCTGCTCGGGCGGACGGGCGGAGCCTCCTGGGAGGAGCCCTGGTCCGCGTCGCTGCCGGTGGCGGGCGAGAGCGACCCGTTCGTCGGCGGCACCCTCGCCAACCGGATGCGCGGCACCGCGGCCGAGGGCGTGGTCGAGGCCAAGACCGGCACGATGAGCGGCGTCAGCGCCCTGTCCGGGTACGTCCCCGGTCCGAACGGCGAACTGGTGTTCAGCATCGTCAACAACGGCCACTCCGGGCCGGCGCCGCTGGCCGTCCAGGACGCGATCGCGGTCCGGCTGGCCGAGTACACGGGCCACCAGGCGCCGGAGGGTGTCAGCCCGCTGCGAGCCCCGGTGCAGGGCAGCGGTGAGCTGGAGTGCTCCTGGGAACAGGCCTGCTGACCGGCGGGCGCACCGGCCGAACGGCACGGTGACCTGACGGAGGAGACCGGCGGGGCCGCGGGAGCGGCCGGCCGGAGACGAGGGCCACGGGGTGAACCCGTGGCCCTCTGGTCGTCCACAGGCGGGGGTTCGCTCTGTCGGGGCGGCCCTCGCGGTGGCAGTCTGGAACCACGGCGCCACCCCACCCCCCGCGCGACCGTGTCGCCCTCCCCGGCGGTGCCTGTCCGCGTACGCGTGACCGCCGAGCCCGACCGCTCCTGCCTGTCCCCGCGTGCGGTTCTCCGTGTGCACGGGACCCGCCCGCCTCCGGAGCCCTCCTCCCGGTCGGCACCCCCACGCGCGCGAGGACCGGGATCGGCCGAGTGAACCTCCGGCGCACCCGGCGCCTCCCCGCACGCGCGGGGACCACGGAAAGTGAGTGTCCAGATCGTGACGTACCTGGGTGAGGGAATCTCCCAACTCCTGTCGCTGGCCGTGTTCGTCGTCCTGCTCCTCGGACTCGGCACGCTCGCCAGCCGCATGATGGGCGTGCCGTTCAGCGCCCCCCGGTTGGCGCTGGGCGGCATCGTCGGGTTGTTCCTGGGCTCCATCGCCTCCGTCGTCCTCTACTACGGGTCCTTCGAGGCGCTCGCCGGGCTCGATCGCGCGCCCGGGCCCGCGTTCGTCGTCGTCATGACGGGCGTCTCCGCCGCCGCGTCCCTGCTGGCCTTCGTCGCCCTGGAACTCGCCCTCCCCCGGGGCACCCGGCTGAGGCCGCTCCAGGCCGCCCGCGCGGTGGTCGACTGGTACGGGCGTATGCGCCGTTACCGGCAGATCATGTGGATCGTCGCCCGACAGGGGCTGGGGGGCTACGCGGACGGCCGGAGGGAGACGGGAGAGGGCGCGTCCGGTCGGCGCCGCCTGGCCCGTTCCCTGGCCCACTCCCTGGAGGAGGCGGGGGTGGTGTTCATCAAGCTCGGCCAGGTGTTGGCCACCCGGCGCGACCTGCTCCCGCCGGTGTTCGTGGAGGAGCTGGGGCGGTTGCACAGCGCGGTGGCCCCGGTCCCCGCGGACGAGGTGCGGGCGAGCGTGGAGCGTGAACTGGGCCGCCCCCTGGAGGAGGTGTTCGACGACTTCTCCGAACGCCCCCTCGCCGCCGCCTCCGTCGCCCAGGCGCACACGGCCCGGCTGCGCAGCGGCGAGGAGGTGGTGGTCAAGGTGCAGCGTCCCGGGATCGGCCCGGTCGTGCGCCGGGACCTGGACATCATCCGGCGGCTGGCGTCGCGCTTCGAGACGAGCACCGACTGGGGGCCCGCGATCGGGGTGGCGAACCTGGCGGAGGGGTTCGCGGACGCGCTCCGGGAGGAGCTGGACTTCGAGGTGGAGGCCGCCAACATCGCCGCCGTGTCCGAGGCGGCCCAGGGCTCCCCGGTGCGCATCCCCCGGGTGTACGACGCCTACACGAGCCGACGGGTCCTGGTCATGGAACGCCTGCACGGAGTTCCCGTCGGCGGCGCCGACCCGGCCGCCGCCGACGGGCCCAGGCTCGCGAAGGCCCTGCTGGAGTGCCTGCTCGAACAGGTGATGATCAGCGGCATCTTCCACGCCGACCCCCATCCCGGCAACATCCTGCTGCTCGACGACGGCGAACTGGGACTGCTCGACTACGGGTCGGTGGGCCGTCTGGACGGGGTGACCCGAGAGTCCCTCCAGACGATGCTGGTCGCCCTGGACCGGGCCGACGCGGTCCTGTTGACCGACACCCTCCTCGACGTGGTCACCGACCCGGCGGGGGTGGACGAGGAGCGCCTGCGGAGGGCCCTCGGCCAGTTCATGGCGCGGCACCTGCACCAGGGGATGACCGCCAGCATGAGGATGTTCACCGAGCTGCTCCTCATCGTCACCCGGTTCGGGCTCGGCCTGCCGGCGGAGCTGGCGGCGGTCTTCCGGGCCCTGGCCACCCTGGAGGGCACCCTCGTGTACCTGGACCCGGGGTTCGACACGGTCACCGAGACCAAGCGCTTCGCGGAGGCGCGGATGTCGGAGCGGTTCACCAGGGACAGCCTCCGCGACCTGGCGGTGGACGAGGTGTTGGCGATGCTGCCCGCGCTCCGCCGCCTTCCGCGCAGGCTGGACCGGATCACCGACCAGCTGCACAAGGGCAGGTTCACCGTCCTGGTGCGGCCGTTCGCCCACCCCGAGGACCGGCGCCTGCTCACGGGGCTCGTCCACCGGATGATCCTCACCGTCCTGGCGGTGACCACCGGGTTGACCGCGGTCGGCCTGTTCAACGTCACCGACGGCCCCCACGTGGCGTGGGCGGACATGTCCACGCGCGCCCAGGTCCTCAACGCCTCGGCCTGGCTGCTGCTGGCGCTGGCGGGGCTGCTGGTCCTGCGGCTCCTGGTGGGCGTGTCCAGGGACGGGTCGCCGAGAAGACGCTGAGGCGCCCGCCGCCCATGCCGTCCCCGCCCGGGAGCCCGTGGGCGGGGCGCGGCTACCAGGCCCTGCGTCCGACGAAGGCGAGGAACCGCGTCTGGGCGTCCGCGTCCTCCGGCGGGGTGAGCTCGGGGCCGCAGACGCCCTCGCCGCGCATGGTGTCGCCGAACGCGGCCGTGTTCGCGTGCGCCCAGCGCACGTCCTCGGGGTCCAGGCGGTCGTCCAGGCCGGCGGCCCGTGCCAGGTCCCAGCGGTGCACGACGAGGTCGAAGCTGAGGAACCGGTCGACGGACCGGGCGAACGTGGTCCGTCCGAAGTACCCGTCGTACTCGGCGTTCGCGCGCTCCGGGGCGTCCAGGTCGGCCTGGACCACCGCGCGGGCGGCGTCCCAGGCGGCGGCGGGGCTCTCGTCCACCGAGGGGATGTCGCCCAGGTCGCGGCCGACCAGGCGGAGGAACATCCCCTGGGTGTCCACCACGTGGCGGACCACGTCCCGGGCGGTCCACCGCTCGCAGGGGGAGGGGGCCGACCAGCGGTCGTCGGGTACGGCCGCCACCGTGGCGGCGAAGTCGTCGGAGAGGCGGGCGTAGCGTGCGGAGATGTCGCTCATGACGGAGGTCCTCCTGGATCGTTCGAGGTCTGGTCCCATCCTCGTCCGGAGGTCCTGTCCGGGTCTTGAAGAAACGCGACAGGCCCGCGGCGGCCGGGCGGGTGCGGCGGAGCCTCTCCGACCGGGGCCTGCGCGACCGGGGCACTGTCCGACCGGGATCCTACGCTGGTGGGTGTGAGACCAGAGCCCGTCGAGCGGGACGCGCGGGGCATCATCGATCCGGAGACGGGGCTGACCCGCTTCCGGCTCGACAGGTACGCGCCCTCCGCGTCCGTCGCCCGCTTCGTGGACCGCTACTGGGTGGCCTCGTGGGACCTGACCGGCCGCGAGCCGTACACCCAGCGGGTCCTCGCCCATCCCGTGGTCAACGTGGTGTTCACCGGTGGCGCCGCCACGGTGCACGGACCCGCCACGGAGGTCACCCCCCGCCGGCTGGAGGGGGAGGGGTGGGCCCTCGGGGTGATGTTCCGCCCCGCCGGGTTCCGCCCGTTCCTCGGCCGGCCGATGAGCGGGATCGTCGACACCGCGCTACCGGTGTCGGAGGTGTTCGCCGGGGAGGAGTTCCCCGGGGAGCCGGGTCCCCTCATGGCCGCGGTGGACCGCGCCCTGGCCGACCGGCTGCCCGAGGGCCGCCATCCGTCGGAGGACACCCGCGACGTCGTCGAGCGGGTGGCCGCGGATCCGACGGTGGTCGGCGCCACCGCCCTCGCCGCGAACGAGGGGGTCGGCGTGCGGCTGCTCCAGCGCAGGTTCGCCGACCACGTCGGGCTGGGACCCAAGACGGTGATCCGCAGGTACCGCCTCTACGAGGCCGCGGAGCGGGCGAGGCGGGGCGCCCCGCCCGACTGGGCCAGGCTGGCCGCCGAACTGGGGTTCAGCGACCAGTCCCACCTGACCAGGGAGTTCACCGCCGTCATCGGCGTTCCGCCGGCCCGTTACGCGGCGCTGGGGAGGAGCGGAGGACGAGCAGCCGGGTGAGGACCCGGTGGACGCCGTCCGCGTTCAGCCCCGGGTCGGTGCAGGCACGCAGGAACAGGCCGTCGACGGTGGCGGAGGCGGCCTGGCGGTCGTCCGGATCGGGAAGGTGCGGCGCCAGGAAGGCGTCCACCGCGCGGTTCCACCGGTCGATCTGGGGCCGCAGCGCGGGCCGCCGTGCCGCGAGCAGGAACAGTTCGTACTCCGCGACCGCGGAGGCCCGGCCGGACCCCGCCCCCGCGCCCGCGTCGGCGATCAGTTCGGCCAGCCCCCGCAGCGCGGAGTCCGCGTCGTGGGGGAGGGCCTTCAGCGCCTCCACGTAGGTGTCGTTGACCCGGGTGAGGGCGTCCACGAGCAGGTCGTCGACGGCCGCGTAGTAGTAGGTGACGGTGCTGGGCGGCACGCCGGCCTCGGCCGCGACGCGGCGCTGGCTGACCGCGGCCACGCCCTCGCGTTCGACGAGCCGCATGGTGGCGTCCAGGAGCAGCCGGCGCCGCTGCAGCCCCTTGAGCCTGCGGCCGTCGGTGGTCTCCTCGTCCGGGGTGACGCCCACGGTGTTCCTCCTGGTCAATGCGCGCCGCCCAGTTCCAGCGCCATCACTCCGCCGATGATCAGGGCGATGCCGCCCACCTGCACCCAGGTGAGGGACTCCCCCAGGAAGAGGGCTCCGATCGCCGCCACCAGCGCGATGCCCGCGGCGGCCCACACACCGTAGGCCACGCCGAGGTTCATGCCCCGCGTGAGGGACTGGCTGAGCATCGTGAAGGCGGCCACGTAGCCGACCACGACGACCACCGAGGGGATGAGGCGGGTGAACCCCTCGGAGAGTTTGAGGGAGGTGGTGGCGACCACCTCGGCGATGATGGCACCGACCAACCAGAACCAGGGCATGGGACCTCCACGGTAAAACTGGTCAAGTGATCAGGTTTCTTCCGACAAGAAACCTGAGCGTTCGAACAAGATGTTACCCGTTGGGGCCTCCCGGTGTACAGATCGGTTGGGAGATGCCCGTAATCTCATATCTGGAGGGCTTCTGGCACGTACCCCCTGGGTGTATGGTCGGCGGTTCCGGCGCTCCGCCCGCGTCGGTGGTAACCGCTCTATACCGATGTGCGGGTTTTCAGAACCTTTTTCCCGCAGGTGCGTCTTAGTGGCAGTAGGCACACGGCGTTCGACGTACGACATGGAGGTCCAGACGTGACGGGCAAGACCCCTTCGGCGGTGACGCGTCGGTTCGGTATCGGGCTGGCAGCGCTCGCGCTCGTCGCAACGGCCTGTACGTCAGGTGAGGCCGAGACGCAGGGCAACAGCCCCGACGACGCCGGTTCGGACGCGGCCGAGCTGGTGATCACACCGGAGGAGGGTGCTGAGGAGGTCGCTCCCAACTCCCCCGTCACGGTGACCGCCACCAACGGCGTCATCACCGACGTCACGGTGGACCAGGTCGTCGTCAGCGAGGCCGCGGCGGAGGGTGAGGGCGAGGACGACTCCGACCTCTACGCCATGACCGGAACCCTCAACGAGGACGAGACCGAGTGGGTCAGCGACTGGAACCTGCGCCCCGGCTCGGAGATCGTGGTGACCGCGACCGCCGAGAACGAGGCCGGCGAGGCGACCGAACTGGTCCAGGAGTTCACCACCCTGGACGCGGTGGCCGGCCAGCGCCTGGAACTGGAGTCCAACTTCCCCAGCTCCGGTGACACCGTCGGTGTCGGCATGCCGATCGTGATCAACTTCGACCTGCCAGTGGCCAACAAGGCCCAGGTCGAGAACTCCATGGAGGTCATCTCCGAGCAGGAGGTGACGGGCGCCTGGAACTGGGTCAACGACAAGACCGCGCAGTTCCGCCCCGAGGAGTACTGGGACCCGTACCAGCAGGTCAGCGTGGATCTCCGCCTCGCGGGGGTCGAGGCGTCCGAGGGCGTCTACGGTGTGCGGAACTACCGGATCGACTTCGAGATCGGCCGCGAGCTCATCGCCACCATGCACGTTCCCGACCACGAGATGGTCATCACCGTGGACGGCGAGCAGGAGCGCGTCATCGAGGTGAGCAACGGCAAGGCCAGCCGCCACTTCGACACCACGAGCAGCGGCACCCACGTGCTGATGGAGCGCTATGAGAGCCTGACGATGGACTCGGCGACGGTCGGTATCCCCGAGGACTCGCCCGGCTCCTACAAGGTCGACGTGCAGTACGCGGTCCGGACCTCGTACAGCGGCGAGTTCGTGCACGAGATGAACAACAACGGCAACATCGGCTCGGCCAACTCCTCGAACGGCTGCACCAACCTGCGCATGGACGACGCCCTGTGGTTCTTCGAGAACACCCTGATGGGCGACGTCCTCGACACCACGGGCACCGACCGTGAGAAGGAGTGGGACAACGGCTGGGGCGTCTGGCAGAAGTCCTGGGACGAGTGGCTGGAGAGCAGCGTGACCGGCGAGGCCCAGGTCACCGACGGCTCCGGCACCCCCGGCTCCGTCCACGGCGAGCAGTAGAAGCCGCACCACACGTCCGAGGGGGCGTCGGGAACCGTCTGGTTCCCGACGCCCCCTCGTCGCGTTCCCGGCCGTTCGGCCCCGCTCAGCCCTCCTGGGACAGCCGTGCGACGAGGGCGTCTATCACCAGCCCGGTCACGGAGGCCATGTCCACGGCGTCGGGGTCCAGGAGCCACTGCACCTGGAGGCCGTCCATGACGGCGATGACCGCCGCGGCGGCGGCCCCGGCCGGTGTGTGCCCGTCCGGGCCGGGGGTGGACGCGGCCGCCCTGTGCTCGGGGGCGAGCCGGTCCAGGACGGCGTCGCCGATCTCCCGGCGCAACACCGTGTAGCGGTCCCGGAACCACTCCTGAGCGGGGTGCTGGTCGGTGGCGCTCTCCGCGGACAGGACGGCGTACAGCTGGGTGGTCCCCGGCCGGGTCGCGTTGCGCTCGGCCGTGGTCACCAGGTGGTCGAGCATCCGGCTGCCCTCGGGCGCCGGGTCGGTGTCGTCCCGCAGTTCGAGAACGGCGGTGAGCAGGTCGGTCTTGGAGCCGAAGTGGTGCAGGACCCCGGCGGGGGTGATGCCGAGCATCGCCGCGATGTCGGCGAGGGAGGTGTTGTTGAACCCCTGGGCCGCGAAGACGTCGGCGGCGGTGCGCAGGATCTGCTCCCGCCGGTTCACCCGCTTCCGTGGCGTCGGGGCCTCGGAACCGGCGGGTGCCCGGGTGTCCGGTGCGGGGGTCGTCTCGCTCATTCCTGCTCTCCACTTCGTTGTACCCGGCGGGTACTCCGGGCCCGCGGCTGGGGTCGGGGCCCGTTGCCCACGGTATCGAGATTCCCCTTACTCCCCTTGCTTAATAAACATTAAGTAAGTAAAGTTCCCGCCCAAGAGACGTACATCACACGTCTGGGTGGGGCCCTCGCACCGCGGTGCGGAGTCCGCCCGGAAGGGCGCAGCGGGGACCTATGACTCCAGACCTTCACACCCGCGTCGCGCGGCTCTCGACCGAGGCCAAGGTACGCCTGCTGACCGGGCGTACCGGGTGGGTCCTGCACGGGAGCCCGGAGGCCGGTCTCCTGCCCGTCACCGTCTCCGACGGGCCCGCCGGCGTCCGCGGAACCGAGGCCACCCAGCAGGACCACTCCGCCAGCACCCCCAGCCCGACCGCCGTCGCCGCCGCCTGGGACACCGCCCTGATGGAGCGGGCCGGCCGCTTCTTCGCGGCCGAGGCCCGCCGCAAGGACGTCGACGTCGTCCTCGCCCCCGTCCTCAACCTCCACCGCTCGCCCGCCGGAGGCCGTCACTTCGAGTGCCTCTCCGAGGACCCCTTCCTCACCGGGGAGCTCGGCGCCGCGTTCGTCCGCGCGGTCCAGGGGGAGGGTGTCGGCACCTGTCCCAAGCACTTCATCGGCAACGAGACCGAGCACGAGCGGACCAGCTACCGCTCGGCCATCGACGAGCGCACCCTCCGCGAGGTCTACCTGCCGCCCTTCGAGGCGGCCCTCGACGCCGGTGCGTGGACCGTCATGGCCGCCTACAACGGTGTGGACGACGGCACCGAGTCCAACAGCATGACCGACCACCACCGCCTCCTCACCGGGCTCCTCAAGGAGGAGCTCGGCTTCGACGGCGTGGTCGTGAGCGACTGGACCGCCACCCGCACCGCGGGCCCCTCGGCCAACGCCGGGCTCGACCTGGTGATGCCGGGCCCGCGAGGGCCCTGGGCCGAGGGGGACGCCCTCCTGGAGGCGGTCAGGTCCGGCGAGGTCCCCGAGCCGGTCGTTGACGACAAGGTCGTGCGCCTGCTCCGCCTCGCCGCCCGCGTGGGCAAGCTCGACCGGGACACCGCACGCACCGTCCAGGGCGAGGACGAGCGCGTCGTCCTCCGGGAGATCGGCTCACGCGGCCACGTCCTGCTGCGCAACGAGGGCGGACTGCTCCCCCTGGCCGCCGACGGCGTGCGCCGGGTGGCGCTCATCGGCCCCAACGCCGTGGACGCCTACACCCAGGGAGGCGGAAGCG
This sequence comes from Nocardiopsis codii, assembly GCF_036327455.1. NCBI lineage: Bacteria > Bacillati > Actinomycetota > Actinomycetes > Streptosporangiales > Nocardiopsidaceae > Nocardiopsis > Nocardiopsis codii. The sequence continues at coordinate 12,389 of NZ_JAUZMY010000053.1, read as the reverse complement.
CCCATGTCAACTCCGCGTACCTGGTCACTCCCGCCGAGGGCCTCCGCGAGGCCCTGCCGGACGGCGTCGAGCTCACCGTGACGCGCGGCGGCGACCCCCGCCGCCTGCTGCCGGTGGCCTCCCGCGACCTCGTCACCCGGTGGGAGACGGTCCTTCACGACCCGGACGGCGCCTCGCTCGGAACCCTGCCGGACGAGGGCCCGTCCTTCCACGCCGACGTGCCGGACCCCGCCGCCGTCCGGGCCGTCGTCACCGCCGAGCTCACCCTCACGGAACCCGGGACCCACCAGGTCGAGGTCGGGGTCGTCGGCCGCCACGTCGTGCGGGTGGACGGCGTCGTCCTCTCCCAGGGCGGGCGCACCGCGTCCGCCGCCGAGATCCTGGAATCGCGCCACAGCCACCCCGACGGCCCCAGGGTCGCCGTGGAGGTCGCCGGGGGAGAAGGCCCCCGAGCCGTGCTCGTCGAGGTCGACGTGGAGGTCGGCGACTTCGGCGGCTTCGGCCGCGGGGTCGTCGTCCAGCTGCGCCACCTCCCGCCCGTCCCCTCCACCGAGGAGGAGATCGAGGAGGCCGTCCGGGCCGCGGCCGGGGCCGACGTCGCGGTCGTGGTGGTCGGCACCAACGACGAGGTCGAGTCCGAGGGCTACGACCGCCCGACCCTCGACCTCCCCGGCCGCCAGGACGAACTCGTCCGGCGCGTGGCCGCGGCGAACCCGCGCACCGTGGTCGTCGTCAACGCCGGAGCCCCCGTCCTCCTGCCCTGGCTGGACGAGGTCCCCGCGGTCCTGTGGTCGTGGTTCGGCGGCCACGAGTTCGGCCACGCCCTCGCCGACACCCTGACCGGGCGGTCGGAGCCCACGGGCCGCCTGCCCTGGACGCTGCCCCGCGACCACGCCGACGTGCCGATCATGGACACCCGCCCCACCGACGGGGTCCTCGCCTACGACGAGGGCGTGTTCGTCGGCCACCGCGCCTACGACCGCGGCGGCCGGGACCCCCACCGGCCCTTCGGGTTCGGGCTCGGCTACACCGACTGGGAGATCACCGGGGCCTCGCTCGGCGGCGACCTCCCCGAACAGGACGGAGGCCTGCTCGCCGGGCCGGTCCGTGCCACCGCGACCGTCGCCAACACCGGACCCCGCCCTGGACGCCACGTGGTCCAGGTCTACGTGGAGCCCCCCGCCGACAGCGCGGGCACCACCCGCCCGGTACGGGCCCTGGCCGCGTTCGCCTCCGTGCACGCCGCCCCCGGCACGGAGAGCACCGTCCACCTCGACATCCCGCCGCGAGCGTTCGCGGTCTGGGATCCCGCCACCCACTCGTGGCGTACGCCTGAGGGCGTCTACCACCTCGCGGTGGGCGCCTCCAGCCGCGCCATCGCGCACCGGATCCCGCTCGACGTGCGCCAGTCCATCCCCCCACAGCAGGATTTCCCCGAGGAAACAGCATGAGAGTTCCCCTCCCCCGCAGAGGACCGGGACGCATGTCCCGGCGCGGGCTGCTCCGTGCGGGCCTGACCGCGTCGGCGGTCGGCTCCGTCGCGGCGCTGGGCGGATGCGCCGCCACGGTCGGCCCCGCCGAGAGACGCCCGCTCGTCCCGCCCAAGGGCCCCGACGAGAACATCACGCTCACGTACTGGACCTGGTGGCCCGCCCTCCAGGCGGTCGCCGACATCTGGAACGCGGAACACCCCGACGTCCAGGTCCGGGCCGTCACCATCCCCGGCGGGCTCGACGGCGGGTACGCGAAGATGTTCAACTCGCTGGTCGCGGGAAACCAGCCCGACCTCGCCCAGGTGGAGTTCTTCCAGATCCCCTCCTTCCTGCTGGAGAACGGGTTGGAGGACCTCGGCCGGTACGGCGCCCTGGACCACGCCGACCGCTACGACGAGTGGCAGTGGCTCCAGGCGGCCTACGTCGACGGCCACTACGGCATCCCGGTGGACTCCGGGCCGATGATGTACTTCTACCGCGCCGACAAGTACGAGGAGTGGGGTGTCGGCGAGGCCCCCGCCACCTGGGACGAGTACGCGGAGGCGGCCCGCCGGGTGGCCTCGGCCGGGGACGGCGCCGCCATCGAGTCCTTCCCCGTCGGTGACGCCGACTGGCTCGCGGGCATGTGCATGCAGGCGGGGGCCCAGTGGTTCAGCACCGAGGGCGGCGAGTGGTCGGTCAACCTCCTGGACGACGCGTCGGTGAGGGTGGCCGAGTTCTGGGAGGGGCTGGTCCGTGAGGGCGTCCTCGACCTCACCCGGCCCGTGTGGTCCACGGGCTGGTTCCAGGGGCTCCAGCAGGGCACCATCGGCACCTGGACCGTCGGCAGCTGGGGCGACGCCATCATCAGGGGCAACGACCCCGACAACCCCGGCCGCTGGAGGGTCGCGGGGATGCCGCAGTGGGGGAGCGGCCCCCGCCTGGAGGGCACCTGGGGAGGTTCGTCCTCGGTGGTCCTCAGCGGGGCGCCGCACCCCTACGAGGCGGTGCAGTTCGCCAACTGGCTCAGTACCGACCAGCGCGCGGTCGACGCCATGATCACCGAGTGCGGGATCGGATGGGCCGCCTCGGAGGAGCTCAACGACGGCTCGGTCCGCAACCAGGGGCCCGACCCCTTCTTCTCCGACCAGAACTACACCGGCATCGTCGCCGAGACCACCGAGCACATCCCCACCGAGTGGGTCTGGGGGCCGACCCTCAGCGCCACCAAGAACCACATCGGTGACGCGTTCCGCGCCGCCGTCGCCAATGACACGTCCTTCGTGGACGCGCTGGCGTCCGCGCAGGAGAACACGGTCAGCGACATCCGCGCCAAGGGCCTGTCCGTCAGGAGCGCGTCATGACCACGGCCACGCGCACCGACCCGGGGGCCCCGGGCACGTCCGGCGGGTCCGGCGCGTCCGCGCGGGCGCCGCGCGGCCGGCGGTCCAGGTCGGGCGCGCTCGTGCCCTGGGCCTTCCTCGCCCCGTTCATGGGCCTGTTCGTCCTCTGCTTCCTCCTGCCGATCCTGTACGCCGTCTACCAGAGCTTCCTCCGGGTCCGGCGGCTCGGCCTGTTCGGCGAGGACGGACGCGAGACGGTCTTCGCGGGGTTCGGCAACTACGCTCGCGCACTGGGGCAGGACGGGTTCGTCGACTCGATCGGCCGCGTGCTGCTGTTCGGCGTCGTCCAGGTACCGGTCATGATCGGACTGGCACTCGTCCTGGCCCTGCTGCTGGAGTCGGCCTCCGCGAAGTGGCCCGGCTTCTTCCGCGCCGCGTTCTTCCTGCCCTACGGCGTCCCCGGTGTGGTGGCGTCGCTCCTCTGGGGGTTCCTGTACACCCCGGGCCTGTCCCCGATCATCGACGTGGCCGGGTGGGCGGGCCTGGACCTGGACCTGCTCGGCCCCGAGACGGTCCTGTGGTCGATCGCGAACATCATCACGTGGCTGTTCATCGGCTACAACATGCTGATCCTGGTCGCGCAGCTCAAGACCATCCCCGTCGAGCTGTACGAGGCGGCGCGCATCGACGGCGCGGGCCCCTTCCAGACCGCCTGGCGGATCCAGATCCCCCTCATCCGCCCCGCCCTGGTGCTGACGACGATCTTCTCCGTCATCGGGACCCTCCAGCTCTTCGCCGAGCCACTGATCATCAAGGGCTTCACCGTCAACATCGACACGGCCTACACGCCCAACATGGCGGCGTTCAACTCCGCCTTCACCGACAACGACTACAACGTGGCGGCCGCGCAGTCGGTCATCGTGGCACTGACCGCGTTCGTGCTCTCGTTCGGATTCCTCTGGCTGGTCAACAGGAAGGACCGGCAGCGATGACCACGACCGGCAACGCCACCGAGACGACCTCCCCCGGCGGTCCGGCGCCCGCGCGCCGCCACACCGCGGGCAGGGGGACCGCCACCGGCGCCCCGCTGCGGTCCAAGATCCTCGTCACCGGGATCCTCGCCCTCTTCACGGCGTACTTCCTGGTGCCCGTCGTGTGGGTGTTCGTCGCGTCCACCAAGACCACGTCGGACCTGTTCAACTCGTTCGGCCTGGCCTTCGGCGGCGAGTTCGCCCTGTTCGGGAACATCGCCGACGTGTTCGGTACCAACAACGGGATCTTCTGGCGCTGGACGGTCAACAGCCTCCTGTACTCGGTGGTCGGCGCGCTGCTGGCCACCCTGCTGGCCGCCGCGGCCGGGTACGCCCTGGCCAAGTACAGGTTCCGGGGCCGCGAACTGGTCTTCGGGCTCGTGCTCGGCGGGGTCCTGGTCCCCGCAGCGGCCACCGCGCTGCCCCTGTACCTGCTGTTCAGCCAGCTCGGGCTCGCCAACACCTACTGGGCCGTCCTGCTGCCCAGCCTCATCTCCCCCTTCGGCCTCTACCTGTGCCGGATCTACGCCGACGCCTCGGTGCCCGACTCGATCATCGAGTCGGCCCGGCTGGAGGGCGCGGGGGAGGGGCGCATCTTCTTCACCCTGGGCCTGCGCATGATGGTGCCCGCTCTGGTGACGGTGTTCCTGTTCCAGATGGTCGGCATCTGGAACAACTACTTCCTGCCCCTGGTCATGCTGGCCGACGAGGAGCTCTACCCCATCACCCTGGGCCTCGTGACCTGGCAGTCCTACCAGAGCCGTGACGTCGGGATGTACACGAACGTCGTCACCGGCTCCATGCTGTCCGTCATCCCGCTGATCATCGCCATCGTCGTCCTGCAGCGCTTCTGGCGCGGCGGGCTGACGGCCGGCGCCGTCAAGGGCTGACCCCACAGACCGGCGGGGCCCCCGTCCGAGCCCTTCGGGGGTCCCGCCGCCCCAGACCCTCCTCCCTCTCACCTCCGGCCGACTGCGCGCCTACGAGCGGCTCGACTTCCGCGCCGCGCGACTCCGGTGTGGTGCGGACCGACGGGGTCGGGGCCTCAGACCTCCGTGCCGCAGTCAGTCCCGGGGCCGGAGGGCTCGCAGGACAGCATCACCAAGCGCAGGGTTTCCGGGCCGCTGACCTCCACGGTGACGACCCCGGCGCGGTTCGCGGGGAGGCCCGCCGCGGTGGCCGGATGCGGCGAACCGGGGGCGCCGTCCGCCCGCTCCGCGTCGGCGGTCTCCCGTCCGTCGTCCACCGCGCAGGGGTCGGTGCAGCCGAACACCCGGGCGCTCCCGTTCCGGAGCACCTCCACGCGTGAGCCGACCAGCGCCCCCGGCGCCGCGCCGTCGGACGCGGCCGGGGCGGCCGTCGTGTCGTCGGAGCACACGCTGTCCGCGTCGCACACGCGCAGGTAGAGCGTGGAGGGACCGTGGTCGGGGTCCGTGCGCCAGTAGGCGGCCACGACCTGGCCGCCGACCCGGGCGTGCGACCCGTCCGCGTCGACGTGCGCGTCGCGGTCCGGCTCGGCGGGCCCGGTGACGCACCCGGGCCCGCAGTCGGCCTCGCGCAACCCCCCGGGACCGACCTCGAACAGGTGGGAGGTGCCGTCCTCGTCCTCGATCTGCACCGTGGCCCGGCTCTCCACGGACGCCGTGAGGGCTGCGGCGGTGGCGGGAGGAGGGTCGGCGGGAACGGGCCGGAGAAGCCCGGGGGCCGCGAGCGGAAGGAGCGCCAGCACGCAGACCACCGCGGGCACCGCGGCAGGGATCCCGTGGGCGTCGCCGGGGCGGGGGGAGGGGAGGGCGGCGCGGACCCGCGCTGCCAGGCGGGCGGCACTCCGGTCGCGCACGGTCCGCCAGGCCTCGGCCAGGGCACGTACCGGAGCCAGATCGGCCAGGACGCCGAGGAGGAGGGCGACCAGAAGGAGGGGGAGCACGGCGAGCGCAGCCGCCGCCGCGGCGGCGGGCGCGGACCACACGCCCTCCGCGGCGATCCGGGACAGGCCCCGGACCAGTACGGCGGCCGTCGCCGCCGGCGCGAGGAGCAGGACGAGGGTCGTGGGCACGCGGCGCAGGGCCCGCGACCAGGCCGTCCGGGCGCCGACGCGTCGGCCGAGCAGGGCGCCGCCCCCGACGAGCAGCCCCGCGTGCACGGAGACCGGGAGGCCGACGAGCGCGGAGGCCAGGAGGAGACCGGCGAGGACCACGAGGCCCTGAGTCGGCTCCGCCAGGGCGGAGCCGAGCGGGGAGGCCGCTCCGTCCGCAGCCGGGAGGAGCAGCGCGTGGGAGGAGACCGCCACCGAGGCGACGGCGAGGAGGAGCACGGTCGGCAGGAGGGGGAGCAGCACGGTGGTGGACAGGGAGCCGGCGAGCGGGGAGCCGCGGCGGGGCCGGTCGTGCGGGGGCCCGCCCCGGGACCGGCGCGGGGTCGCGGGATGCGCGGTCCGACGGATTCCGCCGGAGCCGGTCTGACCGTCCATCGCCCGTCCCCCTCACTGTGCCCCAACCGAGACTACACAGGCCTTCCGGGGCGTACCGGGCACTCGGAGGGGGAGGGGTCGGGGGTTCGCCACACCGTGCCGCGCGGTGCTAGGGGGAGACGCGGGTCGGGACGCGGCGGTGCGAACGGGCCCGGCGGAGGGGCCCGGGGCGCATGTGCAGGTCGGGGTACGCGCGGTGGCACCCCAACGGGAGTTCGGGCGTGGCCGGGTCGAACAGGGCGCGAGGGGGAGTCCGCCCCCGACGACGGGACCGGGGTGTTGTGGGGCCGCCCCGGTGGAGGGCCCGGAGCCCTACGGGGCGCCGCCCCGGTGGAGGGCCCGGCCCGGCTCGGTCGGTACCGTGGCGCGTCCGAGCGGGGCAGGGCTCCGGGGAGGGTGTGTCACCAGGCCCGGACGCCGCCGACGGGCGCGGGCAGGCGCTCGTTCAGCCACGTCCACGTGCCGTCGTTCTCCGTGAAGCGGCGCTGGACGCGCTCCACGTCCGTGAGGGGGTTCGCGAACACCTCGTTCCACGCGCCCGCCGCGCGCTCCTCCAGGTAGAGGCTGCGTGCGTCGGTCCGCATGCGCACCGCCTGGAGGGTGTGGGAGGAGCCGTTGCTCAACTGGATGCGGTAGTAGGCCATGGGAAGTCCCTGGGGTCTGGTTCGTCCTGGAAGGAAGAACGGTGCGTTCCCGGAACGCGCGTGCCGCGCCTGGCGGCAGGGGGATCTGATTCCCGGTGCGTGCGGCGGGACGCGAGTGGTCGGCCGCGAGGGCGTGCCCGAAGGGTGGCGGCGAGAGTGCCGAGACCCGGAGCGCTCCGGGAACGGGTGCGGGTGCCGGGGCACCGTGCCGTCCGTGTCCTGGGACTCTACCCCTCCGGGCGCCGAGGGGGGCCGAAAACAGGGCGACGGGTGGTGAAATCCGGGTGATCCGTGGGTGATCGGCAGATCCGATTCGGAAACGGCAGAACATAACGCCTGAAACCCCTGTGATTCGTGTGATCGACGCGACCAGAGGGAAGTAGTGGCGACAAGGGTCGAACGGTTCACGCTCCGCGGTCGTCCAACGGACAAGACCCCTCCCACAGGGCGACCCCGCGCAACGTTTCCGACCCGAGGACCCCCATGGCCCACCCGCCTCCGCCGCCGAACCTCACGCCCCTGCAGAGCTCCGACCCCCGGGCGATCCCGCCGTTCGCCGTGCACGGCAGGCTCGGCGCGGGCGGCATGGGGGTGGTCTACGGTGCCGTCGGCCCGGACGGGCGGTGGGTCGCGGTCAAGGTCGTACGCCCCGAGTACGCCAACGAACCCGAGTTCCGCTCCCGCTTCGCCAGTGAGATCGCCCTGATGCACCGGGTGCGGGCCCGCTGCATCGCCCCGGTGCTCGCACACGACACCCGCGCCGAACAGCCCTGGTACGCCACCGCCTACCTGCCCGGCCCCACCCTGGGCGCACGGGTGCGGCAGGGCGGGGCGCTCCCGCCGCACCAGGCGAGGGTGGTCGCGGCGGGGATGGCCGAGGCGATCGCCGCCATCCACGGCGCCGGCGTCGTGCACCGGGACCTCAAACCGGCCAACGTCATCCTCGCGCCCGACGGCCCGAAGGTGCTCGACTTCGGTATCGCACGGGCTGCCGACGCCACCGGCCTCACCCGGACCGGCGGACTGGTGGGGTCGCCCGCCTGGATGAGTCCCGAGCGCTACCGGGGCACCAGCGGACCCGAGGCGGACGTGTTCGCGTGGGGCGCGATGGTGGCCTACACGGCCACGGGGCGCTCCCCCTTCGGGGACGGCGGCGCCGAGACCCTGATGTACCGCATCCTCCGCGAGGAGCCGGACCTCGCGGGGCTCCCACCCGAGCTGGAGGAACCGGTCGCCCGCGCCCTGGACAAGGACCCCGCGGTCAGGCCGTCGGCCACCGAACTGCTGCACCGGGTCGCCGCGTCGGAGCCGGGGGCCGCCGCCGGAGCGGACGACACCACCATCGTGGACGGGCTGATCCGCGCCCACTGGAGGGACGGTGCGGCGCGCGGCGCCCCCGTCGTTCCGACCGGAGCTGAGACACCCCCGTCACTCGTGGTCGTTCCGCCGCCCGTGGCCGTCACGGCCCCTCCGGGAGGCTGGAGCAGAGGTGGATCCGGGCCCCTGGGCCACGGTCACGGCGGAGGCCACGGCGCCGGCTCCGCGACCTCCCCGCCGCCGCGGAGGAGGTCCCGCCGAGGGCCGGTGGTGATCGCCGCCGGAGCGCTCGCCGTGGCCGCCGTCGGCGGTGTCGGCCTGGTCAACGCCGTGTGGGACGGCGATCCGCCCCCGCCCGGCCCGGACCCCGCTCCGTTCGTGGAACCGGCGGATCCGCACACCCTGTCCGGCACGGTGAACGGGGCGGGCTCCACCTTCCTGTCCTCGGCGATGGAGGCGTGGGCTGCCGGGTACACGGGGGACCGGCAGGCCGACACGACGATCTCCTACGAGGCGACCGGGTCCGGGGCCGGCGCCGACGCGTTCGTGCGCGGAGAGGTGGACTTCGGTGCGTCGGAGAACCCGCTCACGGAGAGCCAGGTCGCGGAGGCGGAGTCGGCCAGGGGCTGTCCCGTCGTGCAGTTCCCGGCAGTGGCGGGGGGCGTCGCCCTGGTGCACGGGGTCGACGGCCTCGACGACGTGTCACTGGACCGTTCCGCGCTGCAGGACATCTACTCCGGGGCCGTGACCGACTACTCCGAGCTCGACGCGGGCGCGGACGCCGAGGTCCCGAACCTGGAGATCGTCCCCGTCCGGCACGAGAGCGAGGCCTCCACCGCGCACGTGTTCAGCCGGTTCCTGGCCGGGGGCGGGGGGACGTGGGGGGCGGACAACCACGGCGACACCACCGAGTGGGGCCCCGGCGTTGTCGCCGCGTCGGGGGACGAGGGGGTGCACGCCGAGGTGGAGGCCACCCCGGGCGCGCTCGGGTTCGTCAACGCCGCCTACGCCGAGGAGCACGACCTTGACACGGTGGCGCTGCGCAGCGACCAGGGGGGCGCGGTCGAACTCACCCCGGAGACGACCAGGGCCGCCACCGAGCAGATCGACCTGGCCGGGACGGACTTCTCCCTCGACTCGGTCAGCGGGGACGACGCCTACCCGCTCATGCGCGTGAACCACGTGTTCGCCTTCGAGTGCGGCTACCAGGACGAGGCCGGCGCCGTCCTGCGCGACTTCTGGGTCTACGCCCTGGGAGAGGACGGCGCGATGATCGCCGAGGACACGGGGTACACGCCGCTGGCGGACACCGTCGGCACGCAGGTCGTCGACGAGTCGGTCTCCTGGATCGGCGCCGTCTGAGGCCCGCCGGGCCGTCCTCCGAACCCCCTTGCGCCCCGGGGCCCGGCGGTACAGAGTGTGACCTGCACCCCACCCCCCAAGAGAGGCCGGACGCAGTGACAGCCACCATCCCCCGCACCGCCGTCGTCTCCGGCGCGGGCACCGGCATCGGCCGGGCCACTGCCCTCACCCTCGCGGCACAGGGGTACAGGGTCGGCCTGACCGGGCGGCGCGAGGAGCTCCTGGCCGCGGTGGCGGAGGAGATCCGCGCCGCCCACGGGCCCGACGCGGCCCACCACGAGGCCGTCGACCTGACCGACCCCGAGGCCGTCGGAGAGGCCGCACCGGCCCTCGCCGAGCGCCTCAGCGGCGTGGACGTACTCGTCAACAACGCGGGCGGTCTGCGCCCGGAGACCGACCCGAGCCTGGCCGGGACGGCCGCGTCCTGGGAGGACGCTTGGTCGGCGAACGTGCTCACCGCTGTCCTCCTCACTCAGGCGCTGCGGCCCGGCTTCCGCGACGGGGGCGGCCGGATCGTCAACGTCAGCTCGATCGCCGCGCTCCGGGGCGGGGGCGGCCCGTACTCGGCCGTCAAGGCCGCCCTGCACGGATGGACGTTCACCCTCGCCGGGGAGCTCGGTCCGCAGGGCATCACGGTCAACGTCGTGGCGCCCGGCTACGTGGCCGACACCGATTTCTTCGGGGGAGCCATGACCTCCGAGCGCCACGAGAGGCTGGTCGGCCAGACCCTCACCGGCCGGGCCGGTCGGCCGGAGGACGTCGCGGACGCGATCGCCTGGCTGGCCTCGCCCGGGGCGCGTCACGTCACGGGGCAGGTCGTCCAGGTCAACGGAGGTGCGTTCCCGGGCCGCTGACCGCGTCCGTCGGGCCCCGGCAGGGTCAGGCGCTGATGCCCCCGTCCACGTTGATGACCGTGCCGGTGACGAACCGTCCGCCGGGGCCCGCCAGGTGGGCGACCGTCTCGGCGACCTCCTCGGGGCGGCCGAAGCGGCCCAGCGGCACCAGCGAGCGGATGCCCTCGGCGTCCGGGCCGTCGGCGGGGTTGGCGTCGGTGTCGACGGGGCCGGGGTTGACCTGGACCACGCCGATGCCGCGCGGCCCGAGATCGCGGGCCAGACCGCGGGTCATCCCGGCCAGGGCGGACTTGCTCATGGCGTACAGGGTCAGCCCCGCGAAGGGGACCCGTTCGGCCACGTTGCTTCCCACGGTGATGACGCGTCCGCCCTCGCCCATGTGGCGCAGCGCCGCCCGCGCCGCCAGGAAGGGTGCGCGGACGTTGACGGCCAGGACGCGGTCGATCTGTTCGACCGTGGCGACGTCGTAGGGGCCGAAGGGGAAGAGCGCCGCGTTGTTGACCAGCACGTCCAGTCGTCCGAAGGCCTCCGCCGCGTGCTCCACCGCCCACGCGACGGCGTCCGGGTCGGCGCTGTCGGCGCGTACGGCCAGGGCACGCCGCCCGGTCCTCCCGACCGCCTCGACCACTCCGTCGGCTGCCTTCGCGTCCCGTTCGTAGGTGAGGACCACGTCGTGCCCGGTCTCGGCCAGGCGCAGCACGATCGCGGCGCCGATGCCACGGCTGCCACCGGTGACGAGCGCGACCCTGCCCTGCGTGCTCAGGTTGTCGTTCATGAGTTCGATAGTGCCGGTTCTGCCTGAGGGAATCCGGCGGAAATCGGACACGTCGTCCTGTCCCGCCGGGTGCGTCGGCGGGCCTTCCCGGAGCCGTGTCTAGGCGGACGCGGCGGCCAGCCGTGAGCGGGCCTCCATGAGCGCGAATCCCAGCAGGTTGAGCCCGCGCCAGTGCGCGGGCTGCTCGGCGTGGTCGTGGTCGGCGCCCAGGCCGATGCCCCACACGCGGTCGCGCGGGCTGGCCTCCACCAGCACGCGGGACGCGGTGCCGAGCAGGTACGTCCCGAGGTCCTCGTTCTGTCCGAACTTGGCCACGCTCCCGTCGACCACGATGCCGAACCGGGCCGCCTCCCACGCCTCCTGGTCGAAGCCGCGGACCTCGCGGCCGATCACCTTGGCGTCGCGGGGGTGGGCAGCCGCGATGATCCGGGACTCCGCCTCGGCGTCGCCGAAGAGGCGGGCCTTACCGGCCATCATGTAGTGCTCGGCGGTCCGGTAGGCGACTCCGTCCACGGTGAATCCGGCGGCCCACCACTGGGAGAGGCAGCTCGCGGAGACGCCCCCGGCTGCCGGCGGTCGGTGGCCCCAGAAGCACAGGAACCCGGCCCGCCGCGTCGAGGCGAGGAGTTCGCTCACCGACCGGGCGTCCACCGGGTCGTGTGTGTCGTTCATGGCCGGAAGTGTGGCAGGGGTCGCCGACGTTCTGCCGGCGGGTTTCCCCCTGTGCCCCCAGGGCCTCCGGGGGCTCGCGGTTCCCCCGCGACCCGGGCCGACGCGGAGCGCAGACCCGGGGACGGCCCTCCCTAGGCCGCGTTCCGCGGATCATTCCGGGCTCGCGTCCCCCGGGCTGCCTCTCGCCGCGCCGACTGCGCTCGGACAGCCGAACCCGGGCTGACCTGCGCTACTCGTCTTGCGAGAGATGGCCTGGAAGCCGCTCGCGTCGATCGGCGCAAGCGCCGAGTCAACCGAAAGCATCCACAGAACACGCCCTAGTTGTACTGACCACGGAGGTTGGTAACACCCACCCCCCCTGACACACGCGAAGAGGGCCTCCGGTATCGGTGTGGATTGCGACATCTGCACCGACTCGCCGGAAGGCCCTCGATGCCCCACACTACCCA
>NZ_JAUZMY010000052.1:0-33032 GCF_036327455.1 Nocardiopsis codii | reverse complement strand
TTCCGAACCCGGTCGTTAAGTCTCCTTGCGCTGATGGTACTGCCCTGTGGTGGGGTGGGAGAGTAGGTCGCTGCCACGGTTTTTCTTTGGGGGGGTCGCCTTTGTGGGCGGCCCCCTTTTTTTGTGTACGGGGAGGTCCCTTTGGGGCCTCCCCCTTTTTTGTGTCCGCGGACTGTGTTCTCGGTGTGTTCTCCGGCCGCGCATTGTGTGTTTGTCGTGTGCGTTGTGAATGGTCGGTTCCGCCACTGCGGGACTCCGGACGGGGCGCCGACCGCCCCTGTTTCGGCCGGTGGGACAATCCCCGCATGACGAAGACAATCCCCGCCGACCTCCTGGCCGCCGCAGAGGAAGCCAAGGGCTTCATGCCCACCGACGAGGGCACGGTCCTCTTCGAGACCGCGGTGCGGTACTCCTCCGTCGGTCCTGTCGTGGAGATCGGCACGTACTGCGGCAAGTCCACCATCTTCCTCGGAGCGGCAGCCCGGGCGACCAGCACGAGGGTGCTCACCGTCGACCACCACCGGGGATCGGAGGAGCACCAGGAGGGCTGGGAGTACCACGACCCCTCTCTGGTGGACGGGGTCACCGGCAGGTTCGACACCCTCCCGCACTTCCGCCGCACGATCACGCGGGCGGGCCTGGACGACGAGGTCATCGCCGTCGTGGGCCGGTCCGCCGACGTCGCCGGCGTGTGGGGCACCCCACTGGGCATGGTCTTCATCGACGGCGGGCACAGCGAGGAGGCCGCCCAGAACGACTACGCGGGCTGGAGCCCCCATGTGGCCGTCGGCGGAGCCCTCGTCATCCACGACGTGTTCCCCGACCCGGCCGACGGGGGACGACCGCCGCACAACATCTACCTCAGGGCCCTGGAGTCCGGGCGGTTCCAGGAGGTCCGGGCGCTCGGCTCCATGCGCGTCCTCGAACGCGTCGCCTGAGCGTTCCGAGGGGCCCCGGGGTGTGTGCGCCGTCCCGGGGAACCCCGCGTCGGGCATCATCCGGACGCGGAACCGTCGCGTTCATGAGAAAGTGAGTTATTCGACGACTGACCCGATACACACTCGCCGGGGTAAGCCCCCGGTGAGAAGTGTGGGCGCCGTAACGGATCCGGTCCTGACATGGTTACGGCCGGGTATCGTGGCGTGAGGGCGGAGCGATGGTGGCGTTATTCCCCTCATTACCGCTTCAGTCCTGATTCGAACTGAACGATCAGGGGCACTCGCGCGTCAAACACAAGGACGGCACGGTGCCGGACGTGATTTGCCATGGGGGCGGGGAGCTGAGCGAGAGCACACGCGGCGAAGGCGGGGCGGATGGACAGCGTCCCGAGAAGCACACGCCGGAGACACAAGACACCTCTGCCGAAGAGCTGTCCAGCAAGCACATTTCTGAGAGTGGCACGCCCGCCGCACAGGGAGACCAGTCCCCTGACGACACCCCCGGAGAGAACGGGGTGGGCGAGCAGCCGGAGCCGGAGTTCATCAACCCGATCACCTTCAAGACCAGCGGCACGTTCCTGAGGGAACGCGTCGCGCAGAGCCTCGCGGAGCAGGGATTCGACGATCCCGACGTGACGGCGCGGCCCTCGGCCGACGGTACCGCGGACGACGCGAACGGTGAAGCCCCGCAGGGGGACGACGGGTTCGACGCCGGGGAGACCCCCACCCCGGCGTTCGAGCGCACCGAGCGCACCGAGTCCGCCGAGTCCGCCGGTTCCCCGGAGGGTGGGGCCGAGGACGGGCTCACCGCGAGGACCGAGGTCTTCCCCGCCGCGACGGACAACGCGGACGACGTCGGCGGGGGGGAATCCGCCGAGGCCTCCGCCGGCGTGCCCGACCCCGACCGGGACCTCTCGGCCGTCGCCGACGAGCCCCGGTCCGCAGCCGCGGAGGACGCACCCCCGGCGCCCGGGACCGTCGCCCCCGACAAGGCCGAGGCGGAGAGGATCGACGAGTCCTCCGCAGCCGAGACCGCCGCGCTCTGGCCCGCCCCGCGCCGCTTCTCGGACTACGCGACCGAAGAGTCCTCCGCCGCCGCCGCGGGAGCCGCGGCAGCGTCCGGGGCGGCCCCGGGCGGTGCCGGCGAGGGCAGTGGTACGCCGCGAGAGCACGGTCGGCAGGAGCCCTCCGGGGCGTCGGCCGCGCACGGTTCGGGCGGCCAGGGCGGCCCCCACGGACCCGGCGGGCCCAAGGGCCCCGCGGGACCCGGAGGGACGGGACCCGGCGGCCCCAAGGGCCCCGGAGACCCGAAGGCCGGCAAGGGCAAGAAGGCCAAGAAGCCCCTGTGGTGGCGGATCCTGGCGACCTTCCTCATCGTCACGGGCGTGTTCGTCGTCATCGGCGCCGCCGTGTTCGCGTACTTCTACACCACGGTCGAGGTGCCGGACGCGGCCAAGGCCGACGCCCTCGAACAGGGGTCGACCTTCTACTTCGCGGACGGCGAGACCGAGTTCGCCTACCGGGGCACCGACCGCGACCCCGTCACCTACGACGAGATGGTGGCGGGCGGCGACCACATCGTGGAGGCCGTCATCTCCGCCGAGGACCGCGGCTTCTGGGAGGAGCCCGGTGTGTCGGTCCGGGGGACGACCCGCGCCGTGTGGTCCACCGTCACCGGCCAGCAGGTCCAGGGCGGTTCCACGATCACCCAGCAGATGGTCCGCAACTACTACGAGGGCGTGAGCCGGGAGCAGACGGTCGCCAGGAAGATCCAGGAGATCATCATCTCCATCAAGGTCGACCAGAGCGAGTCCAAGGAGTGGGTGATGGAGCAGTACCTCAACACCATCTACTTCGGGCGCAACGCGTACGGCATCCAGGCGGGGGCCCAGGCGTACTACCACAAGGACGTCGACGAGCTCACTCCGGAGGAGGCGGCGTTCCTCGCCGCGGCGATCCAGCAGCCGACCCCCTTCGGCGAGGCCGACGTGGAGACGACCCCGGAGATGGAGCAGCGCTGGCGCTACGTCGTCAACGGCCTCGTCATCACGGAGGCCATCACCCAGGCCGAGGCCGACGCGATGGAGTTCCCCGCACCCGAGGCGGAGAAGCCCTTGGAGGGCAACGACCTCAGCGGGTACCGGGGGTACATGTACGAGGCCGTGATGCGGGAGATGGCGGACCTCGGGTACTCCGAGGACCAGATCAACCGGCAGGGCTTCTCCATCGTCACGACCTTCGACCAGGAGTTGATGGACGCGGCCTACGAGACGGTCGAGAGCTCGCTTCCTCCGGACGCCCTGCCCGAGGGCGTCAACGTCGGACTGACCACGGTCGACCCGGCCACGGGTGAGGTCCTGGCCTTCTACGGCGGTCACGACTACTACGAGAACCAGTACGACAGCGGGCTTCTGGGCGGGGCGCAGGCCGGCTCCGCGTTCAAGCCCTACGTCCTGGCCACAGCGCTGCAGGAGGGGTACAGCCTCCGGAGCATCGTGGACGGCAGCGGGCCGCGCAGCATCCACGGATCCTCGATCCAGAACGCCGGCAACGCGCCGGGCGGCCCCATGGACCTGGTCCAGGCCACCCGGGTCTCCAACAACCTCGGCTACGTCGAGCTGACGATGGAGACCGGCTACGAGAACGTCCGGGACACCGCGTACGCCGCGGGGCTGCCCGACGGGAGCATCCTGGACAACCAGCTCGTGCCCACCATGGCGCTGGGCGTCTCCACGGTCCGCCCGGTCGACCAGGCCAGCGGATACGCCACCTTCGCCAACGGCGGGGAGCACGTCGAGGCGCACGTGGTCAAGGAGATCATCGACACCGAGGGCGAGGACCTACGCCCCGAGGTCGAGAGCAACCGGGCGCTGGACGAGTCCACCGCTGCCGACGTCACCTACGCGCTCCAGCAGGTGATCGAGGGCGGCACCGGGTCGTCGGCCAACATCTGGTCGCACCCGGCGGCGGGCAAGACCGGTACCACCGACAACAGCGTCGCGGCCTGGTTCGTCGGGTACACGCCGCAGCTGTCCACGGCCGTGGGCGTGTACAACCAGAACAACCAGAGCTTCAGCATCCCCGGGTACGACATCTCCGGTGGCGGTGTGGCCGCGCCCATCTGGCGCGACTACATGACACGGGCGATGGAGGGGCGCGAGGTGGTCCAGTTCCCTGAGCCTGCCTTCGCCGGATCCACCCAGTACTGGGCGCCGGACCCGTCCACCCAGGAGCCGCAGGCGCCCCCGGAGGGGGACCAGCCGGAGCAGCCCGCAGACCCGGACGTTCCGACGGATCCGGTGGACCCGGGTATCCCGGAGCAGCCCGAGGTTCCGACGGATCCGGTGGACCCGGGTATCCCGGAGCAGCCGGACCCGGGCGGCGGCGGTGAGGTTCCGCCACCGGGGCCGGGCGAGGAGACGCGCCGGTCCGACGAGTGGAGCATCCCCTAGGGGGACGACACGGGCCCGGCCGGAGCAGAGGCCGGGAGAGGACACGGGGGAGCCCCGGCGGTGGTGCACCGCCGGGGCTCCCCCGTCGTTGTGCCGTCCTGGGCCCGCGGGACCCGGTGGGCGCCCGCGGCGCCGCTACCGGGCCGCGGGCTCCTCGTCCCAGGTGTGCAGGAACACCCGCGAGCCGGGCGTGGTCCCGGTGAGCGCGTCCACCGCCAGGATGACGGCGGCCGACGTCCACGTGCTGCGCTCCACCGGCCAGCGCACCTGCTCGGCGAACTGGTAGCCGGTCCAGTAGACCCCGTCGTGGGGATCGCGCAGGTGCTGCACGTCCCGCAGGACGCGGACGCCCCCCTCGACGTCGCCCACCGCGGCCAGGGTCAGCACCAGCTCCGAGGACTCGGCCGCGGTCACCCACGGCTGGTCGCTCACGCAGCGCACCCCCAGGCCCGGCATGACGAACGTGTCCCAGCGCTCCTCGATGCGCTCCTTGGCCGCGGCGCCGCGGACGGCCCCGCCCAGGACCGGGTAGAACCAGTCCATCGAGAACCTGCTGCGGTCGGAGAACAGGTCCTCACGCTCGTTGATCAGCACTGCCAGCCGGTCGGCGGCGGCCGTCCACCCGGGACGGTCGAGGCCGAGGCGCGCGCCCAGGGCGACACCGCACCGGAGGGCGTGGTGCACGCTCGCGCACACCGTCAACAGGGCGTGGTCGCCCGGTGAGCCGTCCTCCGAGCGCGCCCACAGGATCTCGCCGTGCTCGCCGCGCAGCCCCAGGACGAACTCCAGGCCGCTCTCCACCACGGGCCAGGTCCGTTCGGCGAACTCGGCGTCCCCGGTGACGAGGAGGTGGTGGAACAGCCCCACCGCCGGGTAGGCGGCGTGGTTGGCCTCGCGCAGATCCGTGACCGGCTCCCCCTGCCGGAACTTGGCGGGCCAGCCGCCGTCCCGGTGACGTGACCGCTCCAGCCACAGGTAGGCGAGCCGTGCCGCCTCGGCGTGCTCGGGCACGCTCCTCCCGGTGACGGTCAGCGCCATGGCGCACTCCACGTGGTCCCACACGTCGGTGTGACCGCCGGGGAACCAGGGGATGGCGCCGTCGTCCTCCTGGCTGCGCACCAGGTAGTGGGCTGAGCGGTGCAGCTGCTCGGCGCTGAGCACGCCGGGCAGGTGCAGGGCCGGGGCGGGGGGGACGGCCATCAGACGGCGAGCGGCTTGCGCACGTACACGACCACGCTCTTGCCGATGACCGGGTTGAGGAGCCGTTCGGCGATCCGGGTCACCTTCGGTGCCTGGAGCATGTCCCACACCAGCATGTCGTGGTACGCCTTGGCGAGCGGGTGGCCGTCGTTGTCCGTCCCCACCGCGCACTTGATCCACCAGTACGGCGCGTGCAGGGCGTGCGCGTGGTGGTGCGGGCCGATCTCGAAGCCGGTGGCCTTGAGCTTGGCCTCCAGTTCGGCGCGCGTGTAGATGCGGATGTGCCCGCCCTCGTTGGTGTGGTACTGCTCCGACAGCGCCCAGCAGAGGCGTTCGGGCAGGAAGCTCGGCACCGTCACCGCGGCGATGCCTCCCGGCCTGAGCACCCGGAACAGCTCCTTCATCCCGGCGGTGTCGTGCGGGATGTGCTCGAAGATCTCGGCCGCGACCACCCGGTCGAAGCTGTCGTCGTCGAAGGGCATGTCGAGGGCGTCGCCCTTGACGGTCTCGGCACTGGCCTCCTCGGGCGCCTCGCCCTCGTGGCGCATCGCCGCGAACATCGTCTCGACCTCGGCGAGGTCGCCGACGTTCTGGTCGAAGGCCACGATGTCGGCGCCGCGGCGGTAGACCTCGAAGGCGTGCCGGCCGCCGCCGCAGCCCAGGTCGAGAACGCGGTCGCCCGGTCCGACGGGGAACAGGTTGAAGTCGACGGTGATCAGTGGAGGCTCCCTAGGTGGTGCGGACGCGGGTGGTGGTGCGCGCGGTCCGCCGGTTCAGGCGCCGTTCGCGCGTGCCCGCGCGGGCGCGGGACGGGTGTCGTCGGCGGGGCGTCCGCCCCTGACGAGGTCGATGGTGGAGGCGTACCTCCGCGCGGTCAGCTCGGCGACCGCCCGCCAGGTGAAGCGCTCCTGGACGCGCTGCCAGGCGGCGGCGCCCATGCGTTCGCGCTCGGCGTCGTCGTCGAGCAGGGCGGCGAGCGCGTCGGCCAGGATCTCCGGGTCCCCCGGGGGGACGAGCCGTCCGGCGTCGCCGTCGGTCCCCACCACCTCGGGGAGGGCGCCGGCGTGGCTGGCGACCAGGGGCGTGCCGCAGGCCATGGCCTCCACGGCGGGCAGGGAGAAGCCCTCGTAGAAGGACGGGACGACCGCGACCTGGGCGCTCGCGACCAGTTCGGCCAGTTCCGTGTCGTCGAGGCCGCTGACGAACTCGACGCGGTCGCGCAGGCTCAGCTCGTCCACCAGCTGGTCGGTGGGGCCGCCCGGTCTGGGTCTGCTGACGATGGTCAGGGTGACGTCGCGTTCGGTGGCGAGTTTGGCGGCGGCGCGCAGGAGGACCGCCACGCCCTTGAGGGGGCTGTCGGCGCTGGCGGTGCACACGATGCGGCCGGGGACGCGCTCCAGTTCGGGGCGCGGGTGGAAGTAGCGGGTGTCCACGCCCAGCGGTGTGACCTCCATGGCGGCGGGGGCGACGCCGAACTCCCGGGCGATGTCGTCCGCCGAGGACTGGGAGGGGACCAGGATCGGGTCGAGTCTGCGGGCGACGCGGGCCTGCATTCCCACGAACCCGTACCAGCGGCGCTTGGAGAGCTTCTGGAGGCCCTTGGCCTCCTCCAGTTCGATCCGGCGGTCCACGCTGATGGGGTGGTGGATGGTGGTGACGAGGGGGAGCCCGGCGGACTTGATCCCCAGCAGGCCCCAGCCCAGGGTCTGGTTGTCGTGGACGACGTCGAACTCGTCCAGGCGGCGGCGCAGCTCGCGGTTGGCGCGCAGGGAGTAGGTGAGGGGTTCGGGGAATCCGGCGGTCCACATGGTGGCGACCTCCAGGACGTCGATCCAGTCGCGCCATTCGCGCACGGGCGGTGCGACGAAGGGGTTGGCGTCGTTGTAGAGGTCCAGGGAGGGGATCTTCTCCAGGGTGACGCCCTCGTCCAGCACCGGGTAGGGCTGGCCGGAGAGGACGGTGACCTCGTGGCCCAGGGCGGCCAGCTCCCGTGACAGGTGGCGGACGTACACGCCCTGCCCTCCCACGTGCTGCTTGCTGCGGTAGGACAGCAGGGCGACGCGCAGGGGGCGGTCGGCGGAAGGCCGTGGGCCCGGTCCCGTGTTGTTGCCCGGCTGGGTCAAGAGTCCACCTCTTCTTGGGTCGCTGGCCCGGTCGCCGCCGTGTGCCGCCGGTGCGCCGGCGGGGTGGTCGTCGCCGTCGAGGACGCGCGTGTGCGCCGGTGACAGGCGTGAGCGCCCCATATGTTACTCGGCAGTTGGGTTCGGGGCCGCGTCGGGCTGGTTGGTAAGGGATCCTATGCCGGGCGCTGTGCCGGGGCGACGGCGACCCAGCGCGGCAGGTCGTCCGATCCGGATCGGGCGGCGAGGCCCCGTGCTTGCAGGAGTCGCAGGTGGGCGGCGGTCTCGGAGGCGGCCATGTGGCGTGCCCGGACGCGCATGTCGTCCCAGGCCCGCTTCCAGCCGAGTCGTGACGTGACCTCCCACAACGTGGCGGGGCCCTCGGCGAGGAGCCCGGCGATCTCGTCCAGGCGCTGCTCGTGGTGCGCGGCGATCTCCTTCGCACGGCCCGCGAGGCCGGTGAAGCGGGTCTCGTGTGAGGGAAGGCACACCAGCCGGTCGGCGTCGGGGAGGCGGCCGACGCGCGCCTGGGAGCCGAGGAACGCGCCGAGGGGGTCGCCCTCCTCGGAGAGGAGGGGGAACTGGCCCACGTGCGGCGTGATGCGGGGCAGGACGTGGTCCCCGGTGAACAGTCGTCCGCCGTCGGCCAGGTACAGGCACAGGTGGCCGGGGCTGTGTCCGGGGGTCCACACCGCGCGGAGGTCGCGGCCGGGGAGGTCGACGGAGCCGCCGTCCTCCAGGGCGCGGTCGGGCACGGCCGAGGGGGTGAACGGGTGCGGTGCGCCCAGGAGGGTCCGGACGTCCTCGTCGGGGAACCCGGCGCGGCGCAGTTGGTCGGCGATCGCGGTGCGGCGGGTCTCCGCCGGGACGGAAGCCAGGTGTGCGGTGACGGCGATGTCGGCCGGGTGCATGGCGATCCAGGCGTCCGAGGCTCCGCGCAGGCGGCCGACCAGGCCGGAGTGGTCGGGGTGGAAGTGCGTGACCACGGCTCCCCGGACGTCGTCCACGGAGTGCCCGGTCTGTGCGAGCCCTCGGACGAGCGCCTCCCACGACTCGTCGTGGTCCCAGCCCGTGTCGATGAGGACGGGGCCGTCCGAGCTGGTCAGGACGTAGACGTAGGTGAAGCCGAGGGGGTTGCCGGGGATGGGCACCGGAAGGCTCCACACCCCGTCACCGAGGTCCTCGACGGGGGGCGCGTCAGGCATGGGGGGCGACCTCTCGCTAGAAACCGAATCCGGTTCGATTCTAGGTTGTGGTCGTTCCGGGGTCGCGGCCGGAGGGGGTGGAAGCCCGGGCCGACGCAAAGGCGGGCGCACATCAAGGAAGACCCTAAATAGAACATATTCTATAAAGCTTGGGCGGGATATCCGAAAACCATGGCGCTCTGTTCGTATTGCTACTGCTACGTCGTGCGATGAGGTGTGGATCATGGGCTTGAAGGACTGCGCGAGAGGGAAACCGTTGGATAACGTGTTCTCGTATGGCTGGAGTTCAGAGGAGCGCCAGCCGAATCCAGGCCCTCAGCGCCGTGGCGAGCGGGCGGCGCGCGGGCTGACGATGAATGGGAGAGATCCTGTGGCGGTGCAGGCGCCTAGCGGAAGCATGTCGCGAAGTCAGACCCAGCGCCGGAAGCGCATCGTGCAGACCGCGGCGGCCCTGGCCGTGCGCGGTGGCGTCGAGGCCATGCAGATGCGGTCGGTCGCCGAGCGTGCCGGGGTCGCCCTCGGCACCCTGTACAGGTACTTCCCCTCGAAGATGGACCTCGTGGTCGCCGTGGTCACCGAGGAGCTCGACCTCCTGGAGGGCGGCATCGTCCGCCGTCCGCCCACCGCGGACACCCCGGCCGAGCGCGCCGTCGACGTCCTGCTGCGCGCCACCCGGGGCCTGATGCGCGAGCCGGAGCTCGCCGACGCGCTCGTCCGGTCGCTCATCATGGCCGAGGTCAAGATCGAGCTGGACGTCCGCATCTCCGACCTGGTCTGGCGTGTGGCCACCGGCAACCTGGAGGGCGCCGACACCACCGCCTCGGAGGAGGGCGCCGCCGTCGGGGTCGACCGGTCCAGCACCGGCTACGTCCTGATCGGCTCGCTGACCAGTGTGTGGATCTTCGAGCTCGTCGAGGTCCTCAAGGGCCGACGCGACATCGACGAGGTCGAACGGCGGCTGCACACCGCCGCCGAGCACCTCCTGGTCTCCTTCTGACGCCCGCGTACACGTCCGGCCCCGACAGTCGCGCGGACGGTCGGGGCGGCACCGGCGTCAGCCACCGCCGAAGAGCAGCCCCAGCAGTCCGTTGAACAGACCACCGCCGCCGCCCCCGTCATCCGACTCGCCCTCGTCGGGCCGGCCGTCGGGGGCGTCGTCGTCTCCGGAGCCGCCCCCGTCCGAACCGTCGGAGCCGTCGCGGTCGGCGGGCGGGCTCTGCTCCCCCTCCGGCGGTACGGGCGCGACCCCGTCACCCGGCGCCCCGTCGCCGGTGGGCTTCTCGCTGGGCACGGCGTCCTCGGGCTCCTTCGGGTCCCCGGAGGGGGAGGGCGCGGTCGGCGCGTCCGCGGCGGACCGGGTCGGCTCGGCCTCGGGCTTGGCGTCCGACGCGGTCGACGCGGTCTCCACGTCCGACACGAGCGGGCCCCGCTCGGACTCCGCCGGGGCCGTGCCGATCACGGTCGAGGGGCCGCCCATGGCGCTCGCCCACGACCACAGGGCGACCGCCAACGCGACCGTGGCCAGGCCGGAGACGGCGGGGAGCGACCAGCGGCGGTGGTCGGACCGTGTGCGCGGCCCCTCCTCGTCCGGTGCCGGGCGCGGGCCGGGGAGCGGGGTCGCCTCCTCCTCGTGCGCCGGGTGGTCGGCGGTGGTCAGGCGGTCTCCGACCAGGGCGCGGGGGAGCGGTTCGGGGCCGGGTTCGGGCGTCTCCGGCGCCTCCCCGGGCTCTCCGGGGACACGGGACCGGTGCAGGGGGTAGCCCTCGCCGGTGAGCGGGTGCATCCCGGCGGTGATCCGGTCGCGGACCCCCGACATCTCGGGGTCGAGGCAGGTGCGGAGCACCCGGTCGCGCAGGCCGGGCGGCGGCCCGGGCGGGCGCAGCAGGGCCAGGGCGCAGGAGACGTCGTGGACCTGGGCGCGCCAGACCGCGGAACCGGAGGAGCCGGTGCCCCCGGTGTCCCCTGCGCCGTCCGGTCCCGGGCGCGGAGGGGCGGTGGAGTCCTCCGCCTCGGCCAGGCTCTCGGCCGCCCGGCGGATGGCGGAACGGGACAGCTCGCCGCAGATCGCGGAGTCCAGGCCCAGGACGCGGGCCGTCGCCGAGGTCGACAGGGCGTGCCGCAGGTTGAGCTCGACCAGTTCGCGGTGGCTGGCGGGCAGGCGGGCGAACATGCGGGCGACGGGGACCTCGGCGGGCACCGTGGCGAGCCGCGTGTAGGGGCTGACGTGCGCCAGGCCGCGCCGCTGGCAGGCCGAGCGGACCAGGGCGTACAGCCACGGGCCGCGGTCGGCAGGGTCCGCGCGGCGCGAGTCCAGGGCGATCCCTGCCACGAGCCCGTCGTGCACGGCTCCGGCGACCTGCTCCGGATCGTCGCCCAGAAGCGCCCAGGCGTACCGGTACAGGGGCTGTGAGAAGGCGTCGTAGAGCGCCTCGACCGCCGCTCGTGCTGGTTCGCCTGTTTCGCTACCTCTGGTCACGATTCTCCCCCCGCTTATCCGTGACGGTAGCGAGGGGGGAGGCGCTGTGTGGAGGAAACTGCCAGCTGTGTCCCGAAGGTAAGAGTTCTGTTACCCGAGGTTCGGCGACCGGACAGGATCGGCCGGGGGAGGCAAGGCGCACGCAGTGGCTCCGGGGCCGGCTCCGGGCTGCGTGTCCGAGGGTTTCCGGGGAAGCCGGAGGCGGGCCCACCCGCCTCCCGCGACCCCGCCGCAGGAGGCCGGGGGTCTCCGCAGAGCGGGACCCCCGGCCTCCCGGGGGCGGGGCGGACCGGAGTCCGGGCACCGGACTACTCGCCGCCCCTGGAGGGCGAGCCGATCTCGACCATGCGCTCGACGGACCGCCGGGCGCGCTCGGCCGTCGCGGTGTCGACCGTGATCTCCGTGGTGCCGAACCGCAGCGAGTTGAGCAGCTTGTCGGAGTCGATCATCTTCATGTAGTGGCACTCGGCGCGCGAGTTGACCGCCTCGAACTCGGTGGTCGGGTTGGCGCCGCGCAGCTGGTGCAGCATGCCGGTCTCGGTGGCGATCAGCACCTTCTTCGCGGTGGTGTTCTCCGCGGCGGTCAGCATCCCGCCGGTGGAGAGGACCTTCACGCGCTCCTGGGGGACGGCGCCGCTGCCCACGAGGTAGAGGGCGGAGGTGGCGCAGCCGCACTCGGGGTGGACGTACACCTCGGCGTCGGGTTCGGCGGCGACCCGCTCGCGCAGGGTGTGGCCGTCGATCCCCGCGTGCACGTGGCACTCGCCCATCCAGACGTGGATGTTCTCGCGGCCGGTGACCCTCTTGACGTGGGCGCCGAGGAACTGGTCCGGGAGGAAGAGGATCTCCCGGTCCTCCGGGATGGACCGGATGACGTCGGCCGCGTTGGAGGACGTGCAGCAGATGTCGGTCTCGGCCTTGACCGCCGCCGTGGTGTTGACGTAGGCGACGACGACCGCGCCGGGGTGCTCGGCCTTCCAGGCGCGCACGTCCGCGGCGGTGATGGTGTCGGCGAGCGAGCACCCCGCGTTCGGGTCCGGGAGGAGGATGGTCTTCTCCGGAGCGAGGATCTTCGCGGTCTCGGCCATGAAGTGCACGCCGCAGAAGACGATGGTTCCGGCGTCCACACTGGCGGCGAGGCGGGACAGTGCGAGGGAGTCACCGGTGTAGTGCGCCACGTCCTGGATTTCCGGGCGCTGGTAGTTGTGCGCGAGGATGACAGCGTCGCGCTCCTCTGCCAGGCGGTGGACCTCGGCGGCCCACTCCTGCCTGGTCATGGTGTCCGCTGTGGCGGTGACCGGTGCCATGTCCAACTACTTCCTTGGGGCTGTGGGCACGTCGTACGGGCTCCGTGCCGTGAGAGGCAGGTGCGGTGAACAGGTTTTCGTCTGTCAGGCACAAACCTGGTGCAGCTTAACATGGCGAGGAACGGAAGGGACAGGGTGGATATCCCGGAAGCAAACGGACAGGTCAGGGCATCCGTCTGCGGAGAGGCGGACCACGCGGTGCTGTCGGCACACGAGGCACTCGCCGTCGTCCTCCAGATCCGGGCGGGAGAACTGTGCGTCCTGCTGTGGCGCAGAGCGCTGCCCCCGTGCGAGGGGGACTGGGCCCTCCCCGGCGGGCGCCTCGGCGCGGGCGAGAGCCTCGGCGCGTCCATCCGGCGCCAGCTCGCCCAGAAGGTGGACGTGCGCGACCTCTCCCACCTGGAACAGCTGGAGACGCGCAGCGACCCCGACCGCGACCCCCAGCGCCGTACCCTGGCCACCGCCTACCTCGGGCTGGTGCCCGCGCACATCGACCCGGTCGTGCCCGCCGACACCGGCTGGCATCCCGCCGCGCACCTGCCGACCATGGCCTTCGACCACTCCTCCATCGTCCGCTCCGGCCGCTACCGGCTGCGCGCCAAGCTCAGCTACACCAACGTCGGGTTCGCGCTCGCGCCGCCCGAGTTCACCATGTCCGAGCTGTCCGGCTACTACCGGGCCGCCCTCGGGCACGACGTCGCGGCCACCAACCTGCGCCGTGTGCTCCTGCGGCGCGGGCAGATCGAGGAGACCGGCCGCGCGGTGCCCTCCGGGCGCTCGGGCGGGCGGCCCGCCGCCCTCTTCCGCTTCCGTACGAGGGGACTGGAGATCACCGACGCCTTCGCCGTGCTCCGGCCGCCCGGCTGACCGGGACCCACGTGGGGAATCACGCTCGGGCCGCTCCCGGGGCGGTTCCGGGGAGCTTGTAGACTCCCTGATCGTGACAATTCGTACCGTGGTGTTCGATGTCGGGGAGACGCTCGTCGACGAGACGCGCATCTTCGCCCGCTGGGCCGACCGCTTCGGCATCCCGCACATGGCGTTCTTCGGCACCATCGGCGGCGTCCTCGCCTCCGGCGGGACCCTCACCGACGGCTTCCGGCTCCTCGTGCCCGGATTCGACCTGGCGTCGGAGAGCGACCGGTGGCGGGCCGAGGACCCCGAGGGGGAGCGCGAGCACTTCGGAGAGCGCGACCTCTACCCCGACGTGCGCCCGGCCTTCGCGGCCATGCGCGACGCGGGGCTGTCCCTGGTCATCGCCGGCAACCAGCCGTCCGAGGCGGGCCCCGCCCTGTCCGCCATGGACCTGGGCGTGGACGGCATCGGCATCTCCGACGACTGGGGCGTCCAGAAGCCCCGGCCCGAGTTCTTCGACAGGGTCGTCGAGCTCGCCGACCGGACCCGGCCCGGCATCACCCCCGGGGAGATCCTCTACGTCGGCGACCGCGTCGACAACGACGTCCTCCCCGCGGTCCGGGCCGGTATGCGCGCGGTCCTGCTCCGCCGCGGCATCTACGGCTACCGCCACTCCGCGACGCGTGACGCGGAGCGGGCCGACGCCGTCCTGGACGACCTCCACCGGCTCGCCGCGTGGATCGCCGGGCGCGACTGACCCGCGCCCCCCGCGGAACCGGCCCACGGGCCGGGCCCACGAACGGGCCCGGCCCGTTCGCGTGTCCGGGGCCGGTGCGGGGGAGGGGCCGCCGAGCTACCGACACCACCGTCCACGAAGGACACGAGGTCCCGGTCGGGTCACGGCCGAGACCATACCGTTTGACCCACCTGCCCACGGGTAGCGTGCGGACGGCCTGCTCACCGTCCCCGTACGCCGCCCCGGTCCCCGAACGGAGACAGCCCGGCCGATGATCACATTCGAGGGCGCTGCCAAGCTCTACCCCGACGGCACGGTCGCCGTCGACGACCTGGACCTCACCGTCGAGACCGGCCAGACCACGGTCTTCGTCGGTCCCTCCGGCAGCGGAAAGACCACGTCGCTGCGGATGATCAACCGGATGGTCGAACCCACCGGGGGCTCCGTCCTCATCGACGGCGAGGACATCCGCGGACGCGACCCCGCCGAACTGCGCAGATCCATCGGCTACGTCATCCAGCAGGCCGGGCTCTTCCCGCACCGCACCGTCCGCGACAACATCGCGACCGTGCCGCTGCTGCTCGGCTGGAACAGGGCCAGGGCCAAGGCCCGAGCCGACGAGCTCATGGAACTGGTCGGGCTCGAACCCTCCCAGGCCGCGCGCTACCCCCACCAGCTCTCGGGCGGGCAGCAGCAGCGCGTCGGCGTGGCCCGGGCCCTGGCCGCGGACCCGCCCATCCTGCTCATGGACGAACCCTTCAGCGCCGTCGACCCCGTCGTGCGCGCCAGCCTCCAGGAGGAACTGCTCCGCCTCCAGGACGACCTGCACAAGACGATCGTGTTCGTCACCCACGACATCGACGAGGCGGTCCGCCTCGGGGACCGCATCGCCGTCTTCCGGCCGGGCGGCAGGCTCGCCCAGTACGACACCCCCGAGAACCTCCTGGCCTCGCCGCGCGACGCGTTCGTGGAGTCCTTCGTCGGCTACGACCGCGGCGTCCGGAGGCTGTCGTTCTTCCCGGCCCGCGACCTGTCGCTGCGCGAGGACGTGGTGTTCGGCGACGGCACCGCCGCGTCCGACGTGGCCGCCGCCGCCCGGGACAAGGGCGAACCGTGGGTGCTGGTGGTCGACGGCGACCGCATGCCGCTGGGATGGGCCGGGGCCGATCAGCTCACCCGCGCCCCCGGCGGGGCCGCGGTCGGCTCGCTCGACCTCGCGCCCTACGGGCACACCTTCGACGTCGGCACGGACTCCCTGCGCGCGGCCCTCGACGCCGCCGTCCTCTCCCCGGCCGGGCGCGCCGTCGGCGTGGACGCGGGCGGGCGCGTGGTCGGCGTGGTCACCCAGGGAGACCTGGGAGCCGCGCTCTGGTCGGTGGCCGAGTGATCGGCGCGGCCTGGGACTGGACGACCGGGGTCCTCGACTGGGGCGTGTCGAACTGGAGCTACCCGGGCGAACCCGACCGGGGCATCCTGCCCCGGCTGACCGAGCACATGCGTCTGGCCTACCTGTCCATCCTCATCGGGCTCGCGCTGGCCGTGCCGCTCGGGCTCGCGTGCGTGCGCTGGAAGCCCCTGTACCCGCCGGTGCTCACCGGCGTCAACGTGCTCTACGCGGTGCCGTCCATCGCCCTGTTCTTCCTGATGCTGCCCTACACCGGGTTCAGCGACTGGACGGCCGTCGTGCCGCTCGCCCTGTACACCCTGGTGATCCTGCTGCCCAACGTGGTGGACGGACTGCGCCAGGTGCCCGACCACGTGCGCCAGGCCGCCGTCGCGATGGGCTTCGGCCCGCTGCGCCGCCTGGTCTTCGTGGAGATGCCGGTGGCCGTTCCGGTGATCATCGCCGGTCTCCGGGTGGCGTCGGTCGCCACCATCAGCATGGTCAGCGTCGCGTCCCTGGTGGGTCTGGGCGGGCTGGGGCAGCTGATCCTCAGCGAGGGGTTCCGCCGCCAGTTCGACGCGCCCATCGTGGTCGGCGTCCTGCTCACGGTCCTCCTGGCCTTCGTCACCGACGCTCTGCTGGTGCTCGCCCAGCGCCGGCTCACCCCCTGGGCCCGCGGGGACGACGCCGGGGGCGGCTCCGGCCGCGACCGCAGGGCCGCCGCGCGCGCGTCCGCGAAGGCCGCAGCCGCGCGGGCCGGGGCGGGGACCCCGGACGCGGACCGCACCACGCCGGCGGAGAGGTAGCCATGGACATCCTGAACGAACTGGTCGCGTGGTTCGCCGACCCGGTGCAGTGGACCGGCAGCGCGGGCATCCCCGCCCGCATGGCGGAGCACGTCTACTACTGCCTGCTCGGCCTGCTGATCTCCGCCGTCATCGCCGTCCCGCTCGGGCTGCTGACCGGGCACACCGGCGTGGGCGGGTTCCTCACCGCGAGCCTCGCCAACTTCGCCCGCGCCCTGCCCACCATCGGCGTCCTGTTCCTCATCGTGCTGGCCGCCGGGATCGGGCTCGTGCCCGTGGTCTGCGCCCTGGTCGCGCTGGCCGTCCCGCCGATCCTCGTCAACACCCACGAGGGCGTGCGCGGGGTCGAGCCGCGCCTCCGGGACGCGGCGTTCGGCATGGGGATGCGTGGCCGCGAGGTGCTGTTCGGACTCGAACTCCCCGTGGCCACCCCCCTCATCCTCATCGGCATGCGCACCGCGGCCGTCCAGGTGGTCGCCACCGCGACCATCGCCGCCTACGTGGGCGTGGGCGGACTCGGGCGGTACATCGTCGACGGCCAGGCCCGCCAGGACCTGACGATGATGCTGGGGGGATCCGTGCTGGTGGTGCTGCTCGCAGTGCTCACCACACTCCTGTTCGCCGGGTTGCGGCTGTTGCTCGTCGCTCCCGGACTGCGCGCCGCCGCCGCGTCGGCGCGCTAGGCGGTCTCGGGCGCCGCCTGCTGACGCAGTACTGAGAGAAGAGAAGGTTCGGACATGCACAAGAGGCTCGCCCTCATCGGGCTTCCACTCGCAGCGGCGCTCCTGACCGCCTGCGGCGGCAGCGACCCCTACGCGGAGGACGAAGAGGGGGGCGGCGGCGCCGAAGCGGGCTCCGTCGTCATCGGCTCCGCCGACTTCCCCGAGAGCACCCTGCTCGCCGAGATCTACGGCCGGGCCATGGAGGCCGAGGGGGTGGACGTCACCTACCAGCTCAGCATCGGCAGCCGTGAGGTGTACTACTCCCAGATCGAGTCCGGGAACCTGTCGGTGTTCCCGGAGTACAACGGCGCGACCCTGGCCTACCTCGACGACGAGGCGCCCAGCGGGAACAGCGAGGAGACCAACGCGCTCGTCGCCGAGGCGCTCCCGGAGGGTCTGGAGATCCTGGACTCCTCCAGCGCGGAGAACAAGGACTCGGTGACGGTCACCGCCGAGATCGCACGGGAACACGACCTGAGCACCCTCGCCGACCTGGCCGACGTCGCCGGTGAGCTGACCCTCGGGGGCCCGCCGGAGTTCGAGACCCGCCAGCAGGGCGTGGTGGGCCTGGCCGACGTCTACGGCGTCGAGTTCGGCGAGTACCGCTCCCTGGAGGTGGCGCTGCTGACCCAGGCGCTCATGGACGGCGACATCCAGGCCGCCAACCTGTTCACCACCGACCCGCAGATCGCGGTGGAGGGCCTCGTGGTCCTGGAGGACCCGGAGAACCTCTTCGGCGCCCAGAACATCACCCCGCTGATCAACGGCGAACAGGTGGACGAGACCGCCAGAGGCGCCCTCAATGCCGTCTCGGCGGCGCTCACCACGGAGGCCCTGACCTCGCTCAACGAGCGCGTCGTCGTGCAGAACGAGAACGCCGCCGACGTCGCCCAGGAGTGGCTGGAGCAGGAGGGGCTCGCGTAGTCCGCGGAGGGGGTCGGTGACCCCCGGCGGACATGACGGCGGAGGGCGTCGGGACCGGTGCGCACACCGGCCCCGGCGCCCTTCCGCTGCCGCCGACACGTGTTTCCCGGAAAGCCGGGAACCGACCGCCTGCCGCTGGTAGGTTCCCGGGGCGGTAGCTGTACTCCCCGCGCACCACCGTCCAGGCGTGGGTCCCCCGATGGAGCGGCCCCCGCGCACGCGGGGATGGTCCGGTCGTACGAGACGTCGGCGCGGCGTACCGGATGTGCTCCCCGCGCACGCGGGGATGGGGGCGCGGCGTTGTCCGTGATCAGTCCGGGGCGGGTCCGGTCGAGTCCCTGACCACCAGGTGCGCGGGCAGGACCACCTGCCGGGGGGACTCCCCGGCGGTCGCCCGCGAGACCCGGTTCAACAGCAGCTCCACACCCGCGCGACCGGCCTCCTCGTGGGGGCCGGCGAGCGTGGTCAGCGCCGGGACGCAGAAGTCCGCGCCGAAGATGTCGTCGTAGCCCACGACGCTGCGGTCCTGCGGCACGCGCAGTCCGCGCTCGGCGAGGCGGCGCAGCATGCCGATCGCGAGCAGGTCGTTGTGGGCGACGAACGCCGTCGCCCCCGACACCAGCGCCGCGTCCGCGGCCGCTGCCCCGCCCGCCACACGCGGCGAGAAGGGGCCCAGCCGGGTCGCCGCCATGCCGCACCGCCCGGCCGCGGAGCTCAGCCCCTTCCAGCGCTCCTTCGCCTGCCACGACTGCTCGGGTCCGCTGAGGTACACCACGGACCGGTGTCCGAGCGAGGCCAGGTGGTCGATGATCTGCCGGCTTCCGCCACCGTTGTCGACGATCGCGCTCGGGAGCCCCCCGACCTGCCGGTTGACCAGCGCCAGGTTGTGCTCCCGGGCCAGCTCGACCGTGGTCGCGTCGCTCATCCGGCTGGACGCGAGGACGAAGCCGTCCACCGAGCGGTCCAGGCGCAGGATCTGCTCGCGCTCGTTGTCCGCGGACTCCTCGGTGTAGCTCAGGATGAAGGTGATCCCCGACGCGCTCGCCCGCCCCTCCGCGCCCCGTATCGTGCCGAAGAAGTGCGGATTGGCGATGTCGGGGACCAGGAGCGCGATCGTGGCCGTGCGGCCCGACTGGAGCGCGCTGGCCAGCGGGTTGGGGCGGTAGCCCAGGCGCTCGGCGACGTTCAGGACGTGCTCCCGGGTGACGGAGTTGACCCGCCGCGGGTCGCTGAACGCGCGGGACACCGTGGACGCGGCCACGCCGGCCTCGCGGGCGACGTCGTAGACCGTACTTCTCCTGACCGGGCTCATGGGGCTCTTTCTACGCCGCGTGGCAACTTTTGGCAATCGCTTGCCATTCGCGACAAACGAAACCTAGAGTTCACAACCACGACATACGGCCGATCGGGGCACGTCTCTGAGCAGCGCGTATGTACCCCCCGTTTGTTGAGTGGAGCCCGGGATGAACAATCCCCCCAGTACGTCCGGAGACGGGCCCTCAGGCTCGCGCCCGGCAGTCGTCCGATGGCTGGAGACCGCGGAACTCGTCGTCGGCGCGCTGCTCCTGACCATGATCTTCGCGCTGATGCTCGTCCAGGCCGGTCAGCGCTACGTCCCCGGTGAGAGCTGGGTCTGGGTGGGGGAGCTCGCCCGGTTCGGCCTGGTCTGGCTGGCCTTCTCCCTCGTCGGCCACCTCGTGGGCCGCGACGAGCACATCACCCTCAAGCTCATCGACTTCGTCGCCCGGGGACGGGCGCTGCGCGCCGTGTGGATCTTCGCGAACCTCGTCGTCGCCGCGACGTGCGCGCTGCTCGTCGCGGCCGCCGCCGACCTCGTGTTCGCCGGAGGGCCGCAGACCACGCCGGTGATGGGCATCCCGTTGTCCTGGACCTACGTGATCCCGATGGTCGGGCTCGGTCTGGCCGTGCTGCGCGCCCTGGCCAACGCGGTCCTCCTCCCGGGGCCGCCCGCCCCCGACACCCTTCCCCCCGCACAGACCGACCACGAGGAGCCCACCCGATGAGCGCAGGCCTCGTCATCCTCGGAATCGTCGTCCTCCTGGCCCTGCGCGTGCCGATCGCCTTCGCCATCCTCGGACCGGCCCTCGCCTACACCCTCCTGACCGACCAGTCCACCGGCCTGAGCCTGCGTACCGCCACACAGGAGATCAACAGCTTCCCCCTGCTGGCCATCCCGCTGTTCATCCTGGTCGGCGTCGCCGCCAACCACACCGGTATCGCGGACCGCATCTTCGGCTTCGCCCAGGTGCTGCTGGGGCGCCTCCGGGGCAGCCTGGGCTACGTCAACATCGGCGTCAGCGTCGGATTCTCGTGGGTGAGCGGAACCGCGCTCGCCGACGTCGCGGGCATGGGCAAGATGATCGTCCCCGCCATGACCGACCGCGGTTACCCCAGGCGCTTCTCCCTCGGGCTGACCGCCGCCTCCAGCCTGATCAGCCCGATCATGCCGCCCAGCATCCCGGCGATCGTGTACGCCTCCGTCGCCGCGGTCTCCACCGCGGCCCTGTTCGCCGCGGCCGTGGTCCCGGCGTTCCTCGTGGCCGCGGGGCTCTCGCTCGCCGTCTACCTGTGGGCCCGCAAACAGCCGCACCTGACCGGCGAGCGGGCCACGGCCGCGGAGGTCCGCACCGCCGTCCTGCGCGTCCTCGGCCCGCTGGGCGCGCCCCTCATCCTGCTCGGCGGCATCCTGAGCGGCCTCTTCACCCCCACCGAGGCCGCCGCGGTCGGCGCTGCCTACGTGCTGCTGCTCGGGTTCCTCTACCGGGAGCTGACCCTGCGCACGCTGTGGCGCGTCCTCGTGGAGACCGCGACGACCGCCGCGTCGATCGCGATCATCCTGGCGGCGTCCGGCCTGCTCGGCTGGATCCTGGCGCGCGAACGCGTCCCGCAGGACATCGCGTCGTTCCTGCTGGGGCTCACCGACAGCCCGGTCGTGTTCCTGCTGCTGGTGAACCTGGTCCTCATCCTCCTCGGCACGGTCCTGGAACCCATCGCCGCCCTGATGATCACCGTGCCCGTCCTGCTGCCCATCGCCGTGCAGTTCGGGGTGGACCCCGTCCACTTCGGGATCATCGTCATGGTCAACCTCATGATCGGACTGCTCACTCCGCCGATCGGAGGCGTGCTCTTCGTGCTCGGCTCGGCCACCCGGAGCCCCATGCACGAGGTGTTCCGCGGCACGGCGCCGTTCCTCGTGCCGCTGCTGCTGGTCCTGGCCCTGCTCACCTTCGTGCCGGACCTCGTGCTCTTCCTGCCCAGATACCTCGGCCTCTGAGCCGTGCCGGCCGGGCCCGGGACACCCGCTCCGCGGCCCCGCACCCCGACCGGCACGGCGACCCGCCCGGGGGACGGACCCCGGGCCCGACCGCACCGCCGCCGCCCGGCGGCACTACCCCCCAGGAGCACCGCATGCGCAACCACCACCGCTGGACGGCGCTGGTCCCGATCGCCG
The DNA here is from genome assembly GCF_036327455.1 of Nocardiopsis codii. Taxonomy (NCBI): domain Bacteria; kingdom Bacillati; phylum Actinomycetota; class Actinomycetes; order Streptosporangiales; family Nocardiopsidaceae; genus Nocardiopsis; species Nocardiopsis codii. The sequence goes on along the minus strand of NZ_JAUZMY010000052.1, from coordinate 11,435 downwards.
CCCTCACCCTCGCGGGCTGCGGCGCCGACGAGGGCGCCGACGGCGACATCACCCTCTCCTTCGCCAACAGCTACACCACGGACCACCCGCACACCCGGTGCGGACTCGACCTGGTCGCAGAACGGGTCGCGGACGCCGACGTCGGCGTGACGGTCGAGACCTTCCCCAACAGCCAGCTCGGGAACAACACCGAGACCTTCACCTCCGTGATGTCGGGCGACATCGACATGGACGTCCAGGGGTCCGCCGCGCTCGGTTCGGCGTACGAGCCGATCGGGGTCCTCGACGCGGCCTACGCCTTCGACGACGTCGACCAGATGTTCGCCTACTTCGACTCCGAGGAGTCCGAGCAGCTCAAGGAGGACTTCGAGGCCGCGACCGGGGTCAGGATCCTGGACGCCTGGTACTTCGGCGACCGGCACTTCACCGCGAACCAGCCCATCCGCACCCCCGGCGACCTCCAGGGCCTGCGCATGCGGTTCCCCGACTCCCCGATCTACCTGGCCAACGCCGAGGCGATGGGCGCCACACCCACCACGGTCGCCTTCGAGGAGGTGTACCTGGCCCTGCAGCAGGGCACCGCCGACGGTCAGGAGAACCCCGTTCCGACGATCTCCGCCGACAGCTTCGACGAGGTCCAGAGCCACATCAGCCTCACCAGCCACCAGATCGGATCGCAGCTCATCGTCGTCTCCGGCCAGAGCTGGGAGGGCATGGACGAGGGGCAGCAGACCGCGCTCCAGGAGGCCGTCAGCGAGGTCAGGGAGGAGAACCGCGCCTGCATCGAGGAGTCGGAGGCCGAGATCCTCGACCAGTGGGCGGCCGACGGGGCCATGGAGGTCGTGGACGACGTCGACGTGGACGCGTTCCGCACCAGGTCCAGGGACTACTTCGCGGACCACCTCGACGCCGATCAGCGTGCCCTGTACGAGTCGCTGCACTCCGGATCGTAGACGGACGAGGCACGGGCGAGAACACGGAAGCAGGGGAGACGGACATGAGGCGATCCATCGCCACGGTGTCGCTGAGCGGCACCCTGGAGGAGAAGCTCCGGGCTGCCGCCGGGGCCGGGTTCGACGGCGTCGAGATCTTCGAGAACGACCTCATCGCGTCGTCGCTGAGGCCGCGGGGGGTGCGGGCGCTCGCCGAGTCGCTCGGACTGGGCATCGACCTCTACCAGCCGATGCGTGACATCGAGGGGGTGGACGACGACCGGTTCCGGCACAACCTGCGGCGGGCCCGAGACAAGTTCGCCCTCATGGTCGAACTCGGCGCGGACACCGTGCTCGTGTGCTCCAACGCCACGCCGTCGGCCCTGGACGACGACGCCCGGGCCGCGGCCCAGCTGCGCGTGCTCGCCGAGGAGGCGTCCGGGTACGGGGTGCGCGTGGCCTACGAGGCGCTGGCCTGGGGGACCCGCGTCAACGACTACGAGCACTCCTGGCGCCTCGTGCAGGAGGCCGACCACCCGTCCCTGGGCGTCTGCCTGGACAGCTTCCACATCCTGTCCCGGGACGGCGACCCCTCGGGGATCCGCGACATCCCCGGGGACAGGATCTTCTTCCTCCAGCTCGCGGACGCGCCGCGCATGGCCATGGACGTGTTGCAGTGGAGCCGCCACTACCGCTGCTTCCCGGGCCAGGGAGGGTTCGACCTGACCTCCTTCACCGGGCACGTCCTGGCCGCGGGCTACACGGGCCCGCTCTCCCTGGAGGTCTTCAACGACGTCTTCCGTGCCTCGGACGCGCGGAGAACGGCCGCGGACGCCCTCCGCTCCCTGTCGCTGCTGGAGGACGGGCTGAGCCGGTCCGCGGACGACGCGCCCGCCGTCGTCGGAGGGGAGGGCGTCCGCCGGTCCGTGCGGCTGCGCAGGCTGCCCGAACCGGTCCGCCCGTCCGGGTTCGCGTTCGTGGAGGTGGCGGCCGGCGCCGAGGCGGCGGAGCGCGTGCGCGTGCTCCTCGGCGCGCTCGGCTTCGCACACACCCGGGACCACCGCTCCAAGCCGGTGCAGCTGTGGCGCAACGGTGACGCGCGCGTCCTGCTCAACTCCAGCGACCCCCGGCTCGGACACACCTGGAGCGGCGACGCCTCCGTCACGGCCCTGGGCATCGCGGTCCCGGACCCGGCCAACGCGATGCGGCGGGCGGAGGACCTGCTGGCGCCGCCACTGCCGCGCCGCCGCGACCCGGCGGAGTCGGAGCTGAGCGCGGTCGCCGCGCCGGACGGCACAGCGGTCTTCTTCTGCGCCGAGGGCGCCGGGGGCGACGACCCCTGGCTGGAGGACTTCTCGGCCCCGCCCGTCGACGGCTGCGGGGAGGGAGGGGGCACAGGGCTGACCGGGATCGACCACGTCGGCCTCCTCCAGCCCTTCGACCACTTCGACGAGGCGTCGCTGTTCTACCGCGCACTGCTCGGCCTGCGCCCGGACACGAGCGTCGAGATGGCGGCACCCGACGGCCTCGTACGCAGCCGCGCCCTCACCGACCCGGCGTCCGCCCTGCGCGTGGCCCTGAACGTGTCCGTCCTGGGCGACGCGCACGCGGACACGGGGGGAGGGGCCCAACACGTCGCCCTGGGCTGCGACGACGTCTTCGCCGTCGCGCGCTCCCTGCGGGAGGCGGGAGTGGCGCCCCTGGCCATCCCGGACAACTACTACGACGACCTCGCCTGCCGGACCGACCTGCGCCCCGACACCCGGGAGCGCATGCGCGAGGGCGGCATCCTCCACGACCTGTCGGAGGAGGGCGAGTTCCTGCACTTCTACACGCCGACCGTGGACGGGCGGCTGTTCTTCGAGGTGGTGCAGCGCATCGGCGGCTACAACGGGTACGGGGCCGTCAACGGCACCGTGCGGATGGCCGCCCAGCGGGCGGAGCGCTCCCTGTGACCGGCACGGAGACCCGGCGCGGAGCGGCGGGCCGGTCCTTCCTCGCGGGGCTCATCGGCGCCGGGATCGGACAGTCGCTGACTCCCCCCATGCACGAGAGGGAGGCGGCACGACTGGGGCGCCGCCTCGTCTACCGGACGATCGACATCGCCCGGCTCGGGATGGAACCCCGCTCGGTCGGCTACCTGGTGGAGGCCGCCGCCCGGCTCGGCTTCGACGGGCTGAACATCACCCACCCGTGCAAGCGCCTCGTGCTGCCCGCCCTCGACGGGCTCTCCGCCGAGGCGGAGGCCCTGGGAGCGGTCAACACCGTCGTGTTCGGCGCGGACGGAGCGGTCGGGCACAACACCGACTGGTCCGGGTTCGCCCGGTCGCTCCGGCACGAGCTGCCGGACGCGCCCAAGGACCGGGTCGTGGTGCTCGGCGCGGGCGGCGCGGGCGCGGCGGTGGCCTACGCCCTTCTGGTGTCCGGGGTGCGGGAGCTGGTCGTCGTCGACGTGGACGCGTCGAGCGCCGAGGGCCTCGCCGCCCGGCTGACGGAACGCTTCCCGGGGGCGGACTGCCGTTCCGGAGCGCCGGACGGGCTCGGCCGCGCGCTCGCCGGGGCCGACGGCCTGGTGCACGCGACGCCGACGGGCATGGCGCACCATCCCGGGCTCCCGCTGGACCCCGCGCTGCTGCGCCCGTCGCTGTGGGTCGCCGACGTCGTCTACCGGCCCGTCCGCACCGAGCTGCTGCGCGAGGCCTCGGCGCGCGGCTGCCGCACCCTCAACGGCGGCGGCATGGCCGTCTTCCAGGCCAGCGACGCGTTCGGCCTCATCACCGGCCTGGAACCCGGGGCGGAGCACCTGCACGCCCACTTCCGCGAGCTCCTCGCCCGCGAGTGAGCGCGGCGTCGGGGCCGGAGGACCCCCTCCGGCCCCCCCCGCGACCGGGATCAGGCCAGGGCGTGGTAGCGGCCGGTGCGGCGCACCAGGGCGGGGCCCTCGCCCCGCACGCCGGACAGGCCCACCACGTCGGCGAGGAAAACCGTGTGGTCGCCGACCTCCAGCCGCTGCCGGACCGAGCACTCCAGTGCCGCCAGGGCGTCGTCCAGGACGATCGCGCGGGTCCGCTCGCCCCGGTGGTGCGGCTGGTCGGTCACCAGGTGCCGGGCGCTGGGGCGCCCCTCGGCGGAGAAGCGGCCCGCCACCACGCGCTGGCCGGCGCCCAGCACGTTGACGACGAACGCCCCCGTCTCCCCGATGACCTCGGCCATGTAGCCCTCGGAGTCCACGCTGACCGACACGATCGGCGGGTCGGCCGACACCGAGCCGAACGCGGTGACGGTAGCCCCCACGTCGTCCCGGCCGTCGGCGACGGTCACCACCGTGACCCCGGCGGGCAGCAGCGCCATCGCCTCCAGGTACGGGCCGGTCAACGGATCTCCCACGCGTCGGGCATCGTCAGCGGCCCGGCCGCGGGCAGCCCCATCGCCACGGCCGCGTGCTGGAGCGGGCCCCACGCGCCGAGCACCGTCTGCGGCTGCGAGGCCGCCACGTCCTCGCTCGACTCGTGCTGGCGGAGCCGGTCCAGCGGGTGCGCGCGCGGGAAGGGGCGCAGGGGCAGGGCGCCCGCGTCCGCCTTCTCCCTGGCCAGGCGCACGGCCGTCTCCAGACCGCCCAGCTCGTCCACCAGGCCCCGCTCCTTCGCGTCCCGGCCGGTCCACACCCGTCCCCGGGCCACCTCGTGGACCTGCTCGCGCGTCATCTTCCGCGCCTCGGCGACCTTGCCGGTGAAGTCGTCGTAGACCTCGTCCAGGAGGGCGTTCACACGCTCCCACTCGGACTCGGTGAACGGCTTGCGGGTGTCGAACATGCCCGCGTGGTCACCCGTGGCCACGGAGTCGCTGGTCACGCCGAACCGCTCCAGCAGCCCGCCCAGGACGGGCTTGCCGATGATCACGCCGATGGACCCGGTCAGGGTGCCCGGCTGGGCGACGACCGCGTCGGAGCCCAGGGTCACGTAGTACCCGCCCGACGCGGCGACGTCGCCCATCACCGACACGACGGGGATGCCCGCCCGGCTGGTCAGCTCGGACTCGCGGCGGATCGCGTCGGAGGCGGTCGGGGAGCCGCCCCGGCTGTCCACCCGGAACACGACCGCCTTGACGTGGGGGTCCCTCCGGGCCGCCCGGAACGCCGCCGTCACGGTGTCCGACCCCATGACGGTGCCGCCGCCCAGCGGCGACCGCCTGGTCCGCCCCAGGCTGATCCCGCCGGACGCGGAGATCAGCGCGATGTACCCGGACCCGCCCGCCACCTGGGGGCGGGGCACGGGGGTGTGCTTGCGGTGGTAGCGGGTGACGAACTGGAGTTCCGGCTCCGGGCCGTCCCCGGTCCCCCCGGCCGCCGCGCGGACCTCCCCGAGCAGCTCCGCGTACACCTCGTCCCGGTACGCAAGGCCGTCGACCAGCCCTGCCTCCAGGGCCTCCTTGGGCATGAACGGTCCCCGCGAGACCAGCTCGCGCACCTTCTCCTCGGGGAGCGAGCGCGCCGCGGAGACGGCCTCCACCAGCTGGTCTCCCAGCGACGAGACGATCCGGTCGGAGGCCTCCCGCTGGGCCTCCGTGAAACCGGTCTCGGAAACGCTGTTCAGCGCGTTCTTGTACTCGTGCCGCCTGCCGACCTCGTAGGACACGTCCAGCTTGTCCAGGGCGCCCTTGAGGAAGGTCACGCGCATCATCAGGCCGGTCAGACCGAGCACGCCCGTGGGCGCCATGACCACGCGCGAGAACGCGCAGGACAGGTAGTAGGGGAGGTTGCCCTCGCCCGTCTCCCCGAAGGAGTCGGCCCAGGCCACGGCGGTCTTGCCCGCGGCGCGGAAGTCGGCGACGGAGTCGCGCAGCTCCTGCACCTTGGCGAATCCCAGCGACCGGGCGTCCACGCGCACCAGGAGCGCGGCCACTCTCGGGTCGCGGGCGCCGCGGCGGATGCCCTCGACGATGTCCAGGTAGTGCTGTCGGCGCCGGTTCATGATCTGGCTGATCGGGTCGCCGGGGGCCTCGTCGGCGACCCCCTCCGTCAGGTCGAGCTCCAGCACCAGCGGCCCGTGCTGGCGCGGCCCGAACCGGGCGAGGGACAAGGGTTCCGTGATCTTCGCGAGGTCCACCATGGGCCCAGCGTAGTGGCCGGTGTCCAGCACCCCCCGCGTCCGGACCGGCCGCGCCGCCGGTGCTGCCGGAAACGTGGGGAGATCCACCGGTGCGCACCGTGTGCCGGGGAGCGCTATGGTCGACTGGGTTCTGACCACGGGACGCGGGAGAGGGACGACGCATGGCGGGCATCCACGGGCGACGGCATCGGGCGCGAGGCGTGCGCGCCGGAGCGGGAACGGCCGTCGCGGCCTCCGCACTCCTGCTACTGGGCGCCTGCTCCGGTGGCGCGGACGGCGCCGGAGCCGAGATCGAGCTGGAGCGCGGCGGGAGCGGCATGGTCCCGGCGGTCGAACCGCCCGGCCCCGAGGGCTTCGGCTCCGAGACGGTCGAGGGCATCACCATCGACGTCCCCGAGGGGTGGGGCGTCCAGAACCAGGGCGGCACACTGTGCGTGAGCCCTCCCGGCCAGGCCGACTGCGCCTACGGGTCGGTGCAGCTGACGCCGCACGCCGCGGAGAACCACCCGCAGGAGTGGCCGCTGAAGGGCGACGCCCACAGCAAGGAGGGCGGCTGGGCGGACGACACCGACCGCTGCCGCAGCCTCAACACCGCCGCCTCCGGCGACATCGGGATCAAGGACGCCGAGCTGCGGGTCTCCGACTTCACCGAACACGCCGACACCCTCAAGTCGCACCACTCCGTCTGGAACGTCACCTGCGCCAACGACGACACCTTCGAGGTGCGCATGTGGTTCCTCCCGACGAGCGACGTCCTCCTCTACGTCTGGTCCGCCGACTCCCAGCACTCCGCCGTCTACGACCAGATCGCCGCCTCCATGGACACCACCGAGTACCGGAGCTGACCCCCGTCGCGCCGGCACCGGATTCGGCCCCCGGATGCGCCGATCCAGTGTCCCCCGGGTCCCGTTAGGCCATAGGGTCGTACTCGTCACAGCAGAGGACGTCCGGGACGGCGCAGAGGCCTCCCGGAGGACGGCAGTTCAGGCGACAGCGCGAAGCGGGGTGCAGCACTGGTGACCACCATCGGAGCGGCGGGACGGGTTGGTCAGTACACGCTCGACAACGGATTGCGCGTGGTGACGGCGGCGGCCTCCACCGGCCAGGTCACGGCGGTCAACCTGTGGTACGGCGTGGGGTCGCGGCACGAGGTCCCGGGGCGCACGGGTTTCGCGCACCTCTTCGAACACCTCATGTTCCAGGGCAGCGGCAACGTGACCAAGGGCGAGCACTTCGAGGAGGTCGAGCGGCTGGGCGGCGACATCAACGCCTCCACGTCGAGCGACCGCACCAACTACTACGAGACGGTGCCCGAGCACGCACTGGACCGCGTGCTGTGGCTGGAGGCGGACCGCCTGGAGACGCTGCGCGACGGCATGACCCAGGAGGTCCTGGACAACCAGCGCGACGTCGTCAAGAACGAGCGCCGCCAGCGCTACGACAACCAGCCCTACGGCACCGCCCTGGAGCGCATCCTGCGCCTGGCGTACCCCGAGGGCCACCCGTACCACCACCCGACCATCGGATCGATGGCCGACCTCGACGCCGCCGACCTCGACTACGTCAAGTCGTTCCACAAGGCCCACTACGGCCCGGACAACTGCGTGCTCACCGTGGTCAGCGACCTCGACCCCGAGGACGTCCTGGCCCGCGTCGAGAAGTACTTCGGGTCGATCCCCGCCAGGGACTTCGTCCCCGAGGCGCCCGACGCCGCCCTCCGCGCGCCGCTGGGCGGGCCGGTCCGCGACGCCGTCACCGAGACGGTCCCCGCCGCCGGCGTGTTCATCGGGTACCGCGTCGCCCCCTACGGCGAGCGCGCGTTCGACGTCATGCACCTGGCCTCGGCCGTGCTCGGCCAGGGGCAGGGCAGCCGCCTGTACCGCGCCCTCGTCGTGGACCGCCCCATCGCCGCCGACGACGGCGGCGGCGCCGCCGACATCCTGCCCTTCCGCTACACCGACAGCCTCCTGCTGGTGAACATGCTCGCCCGCGAGGGCGTCAGCGGCGACGTGCTGGAGGAGGCCGTGCGCGAGGAGATCGCCAAGATGGCCTCCGGTGTGACGGAGGAGGAGCTGGAGCGCGCCCGCGCCGTCATGGAGCGCGACCACCTCCAGTCCATCTCCAGCCCCTCCGGGCTGGCCGACAGCATCAGCAGCTGCACCCAGCTGTTCGACGACCCGGAGCTCGCCTACACCTGGCCCCGGCGCTGGGACGACATCACCGCGGAGGAGGTGCGCGCCGCAGCCGAGCGCGTGCTGGTCGACGACAACCTGCTCGTCGTCCGCTTCGACCCCGAGGAGTCCTCGGCGGCCGAGACGCTCCAGGCGGAGGCCGAGGCCGACGCCGCGGCGCACGCCCCCGGCGCCTCCTAGGGCGCGTCGTCACCCCTGGCCCTGTTACCGCAAGCCGCAGAAAGAGTCGCAGAGCATGCCGCAGACCCGCCCGGACCTCGGTGCCGTAGCGTCCTACTCCTTCCCGAAGCCCCAACGAGTCACCGTCGGGGGCGGCACCGTCGTCGCCATCGACGTGCCCGGCCAGCAACTGGTCTCCCTCCGCCTCGTGCACCCCCACGGGGGCGCCGTCGAGCCGCTGGACGCCATGGGCGTCAGCGTGCTCACCAGCGAGGTGCTGGAGGACGGCCCCGACGGCAACAGCTCCCTGGCGCCCGCCCTGGAGCGCCACGGCGCGGAGTGGATGTCCCGCGTCAACTGGGACGGTTTCATCACCGGCCTGGACGCGCCCGCCAACCGCCTCAACGAGGCCGTCCACCTGTTCGCGGACGCCGTCCGCCGTCCCGCCCTGAACCCGGACGACATCGTCCGGCGCCGCGAGCAGCTGCTGGAGCGGTTCTGGCTGGAGGCCGCCACGGCCGGGACCCTCGCCATGCGCAGCCTCGGCGGCCAGCTGTTCACCGGCCGCTACGCCACCCCGCTCGGGGGAGGCCCGGTCCGGCTGGGCGACATCACCCCCGAGACCGTGGCGTCCTTCCACGCCGAGTCGGTCGCCTCCGTCGCCGGGACCCTGGTGGTCGTCGGCGACCTCAGCGGGATCGACCTGGAGGAGCTGGGCAAAACGGTGTTCGGCGACGCCGTCTCCGTCCCGGAGCGCCAGTCCGCCGTTCCGGCGCCGCCGCCCGGGGAGCTGCCCCGCGTCCTGATCGTCGACCGCCCCGGCTCCGTCCAGTCGGCGCTGGTCATCGCGCACCGCGCACCCTCCCGCTCGCAGATCGACCTGCCCCGGGCCGAGGGCGTCAGCGAGGTGCTGGGCGGCATGTTCACGTCCAGGCTCAACATGGAGCTGCGCGAGCGCCTCGGGTACACCTACGGCGCCGGCTCCCGGTTCGACCTGCGCCGCGACAGCGGGGTGTTCTTCATGTCCACCCAGGTGGAGGCGGACACCACCGCCCACTCCGTGACGTCGTCGCTGGAGCAGGTCGCCAAGCTCCGCGAATCGGGCGTCACCGAGGAGGAGCTCGCCGCGGTGCGCGAGTCCAACACGGTGGGCCTGCCCGTCAGCTACTCGACGGCGCGCTCCCTCGCCGGGGCCCTGGTCGACATGGTCGTCCACGACCTGCCCGACGACTACGTGGACCGCAACCGGGCCGGGTACGAGAGGCTGACCAAGGAGACCCTGGACTCGGCCGCCACCGAGTACCTGCACCCGGAGGAGGCGGTCGTGGTCGTCGTCGGGGACGCGGAGCGCCTCCGCGAGCCGCTCACCGACACCGGGGTCGGACCGGTCGAGGTCCGCGACCCGGAGTCCCTCTGGTCCTGATCCGGAGCGTGCGGGCGCCCGGCGCCCCCCCCCCCGCTCCGGGGCAGTGGAAAGAGCGGGTAAAGGAGAGGCAGGTCACGGCATGCTCAGGATTTCGTGGGACATAACGAAAGCGAACCTATGTGCCAGTGTTATGGCAACTACCAGCGTGGACTCGGCGTCCTGCTGGTATAACGAGTGATCCGTGCACCTGCATGGTGACAGCGACCGCAATGCTCCGCAGGAGGCCACCATGGCCGGTGAATGGACCCGTGGATAACCGTGTCCTCCCTAGACAATCCTCACACGCAGCGGCCCAGGGCGTCGCGCGCTTCCGCACGCCCGGAGGTAGCCGGTATGGGCGACTCCGGTCCTGAGGGACGCCTGCTCATGGGGCGCTACCAACTGATGTCGGAGATCGCCAGGGGCGGTGTCGGCACCGTGTGGCGCGCCGTCGACCTGGTCATCGACCGCGAGGTCGCGGTCAAGGAGCTGAGGCTCCCCGCCGACCTGAGCCGGTCCGAGCGGGAGTCCCTCCTCCAGCGCACCACCCGTGAGGCCCGCGTCGCCGGGCGCCTCACGCACCCCAGCCTGGTCACCGTCCTCGACGTCGTGGACGAGGACGACCGGCCGTGGATCGTCATGGAGCTGGTCGAGGCCTCCACCCTGGAGGAGATCATCCAGGTGGGCGGCCCGCTGCCCTACCAGCGGGTGGCCGAGATCGGGCTCCAGCTGATCGACGCCCTCAAGGTCGCCCACACCGAGGGCATCGTGCACCGCGACGTCAAGCCCGAGAACGTGATGATCAGCGAGGCCGGGCGGGTGGTACTGACCGACTTCGGGCTGGCCGCCTGGAACGGCGAGTCGGCGCTGAGCGCCTCGGGCCGCATCATCGGCTCGCCCGCCTACATCCCGCCGGAGCGCGCGAAGGCCGGACCGGTGGGGCCGGAGTCGGACCTGTGGTCCCTCGGCGCCACCCTCTACGCCGCGGTGGAGGGCCACCCGCCCTACGACCGCAAGGGCTACATCAAGATCCTGCGCCAGGAGCAGCTGGACGAGCCCGCGGAGGCCGCGAACGCCGGTCCGCTGGCCCCGGTGCTCGCCGGCCTGCTCAGGGTCGAGCCCAGCGAGCGGCTGACGGCGGAGAACGCCACCAAGATGCTGAGGATCGCGGCGCTGGCCCCGTGGGCGCCCGAGACGAACGCGCAGACCGCCGCCTCCGGGTCCCGTCCGGCCGAGCCGCGTCCCGGCGAGGGGGACGAGGACCAGGACCGCGAGTCGGCCCGCGAGCACTTCAAGGCCGGCGCGCACGTGCTGGCGGAGTCCATCAACGAGCGGCTGCGCAACAGCCCCGAGGCGATGAACTCGATCATGACGTCGATCCGCGAGTCCACGGACACGCTGGGCCTGACGAGTTCGGGCCGCCACGCGGAGAAGAGCATGCTGCCGGTGTTCGCCGGTGTCGCGCTGGGCGTGGTGCTCCTGCTGGCCGTCGTGCTCTGGGCCCTGCTCGGCCGCTAGGTGTATTGACCTGAGAGGTTGGTGACGCGGGAGGCGGGAGGGCCGCCTATGGCGGTGTGGAACCGGTGGTGATTGTAGTGGTGCAGCCATTCGGTGAACGCCTCCCGCTTTTCGGCCTCGG
>NZ_JAUZMY010000051.1:0-33445 GCF_036327455.1 Nocardiopsis codii | reverse complement strand
TTCCGTGGTGGTTATTGCTGGAGGGTCACACCCGGTCTCTTTCCGAACCCGGTCGTTAAGTCTCCTTGCGCTGATGGTACTGCCCTGTGGTGGGGTGGGAGAGTAGGTCGCTGCCACGGTTTTTCTTTGGGGGGTCGCCTTTGTGGGCGGCCCCCTTTTTTTGTGTGTGGGTTTGTGCGTTTGTGAATGTCCCTGGTTGGGCTCAGATGGGCTCGACGGCCCGGTCGTGGAGAGAGTTCCCACTGGTCCGTGAAGTGGGGCAACTGCCGCTTTGGCGGTGAGCGGCGATGTCATGTCGTAAGCTGGAGAGCACGAGTACTATGACGCGCTGCTACTGCTCAAGGTGGCAGCGCTTTTGAGTGTTGACGGACGGGTTGGATGACTGAGGACAGCCGATCGGGAGACCGCGAGGACTCCGGAGCAAACGAGCATGGTGGTGACCGCTCCGGCGCGCCTGGCGGTCAGGGACGAGGCGAAGGGCCCCGCTCCCGATCCGGCTACAGCGGTTCCCGGGACGACAGAGGCGGCGACGACCGTCGGGGCGGCTACCGTCGCGACGACCGCGGAGGCCATCAGAGCCGTGATGACCGCGACCGCGGCGGTTACCGGGGCGGGGACCGTCGTGACGACGGTTACCGCGGCCGGGACGAGCGCGGGCCGCAGGGTGATCGGGGCGGCTACCGTCGCGATGACCGTGCCCCCCAGGGCGACCGTGGGGGTTACCGCGGCCGGGACGAGCGCGGGCCCCAGGGCGACCGTGGGGGTTACCGCGGCCGGGACGAGCGCGGGCCGCAGGGTGATCGGGGCGGCTACCGTCGTGACGACCGTGCCCCCCAGGGCGATCGCGGGGGTTACCGCGGCCGGGACGAGCGCGGGCCGCAGGGTGATCGGGGCGGCTACCGTCGCGATGACCGTGCCCCCCAGGGCGATCGCGGGGGTTACCGCGGCCGGGACGACCGCGGGCCCCAGGGCGACCGTGGGGGTTACCGTCGCGATGACCGTGCTCCCCAGGGCGACCGTGGCGGCTACCGCGGCCGGGACGACCGCGCCCCCGAGGGCGATCGTCGTGGTGGCGGAGGTTACCGTCGTGATGACCGTGCTCCTCAGGGTGACCGGGGTGGCTACCGTGGCCGGGACGACCGCGGGCCCCAGGGCGACCGTGGGGGTTACCGTCGCGATGACCGTGCTCCCCAGGGTGACCGTGGCGGCTACCGGGGCGGCGACAACCGGGGCGGGGGGAACTTCCGCGGCGGGGACCGCCGTGACGACCGGCGAGGTGGAGGAAACTTCGGCGGCCGTGACGACAGGCGCGACGACCGTCGGCCTCCCCGTGAGGACCGCGATCCCGCGGACATCCCGCCGCAGCTCCCGGAGGAGGTCACCTTCTCCCAGCTGGACCCCGAGACCCGGCGTGACCTGCACTCGCTGCCCAAGTCCCTGGCCGAACTCATCGGCAAGCACATCGTCGCCGCCGGCGTGCTCCTGGACGAGGACCCCGAGAAGGCCTACGCGCACGCCGCGTACGCGCGCCGCAAGGCGTCGCGTGTGCCCGGCGTACGAGAGGCCTCCGGTGTGGCCGCCTACACCGTCGGCAAGTGGCAGGAGGCGCTGTCGGACCTGCGCGCCGCACGCCGGATGAGCGGCCGTGACAACTTCCTCGCCATCATGGCGGACTGCGAGCGCGGCCTGGGCCGGCCGGAGCGGGCGCTGGAGATCACCAATGACCCCGCCGCGGACGCCCTGGACACCGCGGACCGTATCGAGCTGCGGATCGTCGCCGCCGGTGCGCGCCGCGACATGGGCGACGCCAAGGCCGCCCTGGCCGAGCTCCAGGTGCCGGAGCTGAAGGAGCGCCGCGCCCGTCCGTGGGTCGCGCGCCTCTTCTACGCCTACGGCGACGTCCTTGAGGAACTGGGCCGTGAGGACGACGCCCGGGAGTACTTCTCGCGGGCCTCGGCCGTGGACAGCGACGGCGTGACCGACGCCGACGAGAGGCTGGCCGCCCTCGAGGGCGTTGAGCTGGTCGACGTCGACACGGAGGACGGCATCGTCTGGACCGACGCGGAGGAGCAGGAACTTCCGGAGGACGGCGAGGAGGCCCCCACCGGCGAGGGCCGCGACCGCCGCGACGACCGCGACCGCGGCCCCCGGGACCGGTACTGACTCCTCCCCGGGACACCGAGGACACTGCGCCGTCGGGCGGCGGGAAGCCGCTCGGCGGCGCGGTCGTGGGCCTGGGGGTTCTCCCCGAGGCGCACGACTCGGTGGTGTGCCTGACCTACGCCGGTGACCGCCCTCTGCTCGTCCGCCACCGCGACCGCGGCTGGGAGTTCCCCGGAGGCCATACCGAGCCGGGCGAGTCGGTCGAGGACACCGCCCGGCGGGAGGCGCGGGAAGAGGCGGGCGCGACCCTGGGCGAGGTCCGCGCGGTGGGCCACTACGTCCTCGCGGGAGGGCACGTCACGATCGTCACCCACGCGCCGGTGACTCTGCTGGAGCCGCTGTCCGGGGACTTCGAGACCGTCGGGGTACGTGCCTTCGACGTTCTGCCCTCCGATGACGAGCTTTCCTGGGCTGACGGTGTCTACGCTCACCTCCTACGGGCACTGGGGCTGCCCGGAGCCCCCGCTCCTCAGCCCCCGACGGTCCTGGAGTAGGTGGTCTCCGTGGCGACCGCCTCGTACCCGAGCCGCCTGTTGATGGCCGGCATCGGTACGTTGCCCTCGTGGTTGCCGGTGTACGCGCGCCTGATGCCCCTGGCCCTCGCGAGGTGCAGGGCCACGTTCTTCGCGTAGCCCGCCAGGCCCCGGCCGCGGTGGTCGCGAAGGACTCCCGTCATCGCCGACTCGATCCGGGTGTCCCTGTCGGACGTGTAGCAGGTCATACCGACCGGGGAGCCGTCGACCAGGATCGCCAGGCTCAGCGCGAGGTCGTTGGCGGGGTGCGCCCACACGGTGGAGCGCCAGTCGTCGTAGGACATGAAGCGGCCGTCGTTGTCCGCGCCGGGCTCGTCCGCCGTGGTCAGCCTGTCGATCTCGTAGATGGGTCGCGTGTCGTTCACGAACTCCCGGAGGGGCCGCAGCTCCACCCCCTCCGGTGCGGGCGGGGCACTCGGCACGGCCCCCAGGTCGAGCCCCAGGATGTGGTGGTTCTCGACCGCACGGTAACCGCGCTCCGTCAGCAGTAGGGCGAAACCCTCTCCGCCCACCTGGACGCCGTCACCCGCCGCCTCGGCCCGGAGACTCGTCGCCCCCCGTTCGACCAGGGTGCGCTCGGACTCCTCCAGGAGGCGGAAGGCCAGGTCGGTACCCAGGTGGCTCTCGGCGACGGCGGCGAGGACGGACAGGCCGATCCTCCCCTCCGGGGAGGGGTTCCCCGCACGCTGGATCCTGGACCGGATGTGGCCGACCACGCCGCCGTCCTCCTCCACGGCGATGAGGTCGGTCTCCTCGAACCCGGCCGACGGGTGGTCGAGCCGCCAGAGCAAGCTCTTCTCCGTCAGGACCCGGCACGGGTTCGTGCGGTGCAGGAGCGAGAGGACCCGGGGTATGTCGGCTCGCTCGGCGGAACGGATGCCGATCGTCATGCGGTGAGGCTAGATGAGGGAGTACGTGACCGCACTCCCTTTTCCGGTGCCCGGGCACCGGAGGGTCAGGACCGCTCCTCGTCCGCCTTCCGCGCGGCCTCGGCCTGCTCCTCTGCGAGCCGGTCCAGCCAGTGCACGATGCCGGACACGTTGGTCTCCGGGCCGGCGAGGATGTCGAGGACCGCCGACGACTCCGGCGGTGCGTCGGCGGGGAACGGGCGGTATCGGGAGACCACCTTCTCCCGGACCATGGCGATGGCGTGGTCGAGGTCCCCGGTGCTCCCGTGTGCGTCGCGCACCGTCTCCACCCACAGCCGCAGTTCCGTCTCGGCCTTGTCGAGGGTCTCCGGAACGGCGTTGACCGCGCCGAAGTGGGAGAACATCAGCCTCTGGGCGCCGATGTCCGTGAACAGCTGAAGGGTGCGCAGGCACGCCTCCAGGTCGAAGTCCGGCGGTGGCGTGGCGGGGCTGACGTCCCCGGTGAGCGGCCTGTACACGCCCAGGGCGTCGCCGACGTAGAGGTCGCCGGTGAGGGAGTCCACCAGGCCCATGTGGTGCTTGGCGTGTCCGGGCGCGTAGTGCGACACGAGCCTGCGGCCGCCGCCCAGGTCGATCTCCCCGGTCTCGCCCACGGCGCGGATGCGTGTCGCGTCGGTGGGGCTCATGTGCCCGAACAGGGTCTCCAACCGGTCGCCCCACACCATGGCGGCGCTGGCCATCAACCGGCTCGGGTCGGCCAGATGGCGGGCGCCGCGCTCGTGC
This sequence comes from Nocardiopsis codii, assembly GCF_036327455.1. Taxonomy (NCBI): domain Bacteria; kingdom Bacillati; phylum Actinomycetota; class Actinomycetes; order Streptosporangiales; family Nocardiopsidaceae; genus Nocardiopsis; species Nocardiopsis codii. Next base: position 29,097 of record NZ_JAUZMY010000051.1, on the reverse strand, counting down.
ACGACGATCTCGGCGTTGGGGAACAGCGCGGCCATGTCACCGGTGCCGCCCGCGTGGTCCAGGTGGATGTGGGTGACGACGATGGTGGCCAGGTCCGCCGGTGCGAGTCCCAGGCGCGTGACGGCCTCGTGCAGGACGCGTGCCGAGGTGGCGGTTCCGACCTCGACGACGCAGGGCCGTTCAGAGCGGATGAGGTAGCTCGACACGACCCCCGGGTATCCGGCGAGCATCGTGTCGATGGCGAAGATGTCGTCGCCCAGAGGGGTGATCCCCTCGGGCAGACCGCTCACGTCCACGTCGTCGTGCACTGCAAGCACCCCTGCTTCCTCGGTCGTCGTGCGGCGCGGGAAGGAACTGTCCCGAACCGAATCCGACTCTAGGACAGGGGCGCCGTGACAGGTGGGATCGGGGGCGGAGTAGTGGGGCGGCGGTCACTCCCGCCGGCCGCCGCCCCGGGCGGACCGGTCGTCCGGTGGGCGTCGCCGGGGAGTTGTCCACAGGTTCGGGCGGGGGATTCCCTCCGCGGGCCGGGCAGGTGATCCTGGAGATCAGGGCAGACGCCCCACTCCTCGCGGACCGCCGTACCGTCGGTGTCGCCCGCCCTCTCCGCCGCGTCGCGCCCGTTCCCTCGCTCACCAGCCCAGGAGGACGTATGCGCCAGGAGACGACGGTCGCCCGACCGCGCGCCACAGCCCGCCCCCCGACCGAGAGGCAGCTGACCGGCCCGCCCGCGGCCGACAGGCACCGCACCGTACCGGACCTGTGCCCTCTGCCCGGTCTGGACGCGTCCGGCCGCCGGGACGAACCGGACCGGACAGAGGGGTCCGGCCCCCGTCACGAGGCGGATCACCGCAACGAGGTCGTGGTGGCGGGGCGGATCACCGCCGAACCCCTCGTGCGCGAACTCCCCAGCGGGGACCGGGTCGCCACCTGGCGGATCTGCGTGGCCAGGCCGACCGACACCCGGTACGCGGGGCGCGCGTTCGATTCGATCACCTGTGCCAGCTTCGACCAGGACCTGCACGAGGGGATCCGCGGCTGGAGGGTGGGTGACGTGGTCCGGATGAGCGGGGAGCTGCGCCGCCGGACCTGGCGCGGACGCGAGGGGGTGCGCAGTGTCTGCGAGGTCGAGGCGAGGACCGCGACCCTGGTACGTGCGGCCGGGCCGGGGCCCGGTGTGCGGAAGGCGACGGGGCGGTGAGGCCGCGGCGCGCGTGCTCACCAGCCCAGACGGGCCAGAACGCCGCGTGCGGCCGGGCCGGCGGGGTCCACCGTTCCGTCCGCCCACACGGCCGCGCACAGGGCACGGAGACCGTCCAAGCGGTCCCCCGTCCCCTCGATCGCCGGTGCGCCCTCGGTGACGGTCACCGTCCACCCACCGCAGCGGGTCCGGTCGCCGGTGCGCGTCACCTCGGGGTGCGTGTCGTTCATCCCCGCCACGTCCCACGACAGGTAGGAGGGGCGCTGGTGTTCGGGTGCGGCGAGGGCGTCCGCGGGGGTGGTCACCCCGGACAGCACGAGCAGGCTCGCCGCTCCGTGCACCGTGGCGCCCTCGATGTCGGTGTCGAGCCGGTCGCCGACGATGAGCGGGTTGCGGGCTCCCGTGCGGCGGATGCCCTCCTCGTGCAGGGGGCGCATCGGCTTCCCGGCGATGACGGGTTCGACACCGGTGGCGTGGGCGATCACCCGGACGAAGGACCCGTTGGCCGGGGTGACCCCCCACTCGGTGGGGGCGGTGGCGTCGGCGTTGCTGGCCACGTACAGCGCACCGCGCGACACCGCGAGCGTCCCCTGGTCGAGCAGGTCGCGGTTCATGCCCCGCGCGTACCCCTGGACCACGGCCACCACCGACTCCGACGCCACCGTCACGGGGCGCAGGCCCATCTTCCGGACCGCCTGGCGCAGCCCGGTGTCGCCCACCACGAGTACGTCGGATCCCGCCGGGTGGCGCTCGCTCACCAGTCGGGCGGCCGCCTCGGCAGAAGTCACGACGTCCCCGGGTGCCGCGGCCACCCCCAACTGGGTGAGGTGTTCCGCGATCCGGGCGGGGGTGCGACCGGCATTGTTGGTCACGAACGCCACCCTGGCGCCGGCGGCCCGTGCCTTCCCCACCGCCTCCGGGGCCGAGGGCACCGCGTCCGGGCCGATGTACACGACCCCGTCCAGGTCCAGGAGCATCGCGTCGTAGAGCGTGTTCAGGGGACGGTCTGCGGCGAGCAGGGACATGTCGGGGAACCTGTTCCGTGCGGTGGGCATGGTCGGTGTTCAGGCTATGGCCTGACCTTCCACCGGCGGGACCGCGCACCCCCGGTAGGGGTGTGCCCTGTGTCGCACGGGCCGGGCCGCTTGTCCACGGCACGGCGCGGAGCGGGGCCCGGGAGCGGTTCCGGGGCCTCCCGGGACGGGGGACCGCACCGTCATCGTCGGTCGGCGGCGCGGGCCTGTCGGCCCGGAGCCGCGGGTCCGAGGGTGGCGGTGCCCGAGGGCGGCGGGCGCGGGATCAGCGGGCCCGGTGGCCGGTCAGCCAGGAGGTGGCGAACGCCACCGCGTCAGGAAGGGAGAACAGGCGTGCCGCGGCCTCGCCCACACGACCGCGCACGACCCCGCCCCGTGCCTCGAGATCCGACCCCAGTCGTGGGAAGTCGTGCGAGTCGGGGGCCACGTCGGTGAAGGTCGTCCACGTCCGGTCGCCGTCCGCTGTGAGGACGGCGCAGGAGGACTCCTCCGTCGTCGGCCGGGGCACCCGGTACTCGGCCAGGTGCAGGGCGGTGCACGTGTCGAAGCCCGTGCCCAGCAGCAGGATCCGTGCGTCCGCGCGTTCCAGTCGGGCGAGCGGGGAGTCCTCGCCCAGACGGCAGTCCAGGGGGTGGTGGTCCATGAGTTCGCCGGCTCGGGCGCCGACGGCGGCGAAGGACGTCTGGGGGTGGGGGCTGCGGACGGCGCCCGGCCAGGTCCTGACTGCCTCCGCGATGCGGCCCATACGGGCGCTCGGTGTGATGCGGGGGTCGAAAGCGGGTGTCTGCGCGCGGATGGTCGGCCACCAGTCCTCCGGAACGGGCGGGTTCCGCCACCCCGAGGGGTCCGTGTTGTCCATGGTCTGGGTGGGGACGACCACGGTTCCCGTTCTGCCGACCGCGTCCAGGAGGGCGTGGACGGCGGTCTGTTCGGCACCGCACACCCAGCCGAGGGACTTCAGGGAGGAGTGGACCACGAGCGTGTCGCCGGACGCGACGCCGAGTCCGGCCAGGTCCCGTGTGAGGGACGCGCGGGTCTGCGGTCGGCGGGTGGTCTGCGTCTGGGCGGCCACGGCGACGGGCTCCTCCGGAGTCGGGCAGGGGGTGGGACGGCACCATGCTCGCAGCCGGGATGCCGACAGACCACCGGATTACCTCGGCTTGGCGGCCAGGCCGCCCGGGGGCGGGGGAGGCGTCCTGCCAGGAGCGGGAGGCGGGGCGCCTGGGGTCGGCCGCAGGGGAGGGGTACGGAAAACCCCAGGGTGTTCCTGCGGTCGGCGCCGTGGTGCCGGGGAGTGCGGGGAAACACCATGGATGCATGGTCTCTCCGAAAACCCCCGCGGTGCTGCTCGCCGCCTTCGCCCTCCTCCTCGCCGGGAGCCCGGCAGCCGCCGACACGGCAGGTCCGGGAGGAGGGCGGCTGACGCCCGGCGCCGTCGACGCCTACCTGAACGGCTACCTGGAGTCCTCGCCGCTGCCCGGGGCCGCGGTCGCCGTCACCCGTGGTACGGAGGTGGTGCACGTCGCGGGTTACGGCACCGACTCCGGGGGCGAGCCGATGGGCGCCGACACCCCGATGGGCGTGGCCTCGGTGAGCAAGGCCTTCACCGCGCTGGCGGTCATGCAGCTCGTGGAGGACGGTGAGGTCGGTCTCGACGATCCGGTGGCCGAACTGCTTCCGGAGTTCGCCACCGCCGACCCCCGCGGAGCGGACATCACCGTTCGCCAGCTGCTCACCCAGACCTCGGGGATGTCCGACACGGCCTTCCGTGAGAAGAGCGAGCCCGCCCCCGTCGACCTGGCGGGCGCGGTCGCCCGGCTCTCGGAGGCCGACCTGGTCGCCCGGCCCGGTACCGAGGAGCACTACCACAACCCCAACTACCACGTGGCGGCACGCATGGTGGAGGTCGTCAGCGGCCTGCCCTTCGGCGAGTTCCTGGAACGGCGCACGTTCGGGCCCCTGGGCATGGACGACACGGTCACCGTCGACACCGTCGACGAGGTCTTCGACGCCGGTGTGGCCACGGGCCACATCGGCGTGCTGGGGCACGCGGTGCCCGTCGCCGAACCCGGGAGCTACGTCAACGGTGCGGGCGGCATGGTCACCACGGCCGCGGACATGTCCCGGTGGCTCGTCGCGCAGAACAACGGAGGGGAGGGCGCGAACGGGGCGCGGATCCTCTCGGAGGAGGGCCTCGCCGCCACCCACACCCCGCTGGGCGGCGTCGGTCCGGGGGAGCGGAAGGGGCTGGGCTGGGACGTGGGCGACACCCCTGCCGGGTCGCCGATGGTCTCGCACGGCGGTATCCAGTTCACCTACACGGCCCACCAGGCGCTCCTGCCGGAGAGCGGGTACGGGATCGCGGTGATGGCCAACACCGGGCTGGGCAGCGCCGACGCCTCCGCCCTGCTGTACGGGTTGGTCGCCCTGGCCGACGGGGACGTGCCCGCCTCTCCGGCGGCGCCGGTGCTGCTGGGGGTGGACGCGGTCCTGGCGGCCCTGACCGTGCTGGCCTGCTACCTGGCGTACCGGGGTGTGCGCGGCGCCGGTGCGTGGGCCGCCGCCGCCCGCCGCCGGTGCCGGTGGCGCACCGCGCTCCGGCTGGTGCCCGGCCTCGCCGTGATCGCCGCAGCCGCGGTCCCGCACCGGTTGACGGCGACGCTCGCCCAGGGCCGCGACCTCACCTGGCTCCAGAGCCTCCACACCGCGCCCACGGCCGTGGTCCTCCTGGTGGCCGCCGCACTGGCCTTCGCCGCGGTGTACGCGGCGCGGGCGGTCCGGCTCGTCCGCCCGCGCGGGGACGACGGCTGAGCGCGTCCGCGCCTGCGCGGGCGGGCCGGGCGCTCCGCCGGGAGGCGGAACACCCGGCCCTCAGTCCAGGACCCTCATGACCAGTCCGGTGCGCGGTTTGGGGCCGAACGAGGTGGACTTGCGCGGGGTCAGTTCGCCGCGGTCGGCCACCGCGTACACCTGGCCCACGCTCAGGGCGGGCACGACGACGGCCGTCCCCTTCTCGTCGCGGGCGGCGGCGACCGCCTCGGCGGGGTCGTCGTGCACCATGCGCACACTCTCCTCCGGCACCTCCCACAGGGGCATGAGCACTTCGTGGAGAGCCGCGGTGGACAGGTGGCGCCACTCCGGCGACCGGCCGGGCATCGCCCGCTCCAGCACCCCCGGGTCGAAGTCGTGCACCAGGTGGGCGTCCCCCTCGGCCGACACCAGCAGCAGGACGGGGGACTCCGATCCCGCTCGGGCCGCCAACGCCGCCAGGACCTCCGGGGAGGCCGCGCCGAGCGGCTCCACGGAGGCCACCGTCCGCGCCGCCCGGACCGCCGTGTCGGTGTCCAGTCCGGGAAGGACCCGGTGGATGGCGCCCAACCGGGGCGGGTGGGTGTCGCTGTCCACCAGCAGGGCCAGCCCGTACCCCCAGCCGGGGTCGGTGTACTCCCGGTGGAGGCGCCGGTAGGCGGCGTAGCGGTGGTGCCCGTCGGCGATCAGGGCGGAGCGGCCGGCCAGGTCGGCCGCGATCCGCCCCAGTTCGGCGGGGTCGGTGACGGCCCACAACCGGTGTTCGGCACCGTCGCGGGTGCGGGTGGAGACCAGCGGGGTGTCCGCCGTCACGGCCTCGGTGGCGGTGCTCGCGGCCCCGCCGCCGCCCCGGTAGACGAGGAAGATCGGCTCCAGGTTGGCCCGGGACATGCCCATGAGGGTGAACCGGTCGCGCACCGGAGGGGCGGCCACGTCCTCGTGCGGGCGGACCGCCGACCCGGTGTCGTCCTCGGGAAGCCGCAGGTTGCCCACCAGTCCGCGCTGGCGCCGTCCGTCCGCCGTGACCTGCTCGTACACGTACAGGGCGGGTTCGCCGTCCAGCGCGAGCACCCCGTCGTCGATCCAGCTGTGCAGGAGGTCGGCGGCGGCGCCGTACCGGTGCGGGACGGTGCTGTCCGGGTCCTGTCTGCCCAGCTCGTAGGGCAGGGTGACCCGTGCCGCGTTGTGGGGGTCGGACCGCTGGAGCTTCCGTGCCTCCGCGGCGTCGGGGATGTCGTAGGGCGGGGTCAGCAGACGCGAGATGTCGAAGTCCCCGTCGATGAACCGGTCCACGTCCGGGTTCGTGTAGCGCAGACCGCGGAAGGGGGCCAGTTCGAGAGCGTGGCGTGGCATCCCAGCAAGGTACCCGCCGTGGGACGGCCGTCGGGTCCGACGCCGCGGCGGGTCAGAGGAGGCGGCGCATGCGCAGGAGGTCGCCGACGGCGGCCTCCACCCTGACCCTGCGGCTCAGGAGCGCACGGGCGGCGTCCAGCCGGTCCTCCGCCACCGCTACCAGGTCGTCGCTTCCGACGGTGATCCGGACCTGGGGTTTCGGGGAGGCGGGGTCGAGGGGCCGGGGGGTCACGTCGACCAGGCCGTCGAGGGTGAGGCGCATGTCGAAGGCTGTCGCCAGGTCGGGGACGACCACGCTGACGGAGCGTTCACGGATGTGCCTGCGGCGCTCCTCCTCCGGTTCGGCGAGGATGCGCTGGTTGATCTTCTCGATTCCGACGAGACAGGAGTCGATGCTGCTCATGGCGACATCATGCCCTACCGGGGGGCGTCGGGAATCCCTCTGGGTCCTACGGGACGAATGGGATGGGCTGTCGGGATCGCGTGTCATCGGCGGCCCCGCACGGGTAGCGTGGGGACCGCCCCCGCTGCGTAGTGGACCCCTCTTCCTGCGCCCTTCCCCTTTTCTCCCGCGGTCCCATCAAGGAGCACGTGAATCATGGTCGTCGACGCGGTACGCACCTACCTCGATGCCGCCAATGGCCTCACCGAACTCTCGCGCAAGCAGGCCGTCGCCGCCGCCAAGACCCTGCTGCGGGCGAACGGGGCCGGCGGCCCCGCGCTCCCCGCCGGAGACGCCGACAACCCGCCGCCGAGGGTGGGGCAGAACATCCAGGCCCTGGCGGGCGAACTGATCGAGACCAGCCAGTCGAACCGGTCCGCCATCGCCGAGCTGGTCCGCGCCGAGGTCGAGCGCCAGCTGGAGCGGATGGACGTCGTCCCGCGCGGTGAGCACGAGCGGCTGGTCCGCAGGGTCGCCGAGCTGGAGCGCCGCCTGGCCGCCCGCCACACGGCGGAGAGGGCCCCGGCCCCCGAGCCCGACGCGGTGTCCTCCCCGGTGTCCCCGGCCGCCACCGAACCCGCCGGGCAGGACGGCGAGGCGGCCGGTGGCGCCGAGCACCGACCGGACACCCCCCGGAACACGGGCAAGGGCGCCGGGGGAGAGGCAGCGCAGGTCCGGACGGTCCCGGGGGAGGTTGCCGACACAGGGGAGCCCTCCGACACCGGGGCCGTCGCGCAGGACGGCGCCGAGGACTCCTCCGGTGACGATTCCGCCGACGGGGACGCGGCACCGGAGGCCGTCAGATCCGCGGCCAAGAGCAGACCGCGGACCCCGGCCAAGACCGCCCGGCCGCGTTCCACCGCCAAGCGCACCCCCAAGGGCAAGGGCGCGGCGAAGAAGTAGAGTCAGGCGAACACGATCACCGGGAGAACCATGGACCCCAAGGAGCAGGCCGAGGTCGTGGCCGAGCAGACCCTCAGCGGCACCAGGGAGCGGCTGGCGGAGCTGGAGTCGCGCCCCACCGCCGAGCACGTCGCGGTCTTCGACACCCTGCACCAGGAGCTGTCCGGTGTGCTCGGGGCACTCGACCAGCACGCGAACACTCCCCGATAACTCTCGGTATCGTAGGTAACCATGGCAAAACGTACTCGGCTCGACGCGGAACTGGTCCGCCGCGGGCACGCACGCTCCCGAGGTCACGCCGCCGAGATCATCGACGGCGGCTTCGTCAAGGTGGCCGGGATCGTGGCCTCCAAGGCCGCGACCCAGGTCGGTCAGGACCAGCCCATCGTGGTCCGGGCGCCCTCCGACGAACCCCCCTACGTGTCCCGGGGCGCCCACAAGCTCATCGGCGCCCTCGACGCGTTCGCCCTCGACGTCACGGACCGCCGCGCGCTGGACGCCGGCGCCTCCACCGGCGGCTTCACCGACGTGCTGCTCCGCCGCATGGCGGCCCACGTCACCGCGGTCGACGTCGGCTACGGCCAGCTCGCCTGGTCCCTGCGCAGCAACGACCGGGTACGGGTGATGGAGCGGGTCAACGTCCGCGAGCTCACACCCGAGCAGATCGGCGACCCCAGGCCCGACCTGGTCGTCGGCGACCTGTCGTTCATCTCGCTGAAGCTGGTCCTGGGCCCGCTCAAGGACTGTGTGAGCGCGGAGGCCGACTTCGTGCTCATGGTCAAACCCCAGTTCGAGGTCGGCAAGAACAAGGTCGGGGCGGGGGGAGTGGTCCGCGAGCCCGCACTGCGAGCCGAGGCGGTCTCCGACGTCGCCGCCCACGCCCTCACACTGGGCCTGGGGGTCGTCGGTGTGACCGCGAGCCCGCTCCCCGGGCCCTCCGGAAACGTCGAGTACTTCCTGTGGTTGCGCGCGGGCGCCCCGCCCCTCGACCCGGCCGACCTGGACCGGGCCGTGGAGGAGGGGCCGAGTTGAGGGGCATGGCACCGTGTCGCAGGTGTCCGGTAACGTGACCCGGCCGGGTCAGCGAACGCTCCCGGTCGGTACTCGGGCTCCCCAGTCGGGGAGCGAACGTAAGGGGACGGCGATGAGCAGCGGACGCAGTGTTCTCCTGCTGGCCCACACCGGTCGGCCCGCGGCCGTGCGCAGCGCGCAACTGGTCCACGAGAGCCTCAGCCGCGCCGGGCTGACCGTGCGCATGCTCAAGACCGAGCTCGAGGAACTGGCCGCGGTGGGCTGTGTGCTCACCCCGATCGAGGTCGTGGAGCCCGCCGACGCAGCCGAGGGTGCGGAGCTGGTCATGGTGCTCGGGGGCGACGGCACACTGTTGCGGGCGGCCGAGATGGCCCGCCCCGCCGGGGCGCCGCTGCTCGGTGTGAACCTCGGCCACGTGGGCTTCCTCGCCGAGGCCGAGCGCGAGGACCTGGGCGCCACCGTGCGCAACGTCGTCAACCGCGACTACGACGTCGAGGAGCGCATGACCCTGGAGGTCGCGGTCTTCAACGGGGGGCGCAACAACGGCGCGCCGTCCGTCCGCTCCTGGGCGCTCAACGACGCCACACTGGAGAAGGGCGAGTCGCGGCGCATCCTGGAGGCCGTCCTGGAGATCGACGGCCGGCCGCTGTCCCGCTGGGCCTGTGACGGGGTGGTGTGCGCCACCCCGACGGGGTCGACCGCGCACGCGTTCTCCGCGGGGGGACCGGTGGTGTGGCCGGACGTCGAGGCGCTCCTGGTCGTGCCGCTCAGCGCCCACGCGCTGTTCGCCCGGCCCCTCGTCGTGGGGCCGCACGCGACGATCGCCTTCGAGGTGCTTCCGGACACGGCGCCCGGGGTGCTCTGGTGCGATGGACGACGTATGGTCGAATTGCCCGCGGGGGCACGAATCGAGATCACCCGTGCAGATACGCCGGTGCGGCTGGCCCGGTTGCACCGGGCACCGTTCACCGACCGGCTGGTGGCCAAGTTCGGCCTTCCGGTCGCGGGTTGGCGCGGGCGGGTCGAGCACGGTCACTGACCGCGGAGCGCTTTCCGGCGCGGCGTGCGCGTGTGCGCGTGAAATGAACTGGAGCCAACCACAGGAGAGGGATCGGTGCTCGAAGAAGTCCGTATCCAGGGACTCGGGGTCATCGACGACGCCGTTTTGGAGTTGTCACCGGGGCTGACCGTCGTCACGGGTGAGACCGGCGCGGGAAAGACCATGGTCGTCACCGGGCTCGGGCTGCTCTTCGGTGGGCGGGCCGACCCCCAGCGCGTACGGCCCGGCGCCGAGCGGGCGGTGGTGGAGGGGCGGTTGACCGTTCCCGCCGGCGGCCGTGTGGCCGACCGCGTGCTGGAGGCCGGGGGCGACATCGACGACGACGTCCTCATCCTCACCCGCGCGGTGTCGGCCGAGGGCCGCTCGCGCGCCACGATGGGCGGGCGTTCCGCCCCCGTCAGCCTGCTCGCCTACCTCGCCGACGACCTGGTGGCGGTGCACGGACAGTCGGACCAGCAGCGGCTGCTGCGGGCCGACCGGCAGCGCTCCTCGCTGGACCGCTTCGCGGGGGAGCAGCTCGCCAAGGCGGCGAAGCAGTACACACTGGCCTACCGCCGCCACCGCGAGGTCACCGCCGAGCTGGAGGAGCTGGTGGAGCGGGCGCGCGAGCGCGCCCAGGAGGCCGACATGCTCCGCTTCGGGGCGGAGGAGATCGCCGCGGCCGAGCCGCTGGCCGGCGAGGACGCCGAACTCCTGGCGGAGGAGACCCGGCTGGCGCACGCCGACGGCCTGCGTCTGGCGGCGACCACCGCGCACGAGGCCCTGGCCGGCGACCCCGCCTCCGACGTGGAGGTCGACGTGGCGGCACTGCTCTCCGCGGCCCGCCAGGCCGTGGCGTCGGTGCGCGAGCACGACACCGAGCTGGCCGCCATCGGCGACCGTCTGGACGAGGCGTCCTACATCCTGACCGACGCGGCCACCGAGCTCGCCTCCTACGCCGAGTCGGTGGACGCCGACCCCGGCCGCCTGGCCCAGGTCCAGGAGCGCCGCGCGCTGCTGACCTCGCTGTCCCGCAAGTACGGCGAGACCACGGACGAGGTGCTGAACTGGGCCGCGAACGCGGCCAAGCGGCTGGCGGACCTGGACAACGACGACGAGCGCATCGAGGCCCTGCGCGCCGAGGTCGCCGAGCTGCACGAGGGCCTGGACCGGTCCGCCGCGGATCTGACGCGCATCCGCACCGAGGCGGCCGACCGGTTCGGCGCTGCCGTCACGGAGGAGTTGACCGCTCTGGCCATGCCGCACGCCCGCGTGAGCGTGCGGATCACCACGGGTGAGGAGTTCGGCCAGTACGGCCGCGACGAGGTCGAGGTCCTGCTGGCCCCGCATCCCAGTTCACCGCCGCTGGCCCTGCACAAGGGCGCCTCGGGCGGTGAGCTCTCCCGGGTGATGCTGGCCATCGAGGTGGTGTTCGCGGGGGCCGACCCGGTGCCCACGTTCGTCTTCGACGAGGTCGACGCGGGTGTGGGCGGCAAGGCAGCGGTGGAGATCGGTCGGCGTCTGGCCAGGCTCGCGCAGCGCTCCCAGGTCATCGTGGTCACCCACCTGCCGCAGGTCGCGGCGTTCGCCGACGCGCACCTGGTGGTGGAGAAGTCCACCGAGGGCCTGGTCACGGAGAGCGGCGTGGTGAGGTTGGACCGTCCGGGCAGGGTCCGCGAGCTGTCGCGGATGCTCGCCGGTCTGGAGGACTCCGAGCTGGGCCGGGCCCACGCGGAGGAGCTTCTCACCAACGCCGACCCGGAGCGCGCCTACCCCGCTGCCTGATCGGGCGGGTCCGGGTCCCGCGGGCCGGATGCGTGAGCCGCCGTCCGCCGACGGGGCCGGTGGCGGGCCGTCGTCAACGTCCCCGATGGGGTGGTGACGGCGGTCCTGCCCCGAACACGCCGATCTTCCAGCTGTTATAACTCACCGTAGGCGAGTTCTGACAGTATGCCAGCGATGAAGGTATCGGATGCGCTCAGCGCCACAGTCATGCGGTTCCGCCGCTCCCGGGCGGACGCTCCCACGGGGCTGGTCGCGCCCGTCCGGTCGGACCGCCGCACCAAGAACCTGACCAAACGCCTCCGCCCGGGCGACATCGCCGTCATCGACCACGTCGACCTGGACCGGGTCAGCGCCGAGGCGCTGGTCGGCTGCGGGGTCTCGGCGGTGCTCAACGTCGCCAAGAGCATCAGCGGCCGCTACCCCAACCAGGGGCCCGAGATGATCGTCGCGGCGGGTATCCCCCTGCTCGACGACGTGGACCCCGAGGTCTTCACACGGGTCCGCGACGGTGAGCGCCTCCGGCTGGAGGGCGCCACCCTCTACCGCGGCGACGAGGTGGTCGCCCGCGGGACCCTCCAGGACACGGGGACGGTGAGCGCGGCCATGGCCGAGGCGCGCGCCGGGCTCGCCACCCAGCTGGAGGCCTTCGCCGCCAACACCATGGCCTACCTCCAGCACGAGCGGGACCTGCTCCTGGACGGCATCGGCATCCCCGACATCGAGACCGACATGGAGGGGCGCCACGTCCTCATCGTGGTGCGCGGCTACCACTACCGCGAGGACATCGCCGCCCTGCGCCCCTACATCCGCGAGTTCCGGCCGGTCATCGTCGCCGTGGACGGCGGCGCCGACGCGGTCATGGAGGGCGGGTACCGGCCCGACATCATCGTCGGCGACTTCGACTCGGTGTCGGACCAGGCCCTGGCGAGCGGTGCCGAACTCGTCGTGCACGCCTACCGGGACGGCCGGGCGCCCGGCCTGCCCCGGCTCACCGACCTGGGGTACGACGCTGTGGTCTTCCCGGCGACCGGCACCAGCGAGGACGTCGCCATGATGCTGGCCGACGGCTCGGGTGCGGCCCTCATCGTGGCGGTGGGCACGCACGCCACCCTGGAGGAGTTCCTCGACAAGGGCCGCTCCGGCATGGCGAGCACCTTCCTGACCCGCCTGCGGGTGGGCGGAAAGCTCGTGGACGCCAAGGGCGTCAGCCGCCTGTACCGCTCGCGCATCTCGCCCTGGGCGCTGCTCGGGCTGGTCGCCGCATGTCTGCTCACCATCGTGGTCGCCGCCTACAGCTCACCGGCGGGACAGGTCTACCTCACCTTTCTCGCGGCGCGCTGGGACGGGTTCTCCTACTGGCTGACAGGACTGCTGACGTGATCGATTTCCGCTACCACCTGGTCTCCATCGTCGCGGTGTTCCTCGCGCTCACCGTGGGACTGGTCCTGGGGACCACCATGCTCCAGGACCCGCTGCTCAACACCCTCCAGTCCGAGACCTCCGACCTGCGCGGCCAGAGCGAGGACCTGCGCTCCGAACGCGACGTCGCGGACAAGGTCAACGCCGGAGCCGACGAGATGGCCGAGGCCGTGTCCTCGGACATGCTCGCCGGACGCCTCGCCGACCTGAGCGTGGTCGTGGTGACCTCGCCGGGGGCGAACCACGAGGTGGCCGACGGGCTCGCCGAGAGGGTCGAAGAGGCGGGCGGCGAGGTCGTCGGCCGGATCGCCGTCACCGACGCCCTCGTGGACGCTGGGAACGCCACCTTCGTCGACGAGTTGTCGATCCAGGTGTCCCAGGACCCCGACAGCCTCTCCGGAGGTCCCTACGAGAAGGCGGGTACGGAGCTCGGCCGAGCCCTGGCGACCGTCGACGCCGAGATCGACGTCGACGGGGAGACCGGGGAAGGAACCGCCGAGGACGCGGGGGACGGGGAGAGTGTTGCCGCGGGGGGCCACGACGGCGGCTACGACGCCGAGGCCGTCCTGGACGCCTTCTCCGAGGGCGGGCTGATCCAGGTCGAGGGCGAACCGGCGGTGTCCGCCGACGCCCTCATCGTGCTCGCACCCGCGGCGGGGGCCGACCAGGGAGCCGACAGGGAGGCCGCCAACGCGGTGCTCACCACCGTCACCACCGCACTGCACCGCGAGGTCGGCGCCGCCGTCCTGGCCGGTGACGTGCCCTCCTCCCGCGGCGACGGGATGCTCGCACAGGCCCGTGCGGCGGAGCCGGAGTTCGCCACCGCGGACGTGACCGGGCGGCCCATGGGGGACATCATCGCCGTCCTGGCACTGGCCGAGAACCTGGGCGGGGGCGCCGGGGCCTACGGGATCGGCGACGGTGTCCGGGCCTTCCTGCCCGACCCGCTGCCCTCCGCGCGCGAGGTGGGCGACCAGGCCTCCGGGAGCGCCGAGGACGCGGTGTCCGACGAGGGGGGCCGTGTCGACGAGTCCCGCCGCACCGTCCCGGACGGTGAGTGACCGGTGCTCTCCCACGCCCTGCCCCTGACCGCCGCACGACGGCCCGGCCGCGGAGCCGCCGTCGCGCCGTCGCCCGTCCGCTCCCTGGCCCAGGGTCTGGCCGGCGCCGTGGTCGGCGCCGTCGCCGCCCGCGCCGCCTACGCCGTGCTCACACTGCCCGAGCGCGCCCGCGCCCTCGCCGGGCCGGAAACACGCGGAACGGCCGGCGCGGCCCACGGGGCCCCACGGGCGGGGACCTCCGCCGGGGGCCCCGGTGCGGACGCCCCCGCCGCCTGGCGGCGCCGCAACTTCCGTGGACGGGTCGTCACCCTCCAGGAGGGGCCCGCCCTGGCGGTGGGGGTGTGCGCCGCCAGCTTCCTCGTCCCCGGCCAGCCTCCGCGCGTGCGCGCCGCCTCGGCCCTGGCCGCCGCGGGGGCCGCGGCGTTCGGAGCCTACGACGACCTGTCCGGCAACGGGCAGGCCAGGGGACTGCACGGGCACCTGGCCGCACTCGCGCGCGGAGAGGTCACGACCGGCCTGGTCAAGATGGTCGGCATCGGCGCCACCGGGATCGCGGCCGCGTCCCTGCTGCGCCGCGGCCCGGCGGACACCCTGGTGGACGGCGCCCTCATCGCGGCCGGCGCCAACCTGATCAACCTGTTCGACCTGCGCCCCGGGCGTGCGGCCAAGTTCGCCCTGCTCGTCTCGGCGCCCGCCCTGGCCTCGCCCGCGGCCCCCCTGTTCGGCCCGGTGGTGGGCGCCTGCTCCGCGCTGCTCCCCGACGACCTCGCGGAACGCTCCATGCTCGGGGACGCGGGGGCCAACGCCCTGGGCGCCGCCCTGGGCGCGGCGGCCGTCGCCCAGGCGCCGCGCCCCGTACGCCTCGCGCTGTTCGGCGCGGTGGCCGCGCTCACCCTGGCCAGCGAGGTCACCAGCTTCTCCGGGGTCATCGACCGGGTTCCCGCCCTGCGCCGCCTCGACCGGTGGGGCAGGTGCGCGTGAGGGGCCCGTGGTGTCCCGCGCCGTCCACGGCGTGACGCGCGGTGTCGGTGCGGCGGCGGCACTCATCGCGGTGGTCACCGTGGGCGCGCGCCTGGCGGGGTTCGGCCGCACCGTGGTCTTCTCGCAGACGGTCGGCGACACCTGTCTGGGCACGGCCTACGTCACCGCGAACCAGCTTCCCGCGGTCCTGTTCGAGATCGTCATCGGCGGGGCGCTCACCGCCGTGGTCGTCCCGGTCATGGCGGCGGCCGCCGCCCGCGGCGACCACGAGCAGGTGCGCCGGACCGCGTCCGCGCTCATCACCTGGGTCCTGCTCCTGTCGGTCCCCTTGTCCGCTCTGCTCGCCCTCGCCGCGCCCCCGGTGATGGCGCTGATGCTCGGCTCGGGCGCCGGCTGCGACGGGCGGTCCCTGCTCGCCCTGTCCTCCCGGATGCTCGTGGTCTTCGCTCCCCAGATCGTCTTCTACGGCCTGGCCTCGGTCCTGTACGGCGTCCTGCAGTCCCACCGCAGGTTCCTCGCTCCCGCCCTGGCGCCGCTGCTGTCCAGCCTGGTGGTGATCGTCGCCTGCCTGGCCTTCGTCCCGCTCGGCGGAGACCACCGCCAGGACGTCGCGGGCCTGCCCCCGGCGGCCGAGCTCACCCTGTCCCTGGGGACCACCGCGGGGGCCGCCGCCCTGTTCCTCACCGTGCTCGGCCCCGCCCGGCGGCTGAGGGTGCGGCCCCGGCCGCGCCTGACCTTCCCCGCGGGGGTGGGTGAGCGTGTGCGGTCCCTGGCGGTGGCCTCCCTGCTGCCCCTGGTGGCCATGCAGGTGTGCCTCCTGCTGTCGGTGGCCCTGGCCAACTGGGGAGGGGGCGCGGGGGCGGCCGTGCTGTACACCTACGCGTGGGCCCTGTTCACGCTGCCCTACGGGGTGATCGCCGTCCCCATCGCGACCAGCGCCTTCACCGCCCTCGCGGTCGCGCACGCCGAACACGACACGGAGGGTTTCGCCGCGCTCGCCTCGGGCAGTGCCCGCGCCTGTGTCGTGGTCACCGCAGGGGTCGGCACCGCGCTGGCGGCGGCCGCCGCCCCGGTGGCCGGGGTCTTCGCCCAGCAGGACCCGCAGACCCTGGAGCGCGCCCTGCTCGCCTACGCTCCCGGTGTGGTCGGATTCGGCCTGGTGGCCCTGTTCAGCCGGACCCTGTACGCCTCCCACCACGGGAGGTCGGCCGCCACCGGCCAGGTGGTGGGCTGGCTCGTGGTGATGGTGTGCGCGGTGGTCCTGGTGTCGGCCCTGCCCTCCGGGTGGTCGATCGCCGGACTGGGCGCGGCCAGCACGGTCGGCCTGACCCTGGCCGCCGCCCTGCTGTGCGCAGGGGTGGCACGCGCCCACGGGCGCGACGCCCTGTCCGGCGTGGCGCGCTCGGTGCTCGCGGCGGCCCTCGGCGGTGCCGCCGGCTGGATGGCGGGGCGCTCGGTCGCCGGGCTCCTGGCCGCCGACGGCGTGTGGCAGGCGGTGGGGGCCTCCGCGGCGGCGGGCGCCACGGGGCTGGCCGTCTACACCGCGGTCGCGGCGCTGGCGGACCGCACCGCCGTGCGGGCCGTCGCCGACCGGGTCAGGACCGTACTCGAACGGAGGAAGGGGAAACGGTGAACGGCAGGATCGCGCTGGTCGTCGGTACCAGTACAGGAGGGGTGGGCCGCCACGTCCGCTCACTGGGCGCGGGTCTGCGCGCCCGCGGGTACCGGGTGGCGGTGCTCGGACCGGCCGCGGCCGAGCGCGAGTTCGGTTTCACCTCGGCGGGACTGCGCTTCTCCCCGGTGCCCATCGGCCGGGCGCCCTCGCTGGGGGACCCCGGTTCGGTGCTGCTGCTGCGCGCACTGACGAGAAACGCGGACGTGGTCCACGCGCACGGGATGCGCGCGGGTGCGCTGTGCGCCCTGGCGGGCGCCGACCCGCTGGTGGTGACCGCGCACAACGCGCCGCCGCCGGTCGGGGGAGCCCTGGCCCTGGCCTACCCGGTCCTGGAGAGGATCGTGGCCCGCCGCGCGGACGCGGTGCTGGGCGTGTCCGGGGACCTGGTGCAGCGGATGCGCGCCCTCGGCGCGAGGGAGGCGCGCCTGGCCGTGGTGGCCGCGCCGGAGACCGGAACGCCGTTGAACGGCCGTGAGGCCACCCGTGCCGACCTGGCCGTCCTCCCCGAACGGCCCCTCCTGCTGACCATCGGACGGCTGGCGGAGCAGAAGGGGCTGCACATGCTGTTGGAGGCGGCGCCCGCCATCGCCGACCGCAGTCCGGAGCCGGTGATCGCGATCGCCGGGGACGGCCCCCTGTGGGGCCGCCTGCACGACACGGCGGCCGAGATGGGCGCCGACGTGCGCATGCTGGGCCACCGGTCGGACGTGGCGGATCTGCTCGCGGCGGCGGACGTGTTCTGCCTGACCAGCCAGTGGGAGGGGCCGTCGCTGGTGATCATGGAGGCGTTGCGGGCGGGACTTCCCGTGGTCTCCACCCGGGTGGGGGGCATCCCCGACCTGTACTCGGGGACGGTGCTGATGGTGCCGCCGGGGGACACGGCGGCGTTCGCGGCGGCGGTGGGACGCGTCCTGGACGACCCCGTGCTGGCGGACGACCTGCGGGCCCGTTCGCAGGAGGCCGCCCGGGACCTGCCGAGCGAGGAGGACGCCGTGGAGGCCGCCGCCTCCGTGTACAAGTCGGTGCTGCGCCGCTGAACGCGGACGGGCGCCGGGAGCGCCGCCGCCTCCGGGGGCCGGGCCCGTCGCCGGAGGGGCCGCCGGTGTCCCGGAGGACCGGATGATGTGTCCCGGCGGAGCGGGGAATGCCACCGTCCCGGTGTCTTCCTCAAAGACACCGGAGATGCCATGCTGATCTCAGGGCTTTCGTGCGTCACTGCGTGCGCACGAACGGTACCCTTGGTTTCACGTGAGGGGAGTATCCCTGTCGCGGCGGTGTCGTCATCACGGAGTACAGAGTCGTTCTCCCGGTGCCGTCGGTTCACGTCCTCCGGACGTGAGCGGGAGAGACCTCCGGTAATTCGCCGTGCGTGCACTCAGCTCGCGCGCACTGACCGGAGGAGAATCCGTCCGTGAATGTTCCCTTGTGGGTGTGGGCCGCGACGATCGGTGGCATGATCGCCATCCTGGTGATCGACCTGGCCATCGTCGACCACCCGTGGAGTAAGAAGAAGGGTCCCCAGGAGTTCGGGATCAAGCAGGCTGCCTGGTGGGCGGCCTTCTACATCGGTATCGCCATCCTCTTCGGTTTCGGGGTCTGGTACTTCGGCGGCGGTGGGGCCGGCGCGGAGTACTTCGCGGGCTTCGTCACCGAGAAGAGCCTGAGCATCGACAACCTCTTCGTGTTCTACCTCCTCATGGGCTCCTTCGCCGTACCGAAGAAGTACCAGCACGAGGTCCTGCTCGTCGGCATCGTGATCGCGCTCGTCATGCGCGGCATCTTCATCGTCCTCGGCGCCCAGGTCATCAACGCCTGGAGCGAGGTCTTCTACCTCTTCGGCGCCTTCCTGATCTACACCGGTTACAAGATCATCCGGGATCACATGAAGGGCGACGAGGAGGAGAAGGACTTCACGCAGACCCCGGTGGTCCGCCTGGTCAAGCGCTTCTGGCCGGTCAGTGACGGCTACCACGGCGCCAAGCTGACCGTGAAGCTCGACGGCAGGCGGCACGTCACCCCGATGCTCCTGGTGATCCTCGCCATCGGCGTCATCGACCTGGTCTTCGCCGTCGACTCCATCCCGGCGATCTTCGGCCTGACCCAGGACGCCTACATCGTCTTCACCGCCAACGCCTTCGCGCTGCTGGGCCTGCGCCAGCTGTACTTCCTGCTGGCCGGACTGATGGACCGCCTGGCCTACATCAGCTGGGGCCTGTCGGCGATCATGCTGTTCATCGGTGTGAAGATGATCTTCCACGCGCTGCACGAGAACGGCATCCACATCGTGGACATCGGCATCGGCGCCTCGCTGACCGTGATCCTCGGCATCATGACGATCACCATCGTCGGAAGCCTGGTCAAGTCCAGGATCGACGAGCGCAACAACGCTGCCGTCGAGGGCGAAAAGGACGTCCCGGCCGACAGGTCCTGATATCGGGCGGGCGGTCTCCGCCCGGCTCGCGGACCTCGCGCGAAACGACCTTTCTCGAACAACTGTTCGTCTATAGTGGTGGTGTCCTGACGCCGGAGCGTCGGGGCGCCACCACTTCTCCGTTGTGGAAGAAACCGTCGCCGGCGATCGTTAGTCTTGACGGACGGGGAGGCCTACGCCCTCCCCGCATCCCCTCACCGGCCCGATTCCGAGGCCGAGGCGGTCGCCTGGGGTCGTTCGACCGCCACGCCGCGAAGCCACACACGGGTCAGCCGCCGTCGTCCGACGCGGACCGCACCCTGTGCGCCTATGCCGAAGGATGTCTCACTCGATGGTCGAACAACTGGTAGTCCGGGGAGCCCGAGAGCACAACCTCAAGGACGTCTCGCTGGACCTGCCGCGTGACTCCATGATCGTGTTCACCGGCCTGTCCGGGTCGGGGAAGTCGTCGCTGGCCTTCGACACGATCTTCGCCGAGGGGCAGCGCCGCTACGTCGAGTCCCTCTCCGCGTATGCGCGCCAGTTCCTCGGCCAGATGGACAAACCGGACGTGGACTTCATCGAGGGCCTCTCCCCGGCCGTGTCCATCGACCAGAAGTCCACCAGCCGCAACCCGCGCTCCACGGTCGGCACCATCACCGAGGTGTACGACTACCTGCGCCTGCTGTGGGCGCGCGTCGGGGTCCCGCACTGTCCGGAGTGCCACCGCGAGATCGCGCGGCAGACGCCGCAGCAGATCGTGGACCGCGTCCTGGAGATGACCGAGGGCACCCGCTTCCAGGTGCTCGCCCCGGTCGTGCGCGGGCGCAAGGGCGAGTACACCGAACTCTTCAAGGACCTCCAGTCCAAGGGCTACACCCGCGCGGTCGTTGACGGCGAGGCCGTACGCCTCGACGAGGCGCCCAAGCTGGGCCGTTACGACAAGCACGACATCGCCGTGGTCGTGGACCGGCTCGCCGTCAAGGAGGGGGCGCGCGGGCGCCTCAACGACTCGGTAGAGACCGCGCTCAAGCTCGCGGGCGGCACCATCGTCCTGGACTTCGTGGACCTGGACGCCGACGACGCCGAGCGCGAGAAGGTGTTCTCCGAGCACCTGTACTGCCCCTACGACGACCTGTCCTTCGAGCAGCTCGAACCCCGCTCCTTCTCCTTCAACGCCCCCTACGGCGCCTGCCCCGACTGCTCGGGCCTGGGCACCCGTATGGAGGTCGACCCCGAACTGCTGGTCCCCGACCCGGAGAAGACGCTCGCCGAGGGCGCCATCGGCCCCTGGTCCGGCGGTCCCAACAGCGGTTACTGGGAACGCATCCTGACCGCGGTCGGCGAGGCCGTCGGGTTCGACCTGGACACGTCCTGGGAGAAGCTGCCGCGCCGTGCGCGCAAGGCGCTGATGGAGGGGCACGACACCCAGGTCCACGTCACCTACCGCAACCGGTACGGGCGCAACCGCTCCTACTACACCGAGTTCGAGGGCGTCATCCCCTGGGTGAAGCGCCGCCACTCCGAGACCGAGAGCGACTACGGTCGCGAGCGTCTGGAGGGGTACATGAGAACGGTGCCCTGCCCCACCTGTGAGGGGACCCGTCTCAAGCCGGTCGTGCTGGCCGTGACCGTCGGCGGCCGGTCCATCGCCGACGTCGCCCAGATGTCGCTCACCGACAGCGCGGCCTTCCTCGCCGGGCTCAAGCTCTCCGACCGCGACATGGTCATCGCCGCCCAGGTGCTCAAGGAGATCAACGCCCGGCTCGGCTTCCTGCTCGACGTCGGCCTGGACTACCTGAGCCTGGCCCGGTCGTCCGGGTCGCTCTCGGGCGGCGAGGCCCAGCGGATCAGGCTGGCCACACAGATCGGTTCCGGCCTGGTGGGCGTGCTGTACGTGCTCGACGAGCCGTCCATCGGCCTGCACCAGCGCGACAACGCCCGCCTGCTGGAGACCCTGCAGCGGCTGCGCGACATCGGCAACACGCTCATCGTGGTCGAGCACGACGAGGACACCATCCGCGCCGCCGACTGGGTGGTGGACATCGGCCCCGGGGCGGGCGAGCACGGCGGCCACGTCGTGGTGTCCGGGATCGTGGACGAACTCCTCACCTCCGACACGTCGCTGACCGGCGAGTACCTGTCCGGTCGGCGCGCCATCGCGCTCCCGGAGGGGCGGCGCCCCCTCACCAAGGGGCACGAACTGGTGGTCAAGGGCGCCAGGGAGAACAACCTCCACGGCATCGACGTCGCCTTCCCGCTGGGAGTGTTCACCGCCGTCACCGGCGTGTCCGGTTCGGGCAAGTCCACCCTGGTCAACGAGATCCTGTACAAGGCGCTGGCCAAGGAGCTCAACGGGGCGCGCGACGTGCCCGGCCGACACCTGCGGGTCAACGGCGTGAACAAGGTCGACAAGGTCGTGCACGTCGACCAGAGCCCGATCGGGCGCACCCCGCGCTCCAACCCGGCCACGTACTCCGGGGTCTTCGACCACATCCGCAAGCTGTTCGCGCAGACCACCGACGCCAAGACGCGCGGCTACCAGCCCGGCCGGTTCTCCTTCAACGTCAAGGGCGGCCGCTGCGAGGCCTGTGCCGGCGACGGCACGCTCAAGATCGAGATGCAGTTCCTGCCCGACGTCTACGTGCCCTGCGAGATCTGCCACGGCGCCCGGTACAACCGGGAGACCCTCCAGGTGCACTACAAGGGCAAGAGCATCTCGGAGGTGCTCAACATGCCCATCTCCGAGGCCCTGGAGTTCTTCGAGCCGATCAACGCCATCCGACGCCACCTCCAGACCCTGGACGACGTCGGCCTGGGATACGTCCGGCTCGGGCAGCCCGCCACCACCCTGTCGGGCGGTGAGGCCCAGCGCGTCAAGCTCGCGGCCGAGCTCCAGCGCCGCTCCACCGGTCGGACGGTGTACGTGCTGGACGAGCCGACCACCGGCCTGCACTTCGAGGACATCCGCAAGCTCCTGGGCGTGCTCAACAGGCTGGCCGACACCGGTAACACGGTGATCGTCATCGAGCACAACCTCGACGTCATCAAGACCGCCGACCACGTCATCGACATGGGACCCGAGGGCGGCGCGGGCGGCGGCACCGTGATCGCGGAGGGCACCCCGGAGGAGGTCGCGGCGGTCGCCGAGTCCTACACCGGGCGGTTCCTCGCCAAGATGCTCTAGCGTCCGATCGCCGAACGGGCCCGTCCTCCACCGTGAACCCGGTGGGGGACGGGCCCTTCGCGTCCGCCGGGGCCCGGTGGTTGCGTCGACCAGAAGCAGCAACCCCGTCTGCTCATCCGTGTACGCCCACACGGCGGGCGCGGCGGCCCCGGCAGGGCGAGACGGTACCGGCCCGCGGCGCCTGCCCCGCGGGAGCCATGGGGGTGCGGGCTCAGTCCTGCCAGGTGAAGTCGAAACTGGCGGCGTCGCCGGTGTGCTCGACATAGGTGACGCTGTAGCCGCCCACCTGGGTGGAGTCCCCGGGCACGAGAGTGGCCTCGTCCGACTCCCGGTGCGCCCCCTCCTGCACGGTCACCCGGACGTCGGCCTCCTGGTCGTCGGCCAGGCGGATGCGGTACCCGATCGTCGTGTTCCCCTGCTCCCACAGGTCGCCGTCGCCTTGGGCCCCGCTGACGGTGACCGCGCAGTCCCGGCTCTCGCAGGAGGTGCTGGCGGACCTGGCCCCGCTGCTCGAAGTCACCTCGCACGAGGCCGAGGACGCCAGCACCAGCAGTGCGTTCGTACCTATCACCGCAAGACTCCGCGGGATCATCATGGGGTATCCGCTCCTTCCGGGCCGTCGGTGGAGGCACCGCTTCTGGTGACCGATTCACGCCGACCACCGGATAGGACGCCCGATGCGCCCGTTCGGATCCCCCTGCCGGCGTCACGATCGCGTTCCCGGCTCCGGTTCGGCTGGGGGCGGGGCCCGGGTTGGGCGAGGTCCAGGCGCCGCTCGGCGACGCAGCGGCGCACGATCCCCTGGGGCAGGTCGGCGGCTCCGTGTTCGTCGAGGAGGCGGTCGAAGATCCTCTGACAGGCGCCCACACGCATCGACGAACGTTGCCGCCGGACACGAACAGAAGCACCCCGGCCACAGCGGGTCGGCTCGTGAGCGACAGGTGTCGCCGAGTGGGTAGGGTCGGGCATGTCCGCGCGTCTCCCCGTGCGGCGCCCCGCCCCGCGCAGCCCCCGACGGCCAGGAGGTCGGCCACCGCCATGAACGCTCCCCCTCCACACCCCGACCACACCGGGGGACCGCAGCCGGAGGGCTATCCACCGCCGCCCCGCCAGGAGGCGCACGGGTACGCCCACCGGGGCGCCCCCGACGACCCGGCGGCGGCCACCGTGCACGGGGGCGCGTACCCGGAGCCCCCGGCCGGTCCGGAGCGGCTGTACCCGCTGGCGGGCTGGCGGACCCGGGTCACGGCCAGGCTCTTCGACCTCGTCCTGGTCGCCCTGCCGGCCCTGCTCCTGGCCCTCTTCGTGACCCTGGCCTGGGTCGGCGTCCAGGAGGTCTCCGACGGGTCGACGCAGGGCATCCAGGACCGCTACCCGATCTTCCTGTCGGTGATCTGGTTCGTGCTCTACACCGGGTACGAGACCTTCGCCCTCTCCCGCTGGCACCAGACACTGGGCAAGCGCAGGCTCGGACTGAAGGTGGCGCCGGTCGCCGGCACCGGCAGCCTGGGGTCCGTGCGCCTGGCCGCACTGGTGGTGCGATCCTCCCTGCTGGCGCTGCCCTTCCTGTTCCTGTACCTGCTGATCTTCACCTTCGGCTGGTTCTGGTGGCTGCTGGTCATCGTCATGGCCGTGCTCACCGGCGGTATGGCCGCCTGGAACAGACCCAACCGCCAGGGCATGCACGACAAGATCGCGGGCACCGTGGTGCTCGACGTCGCCGAGCCGCAGGCGCACCGCCCGCCCCTGTAGCCACGGCCCCGGGGCCTCCCGGCCGGGGCCCCGGAGCCAGGCACTCCCACACGCCTACTACATTGTGTAGTGCATATTTTCCGCGCAGGTGAGGGAGCGTTCGGTCGTGGCCGGTAAGAGGACGTGCGGGTGCGGGGTGAGCAGGCGGGGCCTGCTCGGAACGGCGGGAGCGGCGGCGGCCGTCACGGCCGTGAGCGCCTGCGGCGGCGAACCGCCCCGGCCGCAGGACGTCCGCCGCGGTCACGTGGTGGGTCAGACCAGTGACGTCCCCGAGGGGGCGGGCGCGGTCTTCCACAACAGCAAACTGGTGGTGACCCAGCCCGAGAAGGACGACTACCGGGCGTTCAGCGCCTCGTGCACGCACGGGGGCTGCACGGTCCAGGAGGTCGACGACGTCATCCGGTGCCTGTGCCACGGCAGCGAGTTCGACATCTCCACCGGCGAGGTGGTCACCGGCCCGGCGCAGGAACCGCTGGAGGGGTTCACCGTCACCATCGACGGCGGGGACATCATCCTGGACTGACCGGGACCCGGGGGAGCGCCTCCGGCGGGACGGCCCACGCACACGACGGCGCCCGGAGCACATCGCTCCGGGCGCCGTCCGCGTCGGCTCAGGACTCGCCTGGGTCGCCTCCGGGAGGACCGGTGACGCCGTTCGGCTCGCGGCGGCGGAACGCCGAGGTGGGGAACTGCGTGGCGTACGAGGTGTCGTCGTCGCCGGAGACGAACTCGGTGCGGCTGCGCGGCAGGGACCCCGGGTAGTGGGCGACCAGCCACCCGATCAGGTGCTCGCGGATCTCACAGGCGATGTCCCACTGGGCGCCCGTGTCGGCGGCGGTCGCCACCACGCGCACCATCACCTCACCGGTCTCGGTGACGTCCACGACCTGGCACGACCAGCTGCGCCCGTCCCAGTTCCTGCTGGACGTGATCAGGCGCCCGGCCTCCTCGCGCAGCTCCGCGATCGGGACCTCCCAGTCCAGCGGGAGCATGACCTTCGCGGTGATCGCCGTGCCCTGCTTGGTCCAGTTCTCGAAGCTGGTCGTGGTGAAGTTGGCGACCGGCACGACCAGGCGGCGCTCGTCCCAGATCTTGATGGTGACGTTGACCAGGCTGAGCTCCTCGACCCGCCCCCACTCGCCCTCGACCACGACCACGTCGC
The DNA here is from genome assembly GCF_036327455.1 of Nocardiopsis codii. Lineage (NCBI taxonomy): Bacteria > Bacillati > Actinomycetota > Actinomycetes > Streptosporangiales > Nocardiopsidaceae > Nocardiopsis > Nocardiopsis codii. The sequence continues at coordinate 3,853 of NZ_JAUZMY010000051.1, read as the reverse complement.
CGATGCGCAGCGCGTCGCTGAAGGCCAGCTGGAGCCCGGCGAACAGGTTGCTCAGGGTCGACTGGGCGGCGACACCGGCGACGATGCCGATGATGCCGGCGGAGGCCAGGAGTCCGGCGCCGAGCGCCCGCACGGCGTCGAACGTGAAGAGGATCGACGCGATGGCCAGGACCACGATGACCGAGGTGATGACCCGGCGCAGCAGCCGCACCTGGGTCTGGAGGCGCCGGGCCTTGCGGTCGGCGTCGCCGTTGGAGACCGACAGGCGCGCCAGGAACATGTCGGTGACCGCGTGCGCCAGGCTGATGCCCAGCGCGGTCAGCGATCCGATCATGAGGATGCGCATCGCGTGCTCGATGGCCTGGTACGTGCTCCAGGGCACGTCGCCGACGCTGGGCAGCGCCAGGTTGGCGCCGACGACCGCGGCCGCCGCGTAGCCGGAGAAGCCGGTCCGCGCCACCACGTAGTCCGCGATGCGCCAGGCCTTGGCGAGCTTGTGCTTGAGCACCCACCTGACGGCGAACACCAGCAGCAGCGCGAGCGTGACGGACACGCCGATCGCGATCCATTGGGCCACCACGAGGGTCCCCCTTGTCGTTCATGTCCGGAAGTTCGTCTGTACGAGCCCAACCTAGACCATGCAGATGCGCAATCGTGACGTTTGTATGACGCTGGGCAGACCCTCGGGGCCGGACCGTGCACGGAAGCGGCCCTGTCCGGGAACGCCGGGAGCCCCGCGGGCCGGAGTGAACCTCGCCACGGCGGCGGCGGACGGGTCACGAGTGGCCGTCTGTCCCCCCGACCTACCAGAATGGGGTCATGGCTGTGACTCCTCACCTGCGTCCCGCACCCGGATCCATTCCGACCTCGCCGGGCGTGTACCGGTTCAGGGACGCGTCGGGGCAGGTCATCTACGTCGGCAAGGCCAAGAACCTCCGTTCCCGGCTCTCCTCCTACTTCCGGGACTTCGCCGGGCTGCACCCGCGCACCCAGCAGATGGTCTCCACCGCCGCCGACGTCGACTGGACGATCGTCGGCACCGAGGTCGAGGCGCTCCAGCTCGAGTACTCCTGGATCAGGCAGTACAACCCCCGGTTCAACGTCAAGTACCGCGACGACAAGAGCTACCCGTACCTGGCGGTCACCCTCAACGAGGAGTTCCCCCGGGTCCAGGTCATGCGCGGCGCCAAGCGCAGGGGTGTGCGCTACTTCGGTCCCTACTCCCACGCCTGGGCCATCCGCGAGACCGTCGACCTGCTGCTGCGGGTCTTCCCGGTGCGCACGTGCTCGCCGGGGGTGTTCCGCGGCGCCCGCAACAGCGGCCGCCCCTGCCTGCTGGGCTACATCGGCAAGTGCGTCGCGCCCTGCGTGGGCAGGGCGACCCCGGAGGAGCACCGCGAGCTCGCCGACGACTTCTGCTCCTTCCTCGCAGGGGACACCGGACGGTTCATCCGCGAGCTGGAGGGGCGGATGAAGGAGGCCGCGGGGGAGATGGAGTACGAGCGCGCCGCCCGCATCCGCGACGACATCGAGGCACTGCGCGCCGCCCTGGAGAAGCAGGCCGTGGTCCTGCCCGACTCCACCGACTGCGACGTCATCGCCATGGCGGACGACCCGCTGGAGGCGGCGGCGCAGATCTTCCACGTCCGCGGCGGCCGCATCCGGGGCCAGCGCGGCTACGTGGTGGACAAGGTGACCGACGCCGACCCCGCGGAGCTCATGCGGACGTTCCTCGGGCAGCTCTACGGGGCCACCGACGGCACCGACGAGAGCACGGGCACCGGTACCGCCGTCCCGCGGGAGGTCCTGGTCTCACACGAGCCCGCCGACCCGGAGGCGCTGACGGCCTGGCTGTCGGAGCACCGCGGTTCCGCCGTGGACCTGCGGGTGCCCCGGCGGGGCGACAAGAAGTCCCTCATGGAGACGGTCGAGAAGAACGCCCGTGAGGCGCTCGCCCGGCACAAGACCCACCGGGCGGGGGACCTGAGCACCCGCAGCCGCGCCCTCAACGAGATCCAGGAGGCCCTCGACCTGGCCGAGGCCCCGCTGCGCATCGAGTGCTACGACATCTCCAACCTCCAGGGAGAACACGTGGTGGCCTCCATGGTGGTGTTCGAGGACGGGCTGGCCCGCAAGTCCGAGTACCGCCGCTTCTCCATCCGGGGCAGCGGCGAGGGCGACCGCGAGCAGCACGACGTCGCCGCCATGTACGAGGTCGTCAGACGGCGGTTCCGCCGCTACCTGGAGGAGAGTTCCAGGAGCGGCGAGGTCGCACGCATGGGCGAGACCGGCGACCACGGCGGCCAGCGGACCGACGACGAGCCCTCGCCCGGCAAGTTCGCCTACCCGCCTAACCTGGTGGTGGTGGACGGCGCGCGGCCCCAGGCCGAGGCGGCGCGCCGCGCCCTGGACGAGCTCGGCATCGAGGACGTGGCCGTGTGCGGTCTCGCCAAACGCCTGGAGGAGGTGTGGCTGCCCGGTGACGAGGACCCGGTGATCCTGCCGCGCACCGGCGAGGGCCTGTACCTGCTCCAGCGCCTGCGCGACGAGGCGCACCGCTTCGCCATCGCCTACCACCGCCAGAAGCGCGCCAAGGCGCTCACCGGCAGCAGCCTGGACGAACTCCCCGGGCTGGGGCCGGCGCGCAGATCCGCCCTGATCAAGGAGTTCGGCTCGGTGAGAAGACTTGCCTCGGCCTCGGTCGAGGAGATCGCGAACGTGCCCGGCATCGGCCCCAAGCTGGCCGAGACCGTGCACGCGCACCTGTCCGGCGGCCCCGCCGGACGGGGCGGGGAGGGTGACGGGGCATCAGAACGGGACACCACTGACGGGGGAGGAGACACATGACGGTCGAACTGGGCGGGGAACTACCGCCCGAGGTGGTCATCGTCACCGGAATGTCCGGTGCGGGCCGCAGCACGGCGGCCAGGGCCCTGGAGGACCTGGACTGGTTCGTGGTGGACAACCTGCCGCCGGGCCTGCTGCCCACCATGATCGAACTGGCGGGACGCACACACGGCGCGGTCCCCAGGGTCGCGGTGGTCGTGGACGTGCGCTCGCTGGCGTTCACCGAGGACCTGCTGTCCACGGTGGAGGAGCTGCGCAAGCGCGACATCGTCGCCCGGGTGCTCTACCTGGAGGCGGGGGACGACGCCCTGGTCCGCCGGTTCGAGGGGGTGCGCAGGCCCCACCCGCTCCAGGGCGACGGCCGTCTGACCGACGGCATCGACCGCGAACGCGAGACCCTGCGCGCCATCCGCGGCGAGGCCGACCTGGTCATCGACACCTCCCAGCTCAACGTGCACCAGCTCAAGGCGCGGGTGATCGGGTTCTTCGGTGAGAGCGACGAGTCGCGGCCGCGCGCCAACGTGGTGTCCTTCGGGTTCAAGCACGGGCTCCCGGTCGACTCCGACCTCGTCCTCGACTGCCGCTTCCTCCCCAACCCCCACTGGGTGCCGGAGCTCAGGCCCATGAACGGCCGCGACGCGCCGGTGAGCGACTATGTCCTGTCCCAGGAGGGGGCCAAGGAGATGCTGGAGGCCTACTCCGAGGTCCTGAGGCTGACCATCGCCGGTTACCAGCGCGAGGGCAAGCACTACATGACCCTCGCGGTGGGCTGTACCGGCGGCAAGCACCGGAGCGTGGCCATGGCCGAGCAGTTCGCCGACCGGCTGCGCGGACAGGGGGTGGACGTGCACGTCGTCCACCGCGACGTGGGCCGCGAGTAGGGGGACGCGGCGCGAACAGGACCGGTCGGCCGCCGGCCCCCCCCCCCCGGGGGACGGCGGCGGGACCGCGGCACGGCCGGACCCCCGGCCCGGGCGGGCGGCCACGGGCAACCCCAAACCCCACA
>NZ_JAUZMY010000050.1:0-34698 GCF_036327455.1 Nocardiopsis codii | reverse complement strand
GTGGTTATTGCTGGAGGGTCACACCCGGTCTCTTTCCGAACCCGGTCGTTAAGTCTCCTTGCGCTGATGGTACTGCCCTGTGGTGGGGTGGGAGAGTAGGTCGCTGCCACGGTTTTTCTTTGGGGGGGTCGCCTTTGTGGGCGGCCCCCTTTTTTTGTGTGTGGGTTTGTGCGTTTGTGAATTCTGGGGTGTGGGGGTCGGGCGGGCCTGGGTGTGTGGTGGGGTGCCGGCTGGGCGCGGGGGTCGGGTGCTCTTGGTCGGCTTGGGCGGGTTCCGACGGTGTGGAGGGCCTGGTCGGTCTGGCCGGGCTCGACGGTGGGAGCCTGGACGGCCTGGACGGCCTGGACGGCCTGGAGGGTCTGAGCGCCCCGGTCGCCCCGGTCGCCCCGGTCGTCTGGACGGCCTGGGCGACCTGGGCGACCTGGGCGACCGGGGCGGTCTGAGTGGCCTGTCGGCCTGGGTGTGTGGTGGGCAGGGGTGATGGTGGGGGCTGGGGTGGCCCCCCTTTGTTTCCAGTCAAGCGTGTGGGGGTGGGGTGGTGCCAGGGGTGGTGGGGTTCTGTGGACAACCCACCGCACGAGCCCGCGCGTCTGTCGGCGGGCGCTCACCGGCTCCAGGAGGCGGGGGAGCGTTCCCGAGCCCTTGAGGGCGTGGATCGACCCCCACGACCTCTCCTACGGCTCCCTGGCGCCACGGGGCAGGGCGGAGCCGACGCGGAGGTGCGGAGTGGAGACGCGGGGCCGGAGCCGGGGCGCCAGGGAGCTGTGGCCCGGTCGCGGGCACCACGGGAAGCGCCTCATCCCCTACTCCGACCGCGGGCACCGCACCGAGACGCCGGAGGCCGCGGGACCACGAGCACCAGGGGGTGTGGTCACCGCACCAGCAGCGCCGGGGAGCGGGGCGCTCGGAAGTGCGCGGGGGAGGCGGCCGGAATTCGTGAGCCGCTTTTCCTTAGTCCTCGTCGGCTTCCGGGGAGTCGATGAGCTGCCGCAGCAGCACAACGAAGTCTTCTTCGCTCATCGCCGACCAGTCCACGTGCTCGTTCATGTTCTGCGGTTTTCCCAGACTGCGGACCAATAAGCCTGCGGTGGCCGAATTGGTTTGAGAAGTCTGGGTTAACAACACGTTGGCGCAGGTGGAGGAACCGTGGCCGGACGGGGTAAGGCCCTGCCGGTGCTTTTCCGGTTCCTCCCCCTCCCGCCTCAGACGCGCTGCTGGAGAGCGCTCCGGCACTCGGGGCAACGGCACCGCTTGTTGTACCCGGTGACGGTGCCGTGCGGCAGGGACGGGTCCCGCTGCTCGGTGAGGGTGAAGTCGAGCTGGTCGCCGAAGGCCGTGAGGACGCGGGCCGTCGAGAACACCTGTTTGGGGGTGATGCCCAGCTCGGTCGCCGCGTCGTCGATGTGCCTCCCCATACGGAGTTTCGCGATGAGACGGGACCGGGTACTCGGGGGCATCTGGGCCTCCGCGTTCGCGATCAGCTGCTCGGCGTCGTCAATGGGGTAGCTCATGGGTTTCCTCTATGTGTGCGGGTACGCCTGCCGCAGCAGGCACCTCAAGCATCGTACGCGGTTTCTTCCCGCTGGCATCAGGGTGAGACATAGGTGACAGGCGGTGTCGAACCCCGCCTGCTGCCCGGTCGCTCCCCCAGCGTGGTCCCGTTCCTCCGAACCGTTGTTCTCCTGGCCTGCCTCCGACGGTCGGTGTTCGTCGATCCCGAGTGACCCATGGTGTCACTGTGACTGAGGTGCTCAAAGAAATCCTGTGTTGTTGAGGGTGTTATTGTGGGCCCCGTTTCCCATCATGGCTACTTATTGTGACAAAAGGCAGGTTTGCCGACGCGGGTGTCGTGCGCTGGGTGCTGTAATGCATCGAATCGGCCGCTCTTTTCTAGAAACGCATTGCTAGATGCTAGATATCGTGTTTCGCTTGTGGCCTACCTCCATCGCTCTGCGTCATTGGATCAGCCTCATGACCAGTCCCACGGTCCGTCGTCGGCGGCTGTCCGCCGAACTCCGCCGCCGCCGAGTGCAGGCCGGCCTGACCCTCAGCGATGTCGCGGACGAGCTGGAGTGGTCCCCGGCCAAGCTCGGGCACATCGAGACGGGCATCCGCAAGTGGCCCTCCGTCATGGAGATCTCGGCCCTCCTCCGGCTGTACGGGGTGACCGGCGGGCAGCGGGAGGCCATCCTCACGCTCGTCCGGGAGTCCAGGCTCCGGCCGTGGTGGACCGAGTACGAGGACGTGGTCTCCTCCGCCTACGTCGGCAACGAGGCCGGCGCCGTGTCCGTCCAGTCCTACGCGGGCATCCTGGTCCCCGACCTCCTCCAGGTCCCCGACTACACCGCATCGGTGGCACGGGCCATGGGGCACGGGGACCGCGGGGTGGACCGCATGGTCGCGGCCCACCTCAAACGCCAGGAGGTCTTGGACCACGGCGGGCTCGAGCGCTACCACGCGATCGTCGAGGAGGACGCGCTCCAGAGGATCGCGTCCGACCGGGAGATGCTCCGGGCGCAGACCTCCCGGATCGTCGAGCTCGTGACGGAGTCGGACCGGGTGACGGTGCAGCTGCTGCCCACCTCGGCCGGACCCCATCCCGGGGTGGCCGGCCCCTTCTCCGTCCTGGAGTTCGACGAGGACGAGTCGGCGCTCGCCTACGTCGACGCCACCCAGGGAGGGTCGATCGTGGAGGCGGAGGAGTCCGTTCGCGCCTGCAAGCGGGTGTGGTCCCAACTCACCGACATCGCGGCGTCTCCACAGGCCACCGTCGGGATCCTGCGGAGGATGGCGCTGCTGACCTGATGTCCTGTCCGCCGGCGGGGAGGGATCGAAGCCAGAAGTTGGTGCGAATCGGTCCACCGTGGCAGGGACCGCCCCTGATGGCTTGCTAGTCTGCTAGGTGACAACCTCATAAAGTTCTCTACGGAGCCCCCGTCCCCCGGGCGGGAGCCCGTGTGCACGCACCGGATCAACGAAAGGGTCCAGACAGTGAAGAAGATCATCGTTCTGGCGCTGGTGGCCCTCGGGGCTTTCGCCGTCTACCGCAAGATCCAGGCGGACCGCGCCGAGCTCGACCTGTGGACCGAGGCCACGGCGGCCAGCGAGAGCTGACCACCGGGCCGCCTGGCAGCCGCGAGCGGCCGGGGGGTTTCCACCGGGCGAACCGTGGACAGGCGCGGCGCGCGCCGTCCCGGAGCCCGCTCATCAGTGACACGAAGACGTGGGTGGGCCGACAATCCCGTGGCGCGACCCACGGCTTTGTGCTGTCACGGGTCCTCCGCGGAGGCCCCATGATCGCAACTGCCTCCGAGGACGGTATGCTCTGCATAGCGACCTGGGCGTGAGCCCTGGTTCGGCGGGGCCATAGCTCAGCTGGCAGAGCGCCGGTTTTGCATACCGGAGGTCAGGGGTTCGACTCCCCTTGGCTCCACTGCGGGAACACGCAGATCAGACGTTGTTGACGGGGACCCCCGCGGGGGTCCCCGTTTCGCGTTCCCGTCGCCTGGGCCGGTTGACGCCGGCAGCGGTCGCGTCCCCCACGTCCCCTTGGGGCGGCCCCCGGCACTCTCCCCTCCCCTCATTCCCTCCTGGCCGTCTCCGGCCGCTCCGACGGCCTCCACCTGCCATCCGCGGGTCCTCGACGGGCGTCCCGCCGACAGAAAGCGGATCCGCGCGGCGGGGCGGACCGAAGATCACTCCATGGCTGTTTTAGGGAGAAAAACCCGAATGGGGACATGTGCCCGCATTCAATGGGAGCTGGGGTCGAAGGTAAGAAATATGTTCGGTTACCAATGAGTAGTGCCGACTTCGCCCGACCGGGGGGCGAAATGAGTGGCGCATGGGGTTGCGGATCGTGTGTGCCCCGGGAGTGCGTATAGTCCGATCGGGTGAGAAGGATGACGGAGAGTCCACTTCACCCGGGCGCGTCCGGGTGGGGGCAGTCGCTCATGGGATGACATGAAGTCGCAGGTCATAGGGCTTGTCGGTGAATGGTCTGCCCATGACCTTTCATTCCGGTTACGTGGGCCTGCTCGTACCACATGCAGTGACTCTGCGTGTGTGTATGATGACACTTCCCCTAAGTGCAATGGTCCTACTGGGCCATATGAGAAATAGGCCTCTTGGGGTCTGTTGGTGAACTGGGACGATCCGTAGTTTCGACACCAGCGACAACGAGGAAGACAACGCGCCGAAACGATCGACCGCCGAAGATGAGCTGCACGGCCCCCCGTGCGTGCTCAGGCCCCCGTCACCGGATCGGTCCGTTTCTCCTCACCGCCGACGGTTGCGTCGATCGGCGGATTTCCGATCACCACACATGCTGATCTTGGGAGTGGGGCAACATGTGGAATGAGAAGATGGCAGCCCGTGCCAAATGCCGGGAGATCGATCCTGACGCCCTGTTCGTGCAGGGTGCGGCGCAGAACCGCGCCAAACTCATCTGCCGGGGATGCCCGGTGCGTACCCAGTGCCTGGCCGAGGCGCTCGACAGCCGTATTGAGTTCGGTGTCTGGGGAGGCATGACCGAACGGGAGCGCCGTGCCCTTCTGCGTCGGCGCAAGGACGTGGTCAACTGGTACGACCTGCTGACCAGCGCCGAGCGGCGCTACGAGGCCGAGCAGGCCCGGCAGGACGTCCCCCTCGCGGGGGCGGCACTGCCGGCCGCCGCGGTCGTCCCCCTGGAGGACCCCGAGACCGCCCCCGCGTCCGGTACGGTTCCGGTCCACGTGACGGAAGCCGTTCCGGTCCCGGTCGCGGTACGGGTCTGACCGGCGGCCCGGGCCGCTGAACCCGGCCGGGGCATCGGGGAAGGGGCGCCCCGGATCCCGGCAGCACAGACGAAAGTCGTGGCCCGCCTCCACCCCTGGGGGGAGGGCGGGATCAGGGAAGGATCAGGGACGGCCCCGATGGCGGTGGTCCGACATGTGACGCATGATGGTGGGAGTACGGCTGAACTGGCCGTACTCCCGTCGTCGTTGGGAGTGGGAGTGGCCGTGCAGGACCCTCAGTATCCGGCGAAACGGCCCTGGGAACCGCAGGCCCAGCCGCAGATCCGCCTCACAGACGCCCAACGGGACTCCGTCATCAAGGTCCTCCAGGAGGCCTTCAGTCAGGGGCAGCTCGACGAGGAGGAGCTCGACGAGCGGACCGGCCTGGCCATGAAGGCCAAGTTCGGTGCCGACCTGGCCCCGCTCACCGAGGACCTCGGTGTGACACCGCACGGCTCCCCGCACCGTTCGGCGGCCACCTCGGCCGACTCGTCCGCCCGGGCAGACCCGCAGGGGCCGGGTCCCAAGGAGCCGCTGCCCAGCACTCCCGTGGAGCGGGTCGTGGCCGCGATCGGCCACGGGGGGAACTACCTCTTCCCCGTCGTCGCGCCGCTGGTGCTGTTCCTGGCGAGCGACCGGATCTCCCCGTACGTCCGGCGCCAGGCCATGGAGTCCCTCAACTTCCAGCTCTTCTGTATCGTCGGCGGGCTCGCGAGCTTGCTTCTCTTCTGGCTGGTCCTGCCGATCTTCGCGGTGATCGCCATCGCCCTGGGCTGGGCCGTCCTTCCCGCCATCGCGTCCGTGGCGAGCCTCATGGGCAGTAACTGGCGCTACCCGACGCCCTACCGCTTCCTCAAGGACGACTGACCGGCCACGTCCGACCCCGTGCACGACGAAGCCGGGGCGGGAGGACCCGTCCCGGCTGAGGGGATGGGACCAACGCGTCGGCGGGGCCGTGCACCCCGTACCGGACGCGGTGGTCCGTCAGTCGTCGTGTCGTCGTGCCGATCGGGTACCCGTCACCCGGCCGCTACCGGTTGGGGCGCCCGTTCTCCTGTGCGCGGTTGTCCCCCGAGGCCGCGCGGACGGTCTCCTTGGCCTCCTTGGCCTTGCCCTTGGCGGCCTTGGCCGTCTCCGAGGCCTTGTCGGCCGCGTCGGAGGCCTTCTCCTCCAGGTTCTCGCGGGTCTCACGGACCTGGTCGCGGGCCTGGTCCAGGTGCTCCTGCCACTCCGCGTCCTGCGACGCCTGCCGCAGGCGGATGAGCGAGTACACCACCACGCCGCCGACCACGGCGGCGCCGCCGATCAGGATCCCGCGGGGGACCCTGCGCGGTCCGCGACGGAGCAGTCGCAGCCCCCGTCGGCCCGGGTGCGGGTCGACGCGCTGCGCTGCCGCGGTGAGGAGCCCGGCGACGCGCGGCGCCACGGTGTCCTCGACACGCAACGCGGCGGTCTCGAGTCGGGGGGCGGTCCAGCCGCGCGCTTGGAGGAGCTTCAGAGTGGCCTGGTCCCGTGCCTGGTCGGCGTACGGGCCGAGCCTGTCGGCCTGCTCCTTGGCCAGGTCCTGCAGGCGGGCGAGGGTCGCCTCCGCCTCCTTGCGTGCCTTGCGACGCTTGGCAGTGATAGGCACGTCGTCAGCTCCTTCGGTCGTTCACCGGTCTCTACGGTCTCCACCCGGGGGACCGACGCGTCGAGCCGTACTGGGCGGCTCCCTGTCGTCCTGCCCCGTTATCCGGGTGTTATCTCAACATACGTCCTCTCCGTCGGCGATCGGAGTTTCGACACCAGCCGACGGGTTTTCTGCCTGTCCCCTTCCCACGTGTTGGCGTCTCTCACCTCACACGAGCATGCTCCGTCCCACATTTCCCTGCCCGGGGGCCGTCCACCGGGTAACGGCTGAGCCCGGGAGGCGGACGGGTAACGTGAGCACGTAAACGAAGTCGATCGAAAGGCACGTAGGTGTCGGACTCCAAGGGTCAGCCCACCGCGCGGCTGAACACCTCCAAGGGAACCATCGTCGTCAAGCTGTTCGAGGAGGAGGCTCCGGAGACGGTCGCCAACTTCATCGGGCTGGCTGACGGCAGCAAGCAGTGGATCGACCCGACCACGGGCAAGCCGTCCAACAGCAGCCTGTACGAGGGCACGATCTTCCACCGCGTCATCGACGGCTTCATGATCCAGGGCGGGGACCCGCTGGGTACCGGGCGCGGTGGCCCCGGCTACACCTTCAAGGACGAGATCGACCCGAAGCTGCGCTTCGACCGCCCGTTCCTGCTGGCCATGGCCAACGCGGGCCCGGGCACCAACGGTTCACAGTTCTTCGTCACCGTGGAGAAGCCGTACTGGCTCGACGGCCGCCACACCATCTTCGGTGAGGTCGTCGAGGGCGACGACGTGGTCACCGAGATCTCCCGGGTGGACACCGACTCCCAGGACCGTCCCCGCGAGGACGTGGTGATCAACAGCATCGAGATCACCCGCTAGGGCGTGTTCTGTGGATGCTTTCGGTTGACTCGGCGCTTGCGCCGATCGACGCGAGCGGCTTCCAGGCCATCTCTCGCAAGACGGGTAGCGCGGGTCAGCCCGGGTTTGGCTGTCCGAGCGCAGTCGGCGCGGCGAGGGGCAGCCTGGGGGACGCGAGCCCGGAATGATCCGCGGAACGCGGCCTAGGGATCCGATGAGAACGCCAGGACACCGAGGAGTGAGTGACAGACCATGACCGCGCCCCCACCTCCGTCCGGTGCGGCACCGGAACCGGGGCCGACCGCCCCGCGCACCTGCTACCGGCACTCCGACAGGGAGACCGGGGTCAGCTGCACCAGGTGCGAACGGCCCATCTGCCCGGACTGCATGGTGGAGGCGTCGGTGGGCTTCCAGTGCCCCCGGTGCGTCGCGGAGGGGAACCGGACCGTGCGCCGGACCCGGACGCCTTTCGGGGGCAGGACCGTCACGAAGCCCTACGTGACCTGGACGCTCCTCGGTCTCATGGCGGCGGGGTTCATCGCCCAGCTGGGCACGTCAGACCCGATCGGTCAGGCGGGGGCCTCCGGGCTCATCCGGGAGTTCGCCATGCTCGGCCTCGGCCGGCTGGAGGACGGGACGCTCCGCGGTGTGATGGCCGGCGAGTGGTACCGGCTCATCACCGCGGCGTTCCTGCACGGCAGTATCTTCCACCTGCTGTTCAACGGGTACGCCCTGTACGTCCTCGGAACGCAGCTGGAGCGCTGGCTGGGGCACGGGCGGTTCCTCGCCCTCTGGGTGGTCGGCGCGCTCGCCGGATCGGTCCTCAGCCTCCTGGTGGCGCCCGTCCAGTTCTCGGTCGGCGCCTCCGGTGCGATCTTCGCCCTCTTCGGGGCGGTGCTGGTGATCGGCAAGCGGCTCGGCCTGGACCTGCGGATGGTGCTCGTCCTGATGGGGGTCAACCTCGTGTTGACCTTCGTGGTCCCGAACATCTCCTGGACCGCGCACATCGGGGGGCTGGTCGCGGGGCTCGCCGTCGGTGCCGTGTTCGCGTACCTGCCGGGCAGGTCGGCCAAGGCCTCCACACGGACGCTGACGCACGCCCTCCTGGTGGCCGGGTTCGCGGCGCTGCTCGTGGTCCTGGTGGTCGCGGCGCCGGTGATCGTCCTCGGCTGACGGTGCACACGACGGTGGCCCCGGAGGGAGACCTCCGGGGCCACCGTCGTCCCGGGTCCAGGACCGCTCCACCCTGGTCCGGGCATGACGAACAGAGCTACCCACAGCCTGTGGATAACCCTGTGGAAAACGTGGATATTGGCTGTTCAGGCCCTAGAGAGGGCTGGGTACACGTGCCTGATGGAGGCCGTGTGCCGCGCACAACCACGACACCGCTCGCCCGGGAGGGCAGCGGGTCGGTCAGGTGTTCGCCGGGCGGGGGTCAGTGCCAGCGCGTGGACAGGACGACGGCCACGATGATCCCGCTGAAGCCGATCAGCAGGTTCCAGTTGTGCCAGTCCTGCATGTACGGGACGAAGTCTCCCGCGATGTAGTAGACCGCGATCCAGAGAATGCCGAGGGCGAAGAAACCCAGCATCGTCGGCACGAGCCAACGCGGACTGACCTTCGGCTTCTCTTTGGAAGGAGGCGGAGTGTAAACAGCCTTCTTCTTGCGATCGTTGCGGGACTTGGGCACGGTCGCTGCTCCAGTACGGTGGGGCGGTTCGGAACGAGAACACAGTCTACGCCCAGGGCGGCGCCCGCGTCACCGGTGGGATGCCCGGGGTTTCGGGCGGGTCCGACCGGACGGCAACGCCGCAGGCCACACGCCCCCGGACGACCGTCGGCGCCCCCGGAACGCGGATGGTCCGCACCCCCTGGGGGTGCGGACCATCGGCTGTCCGTTCTCCGGCTCCTACTGCCACTGCTCCCAACGGAAGTCCTGTGGCCGGAAGACGAAGCCGTCCGGCAGATCGGGGCCCGGCGGCTCATCCGAACCGGGGGGCGGCTCCTCCGAGCCCGGCGGCTCATCCGAACCGGTAGGCGGCTCCGGAGTCTCCGGTGCCGTCGCGATCGTGACGCTCACCGTGGTGTTCGGCGCGACCATCTGCGTCGCCTCGGGAGACTGGGCGATGACCGTGCCCGCCGGCTGGTCCGTCGTCTCCTGCTCCTGGAACGAGCCGGTCAGCCCCACCTGGCCCAGAGCGGACTCCGCCCCGGCCTGGGTCATCCCGCGCAGGTCGGGCACCGCCACCTGGTCGGGACCCGAGGAGATGAACAGCGTGATCCGGGTGTCGGGTGCGGCCTCGTCCCCCGCCGGCGGGTCGGTGCCGATGGCGTTGCCCTCGGCGACGGAGTCGTCCGCGCGCTGCTCCGAGGTGACGTCCTCGAAGCCGGCCTCGTTCAGCGTGCTGATCGCGTCGGCCTCGCTCTGCCCCCCCACCGAGGGGATCGCGACGTCGCCCGGCCCGGAGGAGATGATCAGGACGATCTGCTCCGTCACCGCCACCTCGCTGTCGGCGGCGGGGTCGGTCTCGATGACCGTGCCCTCCTCGACCTCGTCGTCGGCCTGTGACTCGGTGCCGATGTCCTCGAAGCCCGCCTCGGTGAGGGTCGCCCGGGCCTCCTCCTCGGTGGACCCGGCGACCGACGGCACCGCGACCGTGTCCGGGTCCGAAGGGCCCCGGTTGAACAGGAAGAACACCAGGATCAGGGAGGCGATCACGCCGACGGCGAGGAGCGCCCACAGAGCGGTCTTGCCCGCGCCCCCCTTCTTCCGGTCGTCGTACCGGTCGTCGTAGTCGTCGTCGTAGTCGTCATAGTCGTCGTACCGGTCGTTCGCGGGGGGCAGCGCCGTCGTGGCCCCGGCGGTGGCCATCGCCATGGTGCCCGCCTGCGTGGGCATCCCCGCCAGACCGCGCTGGATGTCCGCGCGCATCTCGGCCGCGTTCTGGTAGCGCTCCTCGCGGTCCTTGGTCATCGCCCGGAGGGTGATGTCCTCGAGCCAGTCGGGGATCTGCGGATCCACCTCGGTCGGCGGCACCGGGTCCTCGCGCACGTGCTGGTAGGCGATCGACACGGGGGAGTCGCCGGTGAACGGCGGACGGCTCGTGAGGAGTTCGTAGAGCACGCACCCCGTCGAGTAGATGTCGCTGCGCGGGTCCACCCGCTCACCGCGGGCCTGCTCGGGCGACAGGTACTGGGCGGTACCGATGACCTGGGAGGCCTGGGTCATGGTCGCCTGGTCGTCGTTCATCGACCGGGCGATGCCGAAGTCCATGACCTTGACCTCGGCGTTGCGGGTCAGCATCACGTTCGCGGGTTTGATGTCCCGGTGGACGATCCCGTTGTCGTGGCTGTACTCCAGCGCCTTGAGGATGCCGTCGACCAGCTCCGCCGACCGCTCCGGCAGGAGCTTGCGGTCGTCGTCCAGGAGTTCCTTGAGGGTGCGCCCGTCCACGTACTCCATGACGATGTAGGGGAGGGACACCCCCTCGACCATGTCCTCGCCGGTGTCGTACACGGCGATGATCGCAGGATGGTTCAGGGAGGCGGCCGACTGTGCCTCACGTCGGAACCTCGCCTGGAATATGTGGTCGCGTGCCAGGTCGTGTCGAAGGGTCTTGATGGCGACGAGCCGGTCGAGCCGCAGGTCGCGCGCGCGGTGGACCTCGGCCATGCCGCCGCGCCCGACGACGACGTCGAGCTCGTAGCGTCCGCCAAGGAGCCGGGGCTGGGACATGTCGTGCACTGATCCTTGTGTCTTCCGGAAGCCGCCCGTGGGCCGCCGCCTACCCTGAGCGTCTCTCGCTCATTGCCTCGGTATCGAGATGCTGTCGGGGGGGAATCCTCCGCCGTCCTCCGGGTCACCCGGTTCCACTGGCGGTGGTTCCTCCTCGTCCGGTGACTCCTCCTCCGACCCGTCGTCCTCGCCGTCCTGGGGCGGACCGCTCTCCTGCTCGTCCTCCCCGGGAGGGGGTGACTCGGTCTCCGGGGGCGTGTCCGTCTCGGGAGACCACTCCGGCTGGTTGTTCGGCACCGCGGGGACGTCCACCGGAGCGGACTCCTCCGGTTCCTCCGAGGGTGTGGAGGACGGTGAAGGACTCGTGGCCGGGCGTTGCGTCCTGTCGCCCACGGTGTCGACCTCGCCGTTGCCCCCGTAGAGGAACCCGGCCACCACCGCGGCGACGATCATGACCGTCGCCGCGACCGCTGCGAGCACCACGGGGGCGCTGATCCTGCGTTCGGAGGCCTCGGCCAGCCTAGCGGAGTCCTCTTCCTCCACAGGGGTCACGGCCGCCTGACCGGCGGTTCGACGTGACACCGGCCCCGTCCCGGGTCCGGGGATCGCACCCACGACCATGGTCTGCGCCATGCCGCTGAACCCCGTGGAGGGGGTCGGCGGCCCGGTGCCCGCGTTGGAGCGGATGACCGCGGCCAGGTGTGCGACCTCGCTGGCGGAGCCGGGCCGGTCCTCGGGCTCCTTGAGGAGGAGGGAGGTCACCAGGTCGTCGATGTCGGCGGGGATGTCGTCGGGGAGCTCCGGCGGCTCGTCGCGGGTGTGCGCGAGGGCCAGCGCGATCGGGCTGTCGCCGGTGAACGGCGGTGTCCCGGCCAGGCACTCGTAGGCCACCACACCGAGGGCGTAGAGGTCCGAGGCAGAGGTCGCCGGGCGGCCCGAGGCCTGCTCCGGCGAGATGTACTGGGCCGTCCCCATGACCATGCCGGTCTGGGTGAGGGTGACCGACATGTCGCCGCGGGCGATACCGAAGTCGGTGAGTTTGAGCTGCCCGTTCGGGGTGACCAGCAGGTTGCCCGGCTTGATGTCGCGGTGCACCACCCCGCGGGCGTGCGCCGCGGCGAGAGCCTTGGCCGCCTGGCAGACGAAGTCGAGGGTCTGGTCCGGGCTGAGGTGGCCCTCTTCGCGCAGGACCTGGGACAGGGGGTTGCCGACCACGAGTTCCATGATGAGGAAGGCGCGGCCGTCCTCCTCGCCGTAGTCGAAGACCTGGGCGATCCCCGGGTGGGAGAGGCCGGCGGTGATCCGGCCCTCGGTGCGGAACCGCTCCCTGGCGGTGGGCTCGGCCATCTGGGAGGGGTGGAGGAGCTTCACCGCGACGGGCCGGTTGAGCAGGGTGTCGGTGGCCTTCCAGACCGTACCCATGCCGCCGGATCCCACCTGCTCCTCCAGGCGGTAACGGTCGCTCAGAACGGTCCCGGTGAGATCACCGGGACCGTTCCGGGAAGACGGCTCGTAGGCACTCACTACTGAACCACTGCCTCCATCATCTGACGGGCGATCGGAGCGGCGAGCTCGTTGCCGCTCCCACCGCCGAACTCGACGACGACCGCGACGGCGACCTGGGGGTCGTCGGCGGGGGCGAACCCGATGAACCAGTTGTGGGTGCTGTCCCCACCCGTCTCGGCGGTACCGGTCTTGCCGGCCACCTGGACGTTGGGGATCGCCGCGTTGGTACCCGAACCGCCCTCGCCGGTGACCAGGACCATCATGTCGGTCAGGTCCTGGGCGGTGCTGGCGCTGACGGCCTGGGAGTAGCTCTCCGGGCTGGTCTGCGTGATCACGGACAGGTCCGAGTCGCGGACCGAGTCCACCACGTAGGGTCGCATGACCTCACCGCCGTTGGCCACACCGGCCGCCACCATCGCCATCTGGAGGGGTGTCGACTCGACGTTGGACTGGCCGATGCCGGCGCGTCCGAGGATGTTGCGGTCCTCCTCCGGCGGCGCGTAGCTCGGGGTCACGCCGAGGGGCACGGTGAGCTCCTCGCCCTCCGCCGGGTTGAACCCGAACGCGGTGGCCTGCTCCGACAGCGCGTCGCCGCCCATCTCGATCGCCCAGTTGGCCATGGAGGTGTTGCACGAGATCTGGATGGAGTGCGCCAGGGTGTCGGGGTCGCCGCCGTTGCAGGTCCCCCCCGGTGTGGCGTTGGGCAGGTCGTGTCCCAGCGACAGCCGGTCCGGTGCGTCCATGGTGCTGTCCGGGCCCGCGTCCAGGTGCTCGATGGCGGCCGCGGCGGTCACCACCTTGAACGTCGACCCCGGGGGGTAGCGCTCGTTGAGTGCCCGGTTGAGCAGCGGCTTGCGCGGGTCGTTCTCCAGCTCCACGTAGTTGTTGGTGGCATCCTCCATCTCCGTGATGCTGACGACGTCGTTGGCGTCGTAGGAGGGGTAGGACACCGCGCCCAGGATCGCTCCGGTGTTGGGGTCGAGCGCGACGGCGGCGCCGTTCTTGTCGCCCAGCCCGGCGAAGGCCTCGTACCCGGCCTCCTGCACCGCGGCGTCGAGGGTCAGCTGGACCTGCGCCCCCTCGGGCTCGCGTCCGGTGATGATGTCGCGGAAGTTGCGCACGGCCAGGCGGTCGTCGGAGCCGTCCAGCAGGGTGTTCTCAGCGCTCTCGATACCCGAGGCGCCGTACGTGCGGAAGGACCCGACGATCGGCGTGTACAGGCCGCCTCCGGTGTACTCGCGCTGGTAGCGCGCGGGCTCCCCCTCGGGCGAGATGTTCTCCGAGAACGCGACGTTGTCCCCCGCGACCTGCACGGGGCCGCGCGGTTCGCTGAGGCGCTCGCTGTACGTGCGCCGGTTGAGCGGGTCGGCGCGGATGGCGTCGGCCTGGAACCCCTGGACCCAGGTGATGTTGACCATCAGGATCCCGATGAGGATCAGGGCGAAGACGCTCAGCCTGCGGATGGGTGTGTTCATCGTCGGATCACCTGGGTCGCGCCCTCGTCCTGGATCGCCTGCGGTGCCGGGCGGCGCGCGTTGTCACTGATACGGAGAAGGATGCCCATCATGATCCAGCTCGCCATCAGCGCCGAACCGCCCGCGGCCATGAACGGTGTGGTGGAGCCGGTGAGCGGGATGACGCGGGAGATGCCGCCGAGCACGATGAAGACCTGGTAGGCCAGGACGAACGCGATGCCGCTCGTCAGGAGCTTGTTGAACGGCCCGGTCGCCGCGAGCGCGATGCGCATGCCGCGCTCCACCAGGAGGCCGAGGACCATGAGCACGGCCAGCAGGCCGGTCAGTCCGAGCTCCTCGCCGATGGACGCGAGGATGAAGTCGCTGTCCGCGGCGAAGGTGTTGTGGGCCTGTCCTCCGCCGATGCCCGTGCCGAAGAGCCCGCCGTAGGCCATGCCGACCAGGCCCTCCACCAGCTGCTGGCTGCCGCCGACCTCCTCGTACACGGCCTGGTCGAACGCGTTGATCCAGATGTTGACGCGGGCCCTGACGTGCCAGAAGAGGAAGTAGGCGATCGTCGCGCCGCCCGCGAACATGACGAGGCCGATGGTCACCCACGACGAGCGCTGGGTGGCCACGTACAGCATCGCCAGGAACGTGCCGAAGAGCAGGAGGGAGGTGCCCAGGTCGCGCAGGACCACCAGCATGCCGATGGCCAGGAGCCAGCCGACCAGGATGGGGGCCAGGTCACGGGCGCGGGGCAGTTCGATGAGGGTGAAGCGGCCGACCTTGATCGGCTTGCTGACGATCTGGAGCACCTGCCGCTTGCTCATCAGGTAGGACGCCAGGAAGATCACCAGGGCGATCTTGGCGAACTCCGACGGCTGCATGGTGAACGGGCCGATCTTGATCCACAGCTGGGCGCCGTAGACGGCGTGGCCCAGTCCCGGGATGACCGGCAGCATCAGCAGGATGATCGCGATGAGGGCGCTGATGTAGGTGTAGCGCTGAAGGACCCGCGGGTCCTTCAGGAAGACGATGATCAGGAAGCAGCAGATCAGGCCGACAGCGGTCCAGACCAACTGCATACCGACGCCGACGCCCTCGATGTTCTCCTCGCCCGCGGCGTTCAGACGCCAGATCATGGCCACGCCGATCCCGTTCAGGAACAGGGCGCACGGCATGATCAGCGGGTCCGCGTAGGGGGCGAGGAAGCGCATCGCCACATGGGCGACGGCGGAGAGGGCGCCGAAGGTCAGGCCGACGGTCCACATCGCACCGGGGACCTGGCCGTTGAGGTTGATACCGGCGATCGCGATACCGGCCATCGTGATGAAGATCGCGATGACGGTGAGGACCAGTTCCGCGTTGCGCCGTTTGACCGGGGGTAGCGCGGTCGGCGCCTCCGGTGCTGACGTGCTGCTCAAGCCGACCTCACCCGGACCCTTCCTCGGTGCCGGTCCCCCGACGGCCGTCGGTCTGCCCGGGGTTCTGCTCGAGCCTCTCGATGCTCTCCCGCGCGGCCTCCAGGCTCTCGGCGGGGATCGTGTTCTCCACGGCGTCGCGGTCGGCGTCGGCCAGGGAGTCGAGGGCGATCTCGGTGTCCTCGAGCTCGTCCGACAGGCTGACACCGGCGATGTCGGTGTTGATGCCCTGGTAGATCGCGACGTTGTCGCCGTTGGAGGACGGGCCGACGTAGTACTGGCTGTCCACGTACTGGCGGCCGAAGTAGTAGGCGGCCCCGGCGACGACGGCGACGACCACGGCGAACACCAGGATCATCGGCCACCACCGCTTGGGGCGGTACTCGGCCTGGGCTTCGGGACGGCCCCGCCGGTTGGCCGGCGGGGCCTCGTAGTCGTCGTACGTCTCCTGGAAGGCGGGCTCGCTCGGATCGTCGTCCCGGACGGGGTCCATCTCGGCGGTGTCGCCGCCGGTGCCGCGCAGTTCCTGCGCCCGTCTGGCGGGGGAGTCGTTGCCCTCGTCCGCGGCGTCGGGCTGCTGGTCGGCGGCGCCGACGACCTGCGCGGAGGGCGTGGGCCCGTCGCGGTCGGTGTCGGTCTCGATGACGTCGGCGACGACCACGGTGATGTTGTCCGGGCCGCCCCCGCGGATGGCCAGCTCGATGAGCTTCTTGGACGCACCGCGCGGGTCGGACTCGGTCGCCAGGGTCTCGTGGATGGTCTTCTTGCTGACCACCCCGGAGAGCCCGTCGGAGCAGAGCATGTAGCGGTCGCCGACCTTGGCGTCGTTGATCGAGATGTCGGGGTCGACGGGGCTCTTGCCGTCCAGGGCGCGCAGGATGAGGGAGCGCTGCGGGTGCGTCGCGACCTCCTCCTCGGTGATCTTGCCCTCGTCCACCAGGGTCTGCACCAGGGTGTGGTCGTGGGTGATCTGCTCGAAGCGGGGGCCGCGCAACAGGTAGGCGCGCGAGTCGCCGATGTGGATGAGCGCCACCCGGGAGCCGGACCACAGCATGGCAGTCAGGGTGGTGCCCATGTTCTCCAGCTGCGGCTCCTCCATGATCCGGCGGGAGAGGGAGACGTTCGCCTGCTCGACCGCGCGCTGGAGGACCTCGGGCATCTCGTCGGACTTGTGGGTCTCGGAGTCGAGGCGGCGGATCGAGGAGATCGCGATGGAGCTGGCCACCTCACCGCCCGCGTAACCGCCCATGCCGTCGGCCACAGCGAGGAGGTGCTGGCCGGCGTAGCCGGAGTCTTCGTTGCCTTCGCGGAGGCATCCAACATCGGAGTACGCCGCGTATCGGAGAGCGATTGTCATTTGCGCAGTTCCAGGACGGTTTTGCCGATACGGATGGGCTGACCCACCGTGATGGGCTGGGGGCGGTTCAGCTTCTGCTGGCCGAGGTAGGTGCCGTTCGTCGAGTTGAGGTCTTCGACGAACCAGCGGCCGTTCTCGGAGTAGACGCGCGCGTGGCGGCCCGAGGCGTAGTCGTCGGTGATGACGAGCGTCGAGTCGGGGGCGCGTCCGATGGTGATGGGCTGGGAACCCAGGTTGACGGTGGTCCCGGAGAGGGACCCCTGTGTCACTGCCAGCACGGTCGGCTCGTTGCGGCGCGGGCGCTGCGGACGGGCCGAGGAGTGGGAGGGGGCGGCCGCCTCACGGCGCTGGGCGGGGCGCGGCCCGGGGCGGGGCTTCTTCCGCGGTTTCTTCTTGGACGGGCCGAAGAGGTCCGTGCGAATGACGCCGACCGCCGTGAGGACGAACAGCCAAAGCACCGCGAGATACGCGATCTTGATCAATATGAGGGTCAAGTTGGACATCGAACTGCTCTTCAGCCCCTGTCGTGCTTCGGCCGGGGTAGCGGTCATCGGCGCCGCCACCGTGTCTTCCCCACCTTCGGGTCGGTGAGTGTCGAGGTCGCTGGTCGCGGCCTGCGGCCGCGGTCCGTGTGCCCGATCGGTCAGGTCTTCGCGGAGACTACCCTCCCGGCCGGATATCCGACACAGGTCGGTATCGTCCCGGTCCGGGCCACGACCTGTCAGACGCCGACGGAACTGGGTTTGTTGCGGTTCGCGTCGGGCCTGATCGGTCGATTGTGGCGGGGTTCTCAGTCGCGCCGGAACGTCATCGTGGTGCGGCCGAGGCTGATCCTGCTGCCGTCCACCAGACGGGCCTGCCTGACCTGCTGTCCGTTGACGAAGGTCCCGTTCGTGGATCCCTTGTCCACCAGGACCGCCTCGTCGCCGTCCAGCCGGATCTCCACGTGGTGACGGGACACGCCGTTGTCGACCAGTCGCAGGTCGCAGTCGGTGCCGCGGCCCAGGAGGGTCACCGGGGTGGTCAGTTCGAAGGACTGCTGCGAGCCGTGGCTGGCGATGCTGCCCTCCGCGGTGGCGCCTCCCGGGGAGATCAGCAGGCGCGGACGCCCGGTCTGCTGCTGGCCGCCGGCCGCGCCGGGGTCGCCGACAGGCTGCCGGACCTCTCCCTCCGGGCCGACCATGGTGCCGCGCACGACGCCGGAGCGGATGCGGAACCGGCCGGTCTTGAGGCCCTCGTCGGACCTGAAGTGGACGCGGACCGGACCGACGAAGGAGTAGCCCTGCTCCGTCGCGTAGTCACGGGCGAGCTTGGACAGTTCCTGGCCGAGGCTGTCGGCGTAGACCTCGAGCCGTTCCTTGTCGCTGGCCGCGAGCTCGACGATGAAGTCGTTCGGGACCAGGGTGCGGCCCTGGGCGACGATGGCTGCCCGCTCGTCCATCTCACGCTGGACGGCGCTCGCCACCTCGACCGGCTGGAGCTCGGACTTGAAGGCCATCGCGAAGGTGCCTTCGATCATGCCCTCGAGCCTGCGCTCGAAGCGTTGGAGCACTCCCACGAGGTACCTCCCTTTTGTACTCCACTTCGTATGTGTAGACGATCGTAACCGGGTCGGGGTGCCCCTGGTTTCAGGCGCACCCCCGGGAGGGGGTCCGGGGAGCCCTTCGGGGATGGGCCGAAACCGGTGTGCGACCCGCGTTCAGACCGTGCTAGCCTTATCCATGTCGCCAGGGGAAACGGACGAAAAGCCCGGATCACCTGGCAACACAACTGAATGAGAGTCATCCGGGCGGGTGGCGGAACGGTAGACGCGCACGGTTCAGGTCCGTGTGTCCGAAAGGATGTGAGGGTTCAAATCCCTCCTCGCCCACTTTACCCGAAGCGGCTTTGGCCACGAGTACAGCTCGTGACCAGGGCCGCTTCGTCGTTGTCCCACAGGTGGCCGGGCGGTCGGCGCGGGGTCGGCCGGGTGGAGATCGTGAACCGATCGTCACCGGGCGTCCCGGTTCTCCGCGCCCGGGACGGAGCAGGACGGGGCGCCGCTTCCGGGCGGCTGCCCCGGGGCCGGCCGCCTCGCGGGCGGATCGGGCCGGGTGGGACACTCCGGGCGTGGGAATCACCGAACGACTTCACGAGATCGGGCGACCGCTGGTCGCCGAGCAGTTGGCGCACCCGACCGTCGCGGGCATCTCCCGGGGAGACCTGGACGACCGCGCGTTCCGCTACTGGCTGGAGCAGGACCACCTCTACCTGCTCGACTACGCGCGCGCCTTCTCCCGGCTGGCCTGGCAGGCCCCCGACGGCCACCTCGCCGACCTGGTCGGTATCGCGCACAGCACCCTCAACGAGGAGCTGGAACTGCACCGCTCCCTCTCCGGGGAGTTCGGGGCGGACCTGACCACGAAGGGCAAGGGACCGGCCTGTGCCGCGTACACCTCGTGGCTGCTCGACGCCGCCGCCGACTACCGGGACGGGCTCGCCGCCGTCTACCCCTGCATGTGGGGCTACAACCAGCTGGGGCTGGCGCTCGCCGGGAGCCGTCCGGAGGAGCCGCGCTACCGGCGGTGGGTCGACACCTACGCGGACCCGGACTTCACGCTGCTGACGGAGAGGTACGGGCGGATGCTGGAGGAGGCCGACCCCGACCCGGAGCGCGCGGAGCGCTTCTTCCTGGAGGGCATGCGCCACGAGGTCGCCTTCTGGGACACCCCCTTCACCTCCTGACCCCGCGGGCGCCGGAAGCGCCCGGGGCGGGGAGACGGCGAGGGGGAGCCGGGCCGCACGGCCCGACTCCCCCTCACCGCGGTCGGGGTCAAGGGTTGAGCACCGTCTCCACGGACTCGAACCTGTCGACCTCGCAACCGCCGACCTTGTTGAACTCGGTGTCGATCTCGGTGTCCTCGACGTGCCCGGTGACATGGACGACCTCAGGTCCTCCCATGATCATCGTGCACATCATGTCGTCGGTGTCGAGGACGAACGGCTCGGCGCCGACCTCGTCGATCTGGGCGCACGCCGCCTCGGGGTCGGGGTGGTCGCCGCCCGCCGGTGCGCACGTGAGGGTCCAGGTCCCCTCCTCGTAGCCGGGCTCGGGGGACAGGGCCTCGTCGTCGTTCAGGGAGCGTTCGATCGTCAGCTCGACGCCGGCCGAGCCGTCGCCGCCCTGCTCTTCTTCGTCGTCGCCGGGGGAGGAGGGGTCGGTGGACTGGTCGGACTCGGGTGCCGGAGCGTTCACCTCGGCGGGTTCGTTGCCGCAGGCCGTGATAAGCAGGCCAAGGGCTGCGAGAGCGGCGAGGCGGGCCGGCAGAGCCGTCGCGAAGGTGTGCTGTGACATACCGCTTTGACGTGGCGCGTCCGCGCCGGGTTCCCGAGTTCTCACATTTTTCGCATCATCACGACACAGGGGGTCACATTGTTCGGAAACGGTGTTCCGGAGACCAACGTCACCGAGGTGCCCGAGGGCGCCTACCTGCTCGACGTCCGCGAGGGCGACGAGTGGAACGCGGGCCACGCTCCCGGCGCGGTCCACATCCCGCTCGGGGAGCTGGGGCAGCGGGCGGGCGAGGTGCCCCAGGACCGGAAGGTGTACGTGGTCTGCCGCGTGGGCGGGCGCTCCGCGCAGGCCGTCTCGGCCCTGAACCGGTCCGGCTGGGACTCGGTCAACGTGTCCGGCGGGATGCAGGCGTGGGAGCACGCGGGGCGCGACATGGAGGCGGGCGCCGGCGAGGAGCCCAGGGTCCTCTGAGGCACTTTCGGGGCGGAATTTGATCGGATTGTGCAAAGCCCTGCCACTCGGCGGCTTTCGGGTGGCACTATGACGTCGTGAGTTCCGAGCGCGCGCCCCTCAGCGCCGAAGCCGTGCTGGCCTCGTCAGCGGACGCGGTGGTCGGTCTCGACAGTGAGCTCCGGGTCACCGTGTGGAATCCCGCCGCCGAGCGCATGTTCGGCTGGCGCGCGGACGAGGTGCTCGGCGGCGATCTGCCGATCGTCCCCGCGGACCTGAAGGGCGAGCACGGCGCGGTGCTCGAACAGGTGCGCTCCGGAAGTCCGCTGTCGCTCTACACGCGCCGGGTGCGCAGGGACGGCACGGTCATCGACGTCCGGATCGGTGCCAACCGGGTGTCCGGCGCAGACGGCCGGTTCGCCGGGTGGGTGATCAACCTCTACCCCTCCGACAACGACGTGCAGGCGCAGCGCTCGGCCATGGAGCGCGCCCGGCTGGTGCGCCGGCTCACCGACGTGGTCGTGGACATCAACGCCGACCTCAGCCTCAAGTCGGTGCTCGACCGGATCTCCAGGGGCATCACCGAGTTGACGGGCGCGGACGCGGGAGGGTTCGTCCTCCTCAACGAGGACCGCGTGGAGCTGGTGAGCCTCTCGGAGCTGTCCGACGAGCTCCAGGGGTTCACCGCCCCGCTGGAGGACAGCCTGTTCGGGGAGCTGCTGCGGAGCGGCAAGTCCGTCCTGCTGGCCAACGAGGACACCCGCGGCCTCCAGGACCTGGTCTGGGCCGACCTGCCGGGGCTGCACACCATCGCCCTGTGCGTGTCCAACGTGCACGGCCGCCCGTACGGGGCCCTGTACGCGCTCTACAGCCAGCGCAAGGTGGGGCACGTCGAGCTGGAGCTGCTCGAACTGCTCGCCGCGCACGCGGGGGTCGCGATCGGCAACGCCCTGGCCTACGAGGAGCTCAACCTCCAGCGCGTCCACGAGCAGGCCGTGGCCGACTCCAGCGCCGACGGGATCGCGGTGCTGGACTTCGGCGGCAGGGTGCGCAAGTGGAACCGCTCGGCGGTGGAGCTCACCGGCTACACCGTGGACGCGGTCGAGGGCCGGCACCCGCCGTTCCCCCTCCCCGCCTGCCACGGCCAGCCCATCAAGCACAAGCTCAAGGACGGACGCTGGCTGGAGATCCTCATGGCGAGGATTCCGCGCACCCACGAGTGGGTGGTGGACTTCCGGGACATCACCGCGCAGAAGGCCATGGAGGAGGAGCGCGAGGACTTCCTGGCCACCAGTGGCCACGAGTTGCGCACCCCCATCACGGTGATCCACGGGTACGCGACCACCCTCATGCGCAAGTGGGCGCGGCTCACACCGGACTCGCAGTACGAGGCGGTCGGCACCATCGCGGACCGGTCGTCGGCCCTCGTGACCCTGGTGGACCGGCTCCAGCTGGGTTCGGACGTCGCGCGCGGCGAGATCCAGGTCAGCAGGGACAGGTTCGACCTGCTCGACGTGCTGCGCCAGGCTGTCAGCGCGTTCCGGCCGCTCTCCGACCGGCACGAGGTGTCGTTGGACGGGCCTGACGCGCTTCCTCCGACCGCGGGGGACAGCCTGGCCACGGGCATGATCATGGACCAGCTGCTCGACAACGCGCTGAAGTTCTCGCCCGGGGGCGGTCGCGTGCATGTCAGCGCCCGCGCGGAGGCCGAGACCGTCGCGGTCACCGTGGACGACGAGGGCGTGGGGCTGCGCCCCGGTGACGAGGAGCGGATCTTCGACCGCTTCGTGCAGGCGGGGGCGCGCGGCGACGGGGAGACCGGTTTCGGCGGTCTGGGTCTGGGCCTTTACATCGTCCGGCAGCTGGCCCGCGACCAGGGCGGGGACGTGACCGCCCACCGGTTGGAGCGGGGAACCCGGATGCGCTTCACGGTGCCGGTGCACCGCGGGGAGGACCAGGACCCCGAGCTGGGCGGGGAGTCCGGGGCGGTGGAGCCGCCGGGTGCGGACCCGCTGCGCACCGGTGCCTTCGGCGCGGTGCCCCTGTCAGACGCGTCCCACCAGCAACCTTCCTCCCACGAATCGACAAAAACCTCTCAAACCCCTGAAGCCCTGTCACGCCAGCGATCCGGGCCGTTACGCGCGAGCCGTGCCCCGTGATTCGGCCCGGCGCGGGTTTCCGTGCGAGGTGATCGGGGCATTTCCACCCCTGGTGGAATTCGCCGTCACACATCGGGCGAGTTCCGGTCCGCCCGAGAAAGCACGAACGCGCAGGGACGAAACGTGTCAGGAGACAGCACCCCAGTCGATACCGGGGACCGCCCGCAGAAGGTCGAGCGGAGCGTCGTACTTCCCTACGCCCCCGCGAGCGTGGCGGGAGCCCGGCAGCGACTGTGCGGGGACCTGCACGCGATGAAGCTCTGCGAGGACCGCGTCGACGACGCCGCCCTCGTCCTGAGCGAACTCGTCAGCAACGCCCTCCGCCACGCCAGCCCCCTCCCCACCCCCGGCAACCCCGAGAACTCCGTCGGTGTGTCCTGGCGGGTCGAGGTGGACCGCGGCTCCCGGCAGGGAGGGTGGGTGGAGATCTCGGTGCGCGACGGAGGCTCCAGCACGATGCCCCGGGTCGCGCGGCCCTCGGTGTCCGGGTTGGGCGGCCGGGGACTGAGCATCGTCCAGACCCTGTCGGGCCGCTGGGGCACCGAGATGGACGCGACGACCACCACGGTGTGGGCGGTCCTGGAGATCTCCGCCGACGACGTCCACCGCGCGGAGTGCGGGGCGGACGAGGACCACGCCCGCAGTGCCGTCGAAGAGCTCGTGGAGCGGAGCGCCGTCGGCGTCGTCCAGCTGCGCCTCCACCTCCGCGACGACGAGCGCGCCAGGAGCGCGCTGCTCTGAGGGAGCCCGTCGGGGGGACGGGGCGCCGACACTCGGAGAAACGTGACCGATGTAGCGAAACACCGTCAACACGCCGTCACCGAAGTGGCCGGGTGGTGGTCGGAGCGCTACAGTCACGTCCGTGGAGTTGAAGATATCAAGCCGATCTCAAGAAGACGTCGCGGTGGTAACCGTAGGCGGTGAGATCGACCTGTACACGGCACCCCAGTTGCGCAGCGAGCTCGTCGGGGCCCTGGAGGACGGGGCACGGCGGCTGGTCATCGACATGTCGCGGACGGAGTTCTGTGACTCGACCGGCATCAGCGTGCTGCTCTCCGCGATGAAGCGATCCCGTGACAGGGGCGGTGACCTGGAACTCGTGGCGCCCAAGCCGGCGGTCATGAAGGTCCTGCAGGTCACCGGCCTGGTCGAGGTCTTCGTCATCCACGCCGACCTCGACGCGTTGCCGGTGGCCGCGGGGACCGGCACCGCCCAGTAGACGGGGCGAGGTGCGCGAGAGAGAGGCCTGCGGCCCGGAGGGAACCGGTGTCGCCGTGGTGATCGCCGCCAAGGACGAGGCCGAACGCGTCGGCAGTACCGTGCGGGCCGCCCGTGACCTTCCCTGTGTCGACCTGGTCGTCGTGGTCGACGACGGCTCCGCGGACGCGACGGCGGACGTCGCCCTCCGCGCCGGGGCGCGCGTGTTCAAGCACAGCCGCAACCGGGGCAAGGGAGCGGCGATGGAGACGGGCGCCGAGGGCGTCCGGCTCATCGAGGAGCACGAGGCCGCGGCCGGCACGCCCCGCCCGCCACGACACCTGTTGTTCCTCGACGCGGACCTGGAGGGTACGGCGTCGGGGGCCGCCCCGCTGGTCGAGCCGGTCAGCGAGGGCAAGGCGGACATGACCATCGCGCTCTTCCCCGCCACCCGCATGCGCCTGGGCGGCCACGGCTTCGTGGTGCGCCTCGCGCGGAACGGGGTCAGCAGGGCCACCGGGTGGGAACCGGAGCAGCCGCTCAACGGGCAGCGCTGCCTGACGCGCGCGGCCTTCGAGGCGGCCAAGCCGCTGGCGCCCGGTTTCGGGGTGGAGACCGGCCTCACCATCGACGTGCTGAGGGCGGGCTTCCGTGTCGAGGAGGTGGAGGTGCCGCTGGAGCACCGGGCCACCGGAACCGACCTGCGGGCACAACTGCACCGCGCCCACCAGTTCACGGACGTGGTGAGAGCGCTGGTGGTCAGGGAGGTCCGGCCGGCTGTCCGGCGGCGATGGAATCGGGCCCGCGGACCCGTGACCTTCACGGGACGGCAAATGTCGCGAAAACTCGGTCACAGGGCTCGGCGAAATCGCCAGGAGTAGCACCATAGGTGCGATGCGTAGCGATACGCTCGCGCTGTGTTCACTACGATCATCGCCTCGCTGGGTCTGGTCGCCGGTCTGGGCGGTCTCGCCCTCGGCAGGTACGCCCTGACCAGGGCCCGTGCGATCGGCGACGAATCCCAGGTCCTGGCCAATCGGACGGCGGCGGTGGGCGCCTCGGGCGTCGACCCGTTCGCCGTCCGTGACGTGGCCGTACTGCACTACGACGCCTTGGAGGAGATGTCGGGCGCCCGCTCCTTCTCCATGGCACTGCTCAACAGCGCCGGTGACGGGGTGGTGCTCACCTCGATCAACGGCCGCACGGAGTCCCGCACCTACGCCAAGGCCGTTATACGCGGCGAGGGCGACATCCTGCTCAGCCCGGAGGAGTACCGGGTCGTCCGGTCCGCCCGGTTGGGCGACGGGGTCGGCGCCATCGTGCCGGCGCCCGCGGTCCCGGTCGACCCGATCGAGACCGCGGCGTCCACCGCCACGGTGACCGGCTCCGCGCCGGGCGGGACGGGCACCGACACGGACTCCATGGTCACGGTGCTGGAAAGCGTCGAGGAGTCCGAGGACGAGGCCGAGACGGACGATCCACCGGGTGACCGTGCCGGGGACGAGGCGGCCGACGCGGACGTGGACGCCGTCGGGGACGGTGTCTCCAGGGAGGCGTCGGACGACTCGGACGAGGCCGGGGACGGTGCCTCCGGCGCGATCGAGGAGCCGGGCTCGGACACCTCCGGGGACGGCGTCTCCGGTGAGGACGAGGAAGACAGCGCTCCGGATGCCGGGCCGCCGGTCACGCGCATGCGGGTCACGGTCGAGTCCCCGAAGGACACGGCGGGTGAGGGCACCTCCGTACGGGGGTGACCGCACCGCCCTTCCGACGGGGCGTGTCCTGACACGTCCATCCGCGGCCCACCGGGCCGTATAGCCTGGCACCATGCCCAACCGTTACGCCTACCTCGGCCCCGAGGGCACGTTCACCGAGGCCGCGCTGCGCGCCCTGCGCCCCGACGCGCCCGACGAGGCGCGCGTCCCGTGCGACGGCGTCGCCGCGGTCTTCGACGCGGTCCGATCCGGGACGGTGGACGGTGGCGTCGTCCCGCTCGAGAACTCGGTCGAGGGCGGCGTCACCGCCACCATCGCCGAACTCGTCAACGGGGAACCGCTCCTCATCACCGGTGAGACGGCGGTTCCCGTCGAGTTCGCGCTGTTCGCCCGGCCCGGCACCGTCCTGGAGGACGTCAAGCGGGTGGCCACCCACCCCCACGCCCTCGCCCAGTGCCGCGGCTGGCTGGCCCGGCGCCTTCCCGACGCGGACACGCACACCG
Source organism: Nocardiopsis codii (assembly GCF_036327455.1). Classification (NCBI taxonomy): domain Bacteria; kingdom Bacillati; phylum Actinomycetota; class Actinomycetes; order Streptosporangiales; family Nocardiopsidaceae; genus Nocardiopsis; species Nocardiopsis codii. The sequence continues at coordinate 8,688 of NZ_JAUZMY010000050.1, read as the reverse complement.
TCTCGTCCACGGCCGCCGCGGCGCGCGCGGTGTCGGAACCCGGTGCGCCCTACGACGCGGCGATCTGCGCGGTGATCGCGGGCGAGCGCTACGGGCTGCACGCGCTGGCCGTCGGGATCGGCGACCGGTCCGACGCCGCCACACGGTTCATCTACCTGTCCAGGCCCGGGGCGGTCCCCGCGCCCACCGGAGCCGACCGGACGTCGCTGGTCGCCTTCATCACCGACGACCACCCCGGCGCCCTGATCGAGGTCCTCAGCCAGTTCGCCGTGCGCGGGGTCAACCTCACCAGGCTGGAGTCGCGCCCCACCGGGGACAAACTCGGCAGCTACTGCTTCTGCATCGATGCCGAGGGACACGTGGCCGAGGCCCGTGTCGGCGAGGCGCTCATGGGCCTCCGGCGCCTCTGCCGGGACGTGCGCTTCCTCGGCAGCTACCCGCGGGGAGGGCAGGCCATCGAGGCCGACCCCCCGCTCCGGCCCCGCCCGGCCACCGACGCCGACTTCGCCGAGGCGGAGCAGTGGCTGGCGCGTGTCCGCGCCGGGCACGTCGACTGACACCTGCGTCGGTGGAGGGGGCGGGGCCGCGGCCCCGCCCGGTCACCCCCGGCCCCCGCCGACCGGCTGGTCCGCCTCCCCCCGGTCGTCGTCCAGTGGGTCGCCGCACGCGAACACCCAGTCCTCCGTCGCCGCGCGGCGCAGCTCCAGGTACAGCGCCAGCCGCAGCGCCGTGTCGCGGGGACGCGCGGTGTCCAGCGCCTCCAGCGCGGCGGTGAGTTCCTCGGTGGTCATCTCGTTCAGCGGTTTCACGGCGGCCTCCCCCACAGTCGGTTCCCCTACACGGGTGAGTACGTCGTCACTGTGCGTTCATGACGCGGTCCCGGGAAACGATGTGCTCACCGCGGAGCCCGGGCGGTAACCTGCAAAGCGTGATCGACCTTCGCGCTCTTCGAGAAGACCCCGAACGACTCCGTGCCTCGCAGCGGGCCCGCGGTGAGGACCCCTCCGTCGCGGACCGGCTGCTCGACCTCGACTCCGGCCGCCGCTCCGCGCTGACCCGGTTCGAGACGCTGCGCGCCGAGCAGAAGAGTGTGGGCAAGTCCGTCTCCAAGGCCTCTCCGGAGGACCGCGAGGAGCTCCTGACCAAGGCCAAGTCGCTCGCCGCCGAGGTCAAGGAGGCCGAGGCCGAGGCCGGGCGCCTCGCCGAGGAGCTGGCCGCCGTCCTCGCCCGCGTCCCCAACATCGTGGAGGAGGGCGCACCCGAGGGCGGTGTGGACGACTTCCGGGTCCTGGAGACCGTCGGAGCCCCGCGCGAGTTCGACTTCACGCCGCGCGACCACCTGGAGCTGGGCGAGATGCTCGGCGCCATCGACATGGAGCGCGGCGCCAAGGTGTCGGGCTCCCGCTTCTACTTCCTCACCGGCGTGGGCGCCCAGCTGGAGCTGGCGCTGCTCAACATGGCGATGAACCAGGCCGTGGCGGCCGGCTTCACCGCGATGATCCCGCCGGTCCTGGTCAAGCCCGAGACCATGGAGGGCACCGGGTTCCTCGGTGAGCACGCCGACGAGGTCTACCGGCTCGCCGCCGACGACCTGTACCTCGTGGGCACCTCCGAGGTCCCGCTGGCCGGGTACCACGCCGGGGAGATCCTGCCCGCCGACGCCCTGCCCAACCGGTACGTGGGATGGTCGCCGTGCTTCCGCCGGGAGGCCGGCTCCTACGGCAAGGACACCCGGGGCATCATCCGGGTCCACCAGTTCAACAAGGTGGAGATGTTCGTCTACACCCACCCGGACCAGGCGCACGAGGAGCACAAGCGGCTCCTGGCCTGGGAGCGGGAGATGCTCGACAAGCTGGAGCTGCCCTACCGCGTGGTGGACATCGCCGGAGGGGACCTGGGCACCAGCGCCGCCCGCAAGTACGACTGCGAGGCGTGGGTCCCCACCCAGGAGACCTACCGCGAGCTGACCTCCACCTCGAACTGCACCGACTTCCAGACGCGCCGTCTCAACGTGCGGTTCCGGGGTGAGGACGGCAAGCCCCGCTTCGCCGCCACCCTGAACGGGACGCTGGCCACCACCCGGTGGATCGTCGCCATCCTGGAGAACCACCAGCAGGAGGACGGCTCAGTGGTCGTTCCCGAGGCACTGCGCCCCTTCCTGGGCCGCGACGTCCTGGAGCCCCTGAACAAGAAGTAGCACCCGCGAACGCGAGGAGCCCCCGCCCGGGAAGGGCGGGGGCTCCTCGCGTACGGGGCGGTCTACAGGTACGGGCCGGAGACGTGCGGCTCGTCGGCCACGCCGTCCTGTGCCTGGAGGCCGGAGAGGCCGGGCGGCAGCGCCTTGCGCATGTTCTCCAGCTGGGCGCGGGCCGCCATCTGCTGGGCGAACAGGGTCGTCTGGATGCCGTGGAACAGGCCCTCCAGCCAGCCCACCAGCTGCGCCTGCGCGATGCGCAGCTCCGCGTCGCTGGGGGCCGCCCCGTCGGCGAACGGCAGGGTCAGCCGGTCCAGCTCGTCGATGAGCTCCGGCGCGAGGCCGTCCTCGAGCTCCTTGATCGACGAGGTGTGGATCTCCTTGAGGCGGGTGCGGCTCGCCTCGTCCAGCGGAGCGGCCTTCACCTCGTCCAGGAGCTGCCGGATCATGCTGCCGATCCGCATCACCTTGGCGGGCTGCTCCACCATGTCGGCGAGGGTGCGGGGCTCCTCCCCGTCCTCCCCGTCGGCCCCGTCGTGCTGGTCGGCCCCCATGACCAGTACCTGGGGCTCGTCCTTCTGGTCGTCTGCGCTGCTCATCAGTCCCCTTACGTGGATGTACCGGCACGCCGTCAACGGGTGAGAAGGATCTTTCCGGTGTGCGCGCTCGATTCCATGACGCGGTGCGCCTCCGCCGCGTTCCGCATCGGTACCGAACGGTCCACGACGGGTCGGATGGCTCCTTGTTGTACCAACGGCCACACTTGCTCCAGTACTCCCGCCACGATGGCCGCCTTCTCGTCCAGGGGACGGGAGCGGAGCGTGGTCGCGTGCACGGAGAGCCGTTTTGCGAGCATACGCCCCAGATCGACCTCGGCGCGGCGGCCTCCCATCAGCGCGATCATCGTGAGGCGGCCGTTCGTGGCCAGCGAACGCAGGTTGGCGTCGAGGTAGGAGCCGCCCATGATGTCGAGGATGAGATCGGCGCCACCCTCCGCGCGCATGCGCTCGGCGAAGTCCTCGGTCCGGTAGTTGACGGTGATCTCCGCCCCCAGCTCGCGGCAGGCGGCCAGCTTCTCCTCGCTGCCGGCCGTGACCGCCACCCGGGCGCCCAGGGCGCGGGCGAACTGGATGGCGAAGGTGCCGATGCCGCTGCCGCCGCCGTGGACCAGGACGGTCTCCCCCGCACGCAGCTCGCCGACCATCACCAGGTTGGACCACACGGTGGCGGCCACCTCGGGCAGGGCGGCGGCCTCGACCAGGCTCACCCCCTCGGGGACCGGGAGCAGCTGCCCCACGGGGACCGCCACCTTCTCGGCGTAGCCGCCCCCGGACAGGAGGGCGCACACCGGGTCGCCCACGGACCACCCGGAGCCCTCGGTGCCGGGGCCGAGCGCGGCCACGGTGCCCGAACACTCCAGGCCCGGGTACTCGGAGGCGCCGGGCGGAGGCGGATAGGTGCCCTGCCGTTGCGCGACGTCGGCGCGGTTGACCGCGCCGGCGGCCACGTCCACCAGCACCTCCCCCTCTCCGGCGACGGGGTCGGGAACCTCTGACCAGGCGAGGACCTCGGGTCCTCCCGGTTCGGTGATACGGATCGCGTGCATGAGCCAGACAGTACCCGGGGAGGTTCAGGGAAGGTGCTGCGGATTGCCCTGTCCACCGCCCCCGGAAGATGCTTCTCTGGGGTGGGGCGGGTAAGAGTGACACCAGGAAGCGGATCCCGCCTCTCCCCTTGTGGGGCATCCCTTCCTCCACAGAACACCCCCTTGAAGCAGGAGAACTCCGGTGGCACACCACGAACAGCATGGGTCGGGTCGCAGCTCCGAGGCGGGCACGGGGCCGGAGGCCGAGGAGCGCTCCGAGTCGCTCTGGGAGAGCGCGGACGGGGACGCGGCGGAGGCCGGTGAACCGGCCGCCGGTGTCGCGCCGGAGCCGTCCGCGCCCGAGCGGGAACCGTCCGCGCCCTCGCCGTCCCCGAGGGAGCAGTGGTTCGGGGGGTTCGAGGGGGCCGCACCTCCTCCACCCCCCTACGCGCGGCTGCCCGAGGACACGCCTCCCCCCGTGCCGGGGACCGGATACCAGGCGCCGCCACCGGACGAGGAGGACGACCCCGGTCTCCCCGGTGATTCCGGCGGCCTCGACGGGCTCGGTGGCCTCGGTGACGCCGGCGATGCCGGTGAGCCGGAGCGCCCCGAGAACACCGTCGGCGCCGACGACACGCCGGCCCCCGAGAACGAGGCGCGGGGCGGCCCGGTGCGGTCGACGCCCGGTCCGGCCCGGCGGCCGCAGCGCCCCCAACGACCCCAGCGCCTCCAGCGGCCCACCCGCCCGGGCGGAGGCGGGCCGGACCCCCTGGCGCCGCGCAGACTGCGGAGCGACTCCGACGTCCCCGAGCCCGAGCAGCTCCCGCCCCTGGACACCGAGCGGGTCACCCCCTCCGGTGTGAACGGGTCGGAGGGCCCGGCACCCGTGTCCGGACCCCACCCGGCACCGGGCTCCGAACCGGGCACGCGGACGCCGCCGGGGCGGGGCCCGGACGGGTTCGGTCCCGAACACGGGGTCGGGTCGGAGCCGACACCGCCTCCCGCTCCCGGCCCCGGCCGGGTGCCGGGCCCCTGGGCGGACGACGAACGCACCGACGTGCTGCGCCCCGCGGGGCCGGGCCCGGCCGACTTCGTCCTGGGCCGCACCGATTCGGGGCCGCGCCGCGGCCCCGAGCCCCCGCCCACGCTCACCGGGCCGCGCGCCGGACTCGTTCCCGTGTCCACGCGACCCTCCGGACAGCCGCTCCAGCAGCGCCCCGAGCAGGACGGGGAGACCGCCGACGCCCTCAACGCGGCCACGCTCGTGCGCAACCGGCGGCAGGGGCCGAGCGGCGGCTGGCGCCGCGCCGTCCACTCAGCCACCCTCGGCCTCGTCAACCCGGGGGAGTCCGCCAAGGTCCTGCGCCAACGCGAACTGGTGGCCCGCGCCTGCACGCCCGTCGCGACCGGGCACCACCGGGTGGCGGTGCTCAGCCTCAAGGGCGGGGTCGGCAAGACCACCACGACGGTCGCGCTGGGCGCGACCCTGGCGTCGCTGCGCGGCGACCGGGTCCTCGCCGTGGACGCCAACCCCGACCGGGGCACCCTGTCCGACAAGGTGCGGTTGGAGACCGCGGCGACCATCCGCGACCTCCTCAACGAACGCCACCTCGTGTCGCGCTACGCCGACATCCGCGGGTTCACCTCCCAGTCGCCCAGCCGGCTGGAGATCCTCGCCTCCGACCGCGACCCCGCCGTCTCCGAGGCGTTCAGCGACGGCGACTACCGCGAGGTCGCCAGGCTGGTCGAGCACTTCTACTCCATCTGCCTCACCGACTGCGGCACCGGCCTGCTGCACTCGGCGATGCGCGGGGTGCTCGGGCTCGCCGACCAGGTGGTCTTGGTCAGCTCGGCGTCCGTGGACGGGGCGCGCAGCGCCAGCGCCACCCTCGACTGGCTGGAGGCGCACGGCCACGGGTCGCTCGTGCGCGGCGCCGTGGTGGTGCTGTCGATGGTGCGGTCCAACAGCAAGAGCAGCGTCGATCTCAACCGGCTGGAGGAGCACTTCGCCGGCAGGTGCCGCGACGTCGTCCGGGTTCCCTGGGACGGCCACCTGGAGGAGGGCGCGGAGGTCGACCTCGAACAGCTCGCGCCGGGGACACGGGACGCCTACCTCCAGTTGGCGGCATCGGTCGGGGAGGCGTTCGCCTGGCGCAGGTGAGACGGGAACGGCCGTGAACGGGCACAACGCGCGGAGGGCGCCTCTCCGGTTTACGGGACTCGGTTCCGGACAATGGTGGGGAGGGGATGTGGTGCAGCATGAACGCACAGCAACGCCCGCCCGCCGTGGTGGTCGGGGTGGACGGCTCGTCCGCGTCCCGGGCAGCCCTGGCCTGGGCGACCGGTGAGGCGGCCAGGCGCGCGGTCCAGCTGAGGATCGTGCACGGCCTGGGCCTGCCGGTGGCACTCGGCCTGGGCGCCGTGGTCGAGCGGCCCCTGGCGGAGGACGCCCGGGAGGCGGCGCACGGACTTCTCACCGAGTGTGCGGAGTACGCGCGTCGGACCAGGCCCGAGGTGGACGTGGCGACCGTCCTCGTCCCGAAGGACGCCCCCGCCGTCCTCCTCGACGAGGCCGAGCACGAGGACGTCGTCGTGGTGGGTTCGCGCGGCCACGGCGGTATCCGGGCGATCCTCCTGGGTTCGGTCAGCGTCCGCACGTCCTCCCACGCGCCCTGCCCGGTGGTGGTGGTCCCGGACACCGGGGAGCCGGCGCCGCACAGGGGCCGCCTCGTGGTCGGTGTGGACGGCTCGGACGGGTCGCGCCGCGCCCTGCGCTTCGGCCTGGGCGAGGCGCTGCTCACCGGTTCCGAGGTGGTGGTCGTCAACAGCTGGGAGGTGCCCCTGGCAGCCGACGCCGCCTCCCTCGAAGCCGACGCCCAGTCCCTCCACGAGGGGGTGTTCGACCGCCAGTCCGAGGAGGTGGTCGCCGGTCTCCTCGCCGAGGTCGTCGGCGAACGGACCGCCCACCTGGACATCAGCGCGGTGCGCGTGCGGGCGGCCCCGGTGAAGGCCCTGCTGGAAGCCTCCGCCGACGCCGACCTTCTCGTCGTGGGCTCGCGCGGACGCGGCGGGGTCAGGGGACTGGTGATGGGCTCCGTCAGCCAGGGGGTGATCCACCGTTCCGGGGTGCCGGTCGCCGTTCTGCCGCCGCACTCCGAGGAGACGGACTGAGGCCGTAGGCCGGACTGAGTGACGACCTTCGCCCTGTGCCGTTCCGGCACGGCGCTGGTCTACTCGGTGAAGATGGTTCGCAGTGCTGTCGCAGTGCTAAGGGGGAGCTATGGCAAGCAAAGAGGTGCGCCCGGCCCGGGTCGTCGTGGGGATCGACGGTTCGGACAACTCCCGGGCGGCGTTGGAGTGGGCGGCGGCGGAGGCCGTCCGACGGGACGCCGTCCTCCGGATCGTGCACGCGTTGGGGATGCCCCTGATCGTGTCCGCCCACGGGGGAGCCGCACGGTTCGAGCCCACACCGGAGATCCACGGCCAGGCCACCGGCGTGCTGGGTGAGGCGGAGGCGCATGTCCGCAAGCTCCACCCGACCGTGGAGACGGATGCCCTGACCGCGATGGAGGAGGCGCCGCTGGCCCTCCTCCGGCAGAGCCACCCCCACGACCTGATCGTGGTGGGCACCCGGGGGATGGGCACGTTCAAGTCGCTGTTCGTGGGTTCGGTCAGCGTGCGGGTGGCGGCCCACGCACCGTGCCCGGTCGTGGTGGTGCCCTCCCACAAGGGCAAACCCGTGTCCACGTCGATGGACCGGATCGTGGTCGGTGTCGACGGCTCCAGGAACGCGCACCGCGCCCTGGGCCTGGCCGTCGACCTGGCGGCCGAGAGCGACGCCGAACTGGTCGTGGTCCACAGCTGGGAGGTGCCCTACCCCTACGACCCGGTCGCGATGACCGCCGCGGGATACCAGCCCCAGGAGGACCTGTTCGAGAGGCAGTCCGAGGAGCTGGTGGCGGAGCTTCTCGCCGAGGTCATCGACGAGCGGCGTGAGGACCTCAACGTCGAGATCAGCGTGGTGCGCACCCAGGACAGCCCGGTGAGCGCCATCCTGAAGGCCTCCGAGGGCGCCGACGCGATCGTGGTGGGCTCGCGGGGCCGGGGGACCGTGCGCGGCCTGCTCCTGGGCTCGGTCAGCCAGGGCGTGCTGCACCGGTCCACGATCCCCGTGGTCGTACTCCCCAGGCACGCCGACGAGGACGAGTAGGTCGGCCGGCCCTGCCCGGACACGCGGAAGGCCGGTGGCTGTTCGCTCCCTGTGCGACGCATGTGCGCCGGAGCGGGCCACCGGCCTTCGCCGTGTTCCCCGATAGGTCTCTGACCTGGGGAATCTGCGGAGGGTATGGGATTTGAACCCATGAAGCCCCGTTGGTCCGAGGGGGTCTGACGACCTGTCGACAAACCGGCGAATCGGCTTGTGACCTGCGCGGATGTTCTGAGGGCTTCTCAGCGCTTCCGGGCCCTTCTCGGAGTCATGTGCGATGAATGTGCGATGGAGTTGGGGCGCTTCGGATGCCCCGATGGGTGAGAGAGCGCCGCTCAGGTACCCCAGGGGGCAGCAACCACGGTTCTGGTCCCGCGCGGGTTCTGGCGCGGTCGGCCTGCGCCCCCGCACGTCCTGTGTCGCGCCAGGTTCCGTGCGGGTTCGGGGGGTCCAGGGGGCGCGAGCCCCTTGGTACCACCAGGCGCCTGCCAAGTGCCTATGCGAGCGGATAGGACTGCTCTCGGTGTAAGACCGCAGTGACGGTCTCAGAGCGGCCGATCCTGCCATCAGGTTTTGTGACCAAATCCCCTGACAGATCACAGTGCCCTGGGTCACCATGGTGTTCTCGGTCAGTTCTGGTCCCCGCTCAGTCTCGGACCTGTCCGAGGTGAGTCATGGGTGTGCGGCCGAGTGGGGTGGGGG
>NZ_JAUZMY010000004.1:0-263750 GCF_036327455.1 Nocardiopsis codii | reverse complement strand
TGCCGGTTCGGTCGAAGGTCGTCTCAGTCATTGGCAGCACCTTACGGCCCCCCGCCCCGGCGCCGGTGTATCCGTGTTGACGCTCACGGAGCACACGAAGTTTCGCCCTGCGGTGCACCGGTTTCCCGGGCTACTGCCGATAGTTCTCGACCTCGGCGGCGGGTCGGACGCGCGCGTCGTCGGGGTCCTGGCCGAACTCGCTGCGGGCCCGCCGCTGCCGGAGCAGGTCCCAGCACTGGTCCAGGGCCTCCTCGACCTCCTTCATGCGGCCGCGCTCCTCCGGCTCCAGACCCCCGGCGGAGCGGAGCGCGTGCTCCTCGTCCATCAGTCCCCGGATGGTGGTCATGATGTCGTTCTCGGCGCTTTCGCTCATACCGCCATCGTCGGCTCGCCCCGGTGCGGGGGCAAGGCCCCTGCCCCGGGCTTACCCAGATCAGACCGGACGTTTACGGCCTTCCCCGAGGGGCGCTCCGGGCCGCGGACGGCGAGGCGATCAACCCTCGTTCGTCTGGGAAACTCCTACTACGGCCACATTGACCACCACGCGCACACCCGGGGCGGGACGGCGGAATGCGTCCCACACCCCCGCCGTTGAATACCTAGAGGGGGTATGGTAATGGCATCTGAGCAGGAACAACACGGAAGCGGGACCATGGCTGCGACCCACGGTTACAGCAACGACAAGCAGAGTCACATCAACCGCCTGCGCCGGATCGAGGGACAGATCCGCGGGCTCCAGCGCATGGTCGAGGACGACCAGTACTGCATCGACATCCTGACCCAGACGTCGGCGGTGAACAAGGCTCTCCGGTCCTTCTCCCTGGCCATCCTCGACGAACACCTCAAGCACTGCGTCGCCCACGCCGTCGCCAACGGCGGCGAGGAGGCCGACGAGAAGGTCCGCGAGGCGTCCGAGGCGATCGCCCGACTCGTCCGCTCCTAGGCCGCGTTCCCCCGCCCTCGGCGTCGGCGTCGGCCGCGGCCGGACACGGGTCGGCCGGCCGCCGGAGCACCGACGGCCGGCCGGTCGTGTGCACAGGGCCCCGGCGCCCGCGGCCGGGCCCGTGCGGCCTCAGTCCTCGCCGTAGCGCTCGCGCTCGTTCTCGAGCAGGCGCGCCCCCTCCTTGGACGAGGACGCCGGGTCCAGGTAGTCGACGGCCTCGTTGGCGACGAACGACGACGGCCGGCCGTCGTCGGCGAAGCCCATCCGCGACACATCGCCCCCGGTGAACGCCCGTATCCCCCAGTTGGCCAGGATGCGCGCCCTCGCGGTCGGTGACGGCACCGACATCATGTGGTAGCCGCGCGTCACCCCCAGGGCGGCGAGTCCGCTCAGGTCGAACTGGAGCACCCTCGCGAGCGCGTCCCTGCCGCTGAGGTCCACCACCAGCCCCATGTCCTTGTGCCGGAACTCGCGCAGGGGGCGCCCCAGGAGGGACGCGACCACGTTGCCGGCGACGGTGGAGGCCTGGCGGGTGGCGTACTGGGCGGTCGGCGGGCAGTAGGCGCTCTCGGCGTGCGAGAGGTTGGGCACCGCCGCCGCGTCACCGATGGCGAACACCTCCGGGACCCCGGGGACGCTCAGGTCGGCCCCCACTTCGAGGCGTCCGCGCTGCGTGGGCTTGCCCAGGGTCTCCATGAGCGGGCTGGGTGTGACGCCCGCCGTCCAGATCAGCGTCCGGCAGGGAAGGGCGCGGCCGTCGGTGAGGACCACCTTGTCCGCACTCACCTCGCGCACGGACACCTTGAGCTTGACCTCGATCCCCAGGGACCGCAGCAGGTCGAGCGCCTTGCGCCCCAGCCGGTCGCCGAGTTCGGGCAGCACCTTGGGAGCGATGTCGACGAGGTGCCAGCGGATCACAGAGCGCAGCTCGGGGTAGCGCTTGGCCGCCTCCTGGCACAGCCGCATGAGCGACGCGGCCGTCTCGACACCGGTGTAGCCTCCGCCGACCACGACGAAGCGGCACCGCTCCTCGCGTTCGGCCGGGTCGCGGGTGTCGTTGGCCATCTCCAGCTGGGCGAGGACGTGGTCGCGCAGGAGCACGGCCTCCGCCAGGGTCTTGGCCCCGTAGGCGTGCTCGGTGAGCCCGGGGATGTCGAAGGCCCGCGTGAGCCCTCCGGGAGCCAGTACGAGGCGGTCGTAGCGGACCGGGGCGAGCTCGCCGGTGGGCCGTCGGACGACGACCACCCGGTCCCGGGTGTCGACGCCCACGGCGTGCCCGGGGATGAGCCTGGTGTCCCGGGTGAGCCGGTGCACGGACATGACCACCGACTGGGGCGTGAGCAGCCCGGACGCGACCTGGGGCAGCAGCGGGCTGTAGAGCATGTAGTCGTGCGGGGCGACGAGGGCGATGTCCGCCGCCCCCGACGGGATACGGCGTTCGAGGTGACGCAGGGTGTGGAATCCACCGAAACCCGCGCCGACCACCACGATCCGAGGCCGAGACATATGTGCACCGCTCCTTCTCCGTGTCGTGGTGCGGGACGTCATGTTGCGTCTGGGGGACGTTGGACGCAGGCGTACCCACTTCACCGCGGCCAAATGTATGACCGAAGGGTGCGATCGGGACGTTCCCCCACAAGGCGTTCCGGGGACTTTGTCGCCTCTTGGCACGGGCCCGGAAAGACGTACGCGCCATTCAACCCCGTGTAACCGTCACGTGACCCGTGACCCTGAAGACTGGATCACTATATGTAACAGCACGATCACGATTCGTGTTGCCACCTGACGTGAAGGAGCCGTGACAGCGTATGCGTCCGTTCACCAGGATCGCCGCCACCACCGCACTGGCCGGAGGGCTGACCGTGTTCGGCGCGGGCGCCGCCCTCGCCGCAGCACCGGAGGTCCCCGGGGGCTGGGCCCCCCACGGGACGTTCGAGGACGTCACCACGCAGGCCCTCGGGGGCTGGATCGACCGAGGCCCCGCCAACCCCGAGAACGACGCCGACCCCGTTCCGGCGAACGCTCCCGGGAAGGGTGGCGCCGACGGCGCCCAGAGCCCGGCCGACACCTTCGAACCGGTCCAGGAGGCCCCGGGCGAGGCGACCGGACCCGTGGAGGGGGCGCCCGAGGCCGCCGGCGAGGCCCCGGCGGAGGAGACTCCCCCCGCCGCGGACGGGGTCGAGGGCCCGGGCGACACGACCGGGCCGGGCGCGCCCGCGGAGGGCGCCGCCGACGGGACCCAGGCCCCCGCGCAGCCCGCCGAGGGCGCCGAGGCTCCCGCGAAGCCCGCCGAAGGCGCTGAGGCTCCCGCGAAGCCCGCCGAGGGTGCCGAGGCCCCGGCCGAGGTCACCGAGCCCGCTCAGGGTGCCGAGGCTCCCGCGAAGCCCGACGAGGCTCCCGCCGGGCCCGCCGACGTGGTCGAGGCCCCGGCCGAGGTCACCGACGGGGCCCAGGCCCCCGCGGAGCCCGCCGGCGCGGTCGGCGCACAGCCGTAGCGACGCCGCCGGGACGCCCCGCCGAGGGGCGTTCCGGCACACTCCCGTGGGGGCGGGGACGGGCGGCAGGCCGATCGCCCGTCCCCGTCCGGGCCGTCGGCCCGGGCCGCGGCCGCGAGCGCCACCGCCCCCTCACGGCTCCAGCCGCACGCGGACGACCCCCGTTCCGCCCAGGTCCACCCAGACGCTGTCGGGTGTGCGCACCAGACGCAGGACCAGCGTCCTGCACACGGGACAGCTCGCCACCAGCCCCGGCCCGTCCACGGTGACGTGCAGCTCGGCGAACACCCCGCACGCCCCGCACACCGCGCACCGGCGCTCGGCGGCGGTCAGGTCCACGGACAGGATCTCCGACAGCGGGCCCGCCAGGGCGTTGGCGTCGATGTGGTCCGGTTCCGCCATCAGGCACCTCCACCGGATCCGAACCGCTCGGTCCGGACCCGTCTCGGGTCGTGCCCCAGCGCCACCAGTACGTCGGACGCCGCCTCCACGAAGCCGGTCGGCCCGCACACGTAGCACACCGGGGCGAACTCGGCCGGGAACCCGTGGGTGTTCAGCTCGGCCGCGCCCAGACGCCCCGGCGCCCGGGGCGAGCCCTCCGGCGCCCGGCGCGTGTAGGCGACGAACACGTCCACTCCCCCGTCACCGGGCCGGTGCACCCCCAGTTCTCCCCGGAAGTACCGGTCCTCGGGCGTGCGCACCGAGTACAGGACGCGGAACAGGGCCCGGCTTCCCACCCGGCGTCTCTCACGCACCATGGCCATCAGGGGCACCACCCCTGAGCCGCCGCCCACCAGGACCACCGGGTCGGGGGACTTGGCGTCCCACACGAACCAGCCGCCCAGCGGGCCCCGCACCTCCACCGCGTCCCCGGGCGCGAACACGTCCACGAGGTAGGGGGAGACCTCGCCGCCCTCCACCCGCTGGACGGTGAGCTCGACCCGCTCCCCCTCGTCGGCCGAGGCCACCGAGTAGCCGCGCTGGGCGGTGTAGCCGTCCTCGTCGGTCAGCCGTACGTCCACGTGCTGGCCCGCCCGGTGGCCCGGCCAGCCGGGCACGTCCAGCACGAGGGTCCGGGCGCTGTCGGTCTCCCACCGGTCGGCCACCAGTGTCGCGGGCCGCCAGGCGACCATCAGTCGCCCCGGTAGCGCTGCTCGCGCCACGGGTCGCCGTAGTCGTGGTAGCCGGCCTGTTCCCAGAAACCGGGCTCGTCCTGGTGGAGCAGGCTGATCCCGCGTACCCACTTGGCCGACTTCCAGAAGTACAGGTGCGGGACGAGCAGCCGTGCGGGTCCCCCGTGCTCGGCCGCCAGGGGCTCGCCGTCGAAGGTGTGCACGACCCACGCCTGGCCGTCGGTGAGGTCCTGGAGCGGGAGGTTCGTCGTGTAGCCGCCGTAGCTGGCCGCGAGGGCGTACTCGGCGGTGGTCTCCACGTCCTCCAGCAGGACGTCGAGGCTGACGCCCGCCCATTCGGTGTCGAGCTTCGACCAGCGGGTCACGCAGTGGATGTCGACGCGGGGGTGTTCCTGGGGCAGGGCCCGGAACTCCTCCCAGGTCCACACCCGGGTCTCCCCGGTCTCCGACGCGACGGTGAAGGTCCACTCGTCGGTGCCCACCCGGGGCGTCGGTCCGGCGGACAGGACGGGGAAGTCGTGGGTCTCGTACTGCCCCGGAGGCACCCGGGCGGGGTCCTGGCCCCCGCGCCCGTGAAAGCCCCTGGTCACCACGTTCATGTCTACCTCCAGGATCGGTGTCCGGCGAGGTGTACCCCGGCCGGGGTCACCCCACGGCATCGCGGTCCCCAATTCCCGCCACCCGCGTCCGGCCCGCGCCACGGCCGGCGGAGGGTCACACCGGTGACGGCGCGGTGTCGGGGGCGGTGAGGGCCGCCCGGCCCATGGACAGCAGGAGTTCGGCCATGTGCGGGCGGGGCAGGTCGCCCCTGCTGTGGGGGGTGGAGTTGAGCAGTCCGAACACGGCGTGCACAGCGGCCCGGAGCACGGTCGGGGACACGCCGGGGCGGAGTTCGGCGAGCACGCCCACCCACTCCTCGACGTAGCCGCGCTGGAGACGGCGCACGCGCCTCCGGTCGGCGTCGGTGAGGTTGCCCAGCTCGCGGTCGTGCACGGTGATCAGGGCCGGCTCGTCCAGCGCGAACGCGATGTGTCCGCGCAGCAGCGACTCCAGGGCGCCGTCCGCGTCCGCCGCGTCCGCCACCAGCTCCGCGCCCTGCCTCGCCAACCGGTCGCTGATGTCGACCAGTACCTCGCCGAGCAGTGCCCGCTTGCCGGGGAAGTGCCGGTACAGGGCGGGGCCGGTCGTGCCGACGGCGCGGCCGAGGTCGTCGATGGACACCCCCCGGTAGCCGCGTTCGGCGAAGAGCTCCGCCGCCGCGCCCAGGATCGCCGTCCGGCGCTCGCCCGTCGGTCTCGGCCCCATCCGCTCCGCCTCTCCCTCACCCTCGGGTGGCTCCGGGGTGAGTCGCACCGTCCGGGCCCTGGACACCCATGTTAGTAGTTACTAACATCACGGTTGTTAGTGAGCATTAACATCCCTCCATGAGAGGACACCATGAGCAGGGCATCAGTGCTCGGCTCGGCGGTGGACACCGCCGGGCCCGCGTTCGCCGCCAACGACGCGGCGAACCGCGCCCTCGCCCTGGAGCTGCGCGAGCGTATCGCCACCGCGGCGCTGGGCGGCCCGGAGAAGACCCGGGCACGGCACGTCGAACGCGGCAAACTCCTGCCGCGCGACCGCGTCGACCTCCTCCTCGACCCGGGCTCGCCCTTCCTGGAGATCTCCCCCCTGGCCGCCGACGGCCTCTACGGCAAGGACGGCCGGGACGCGCCCGGCGCCGGGATGATCGCGGGTGTCGGCCGGGTCATGGGCCGGACGGTGGTCGTGGTCGCCAACGACGCCACGGTCAAGGGCGGCAGCTACTACCCGATGACCGTCAAGAAGCACCTGCGCGCCCAGGAGGTGGCGCTGCACAACCGCCTCCCGTGCGTCTACCTCGCCGACTCGGGCGGCGCCTTCCTGCCGATGCAGGACGACGTGTTCCCCGACCGCGAGCACTTCGGGCGCATCTTCTACAACCAGGCCACCATGTCGAGGCTGGGCATCCCGCAGGTCGCCGCGGTGCTGGGGTCGTGCACGGCGGGCGGCGCCTACGTCCCGGCCATGAGCGACGAGGCGGTCATCGTCCGTGACCAGGGCACCGTCTTCCTGGGCGGTCCGCCGCTCGTGAAGGCGGCCACGGGCGAGGTCGTCACCGCCGAGGAGCTGGGCGGGGGCGACCTGCACTCCCGGGTGTCCGGGGTCACCGACCACCTGGCCGACGACGACGCCCACGCCCTCACCATCGTGCGGCGCATCGCCGACACCCTCGGGCCGCCGGACCGGCCCGCGTGGGAGACGCGCGATCCCCGGCCGCCCGCGCTGGACCCCGGCGAGCTGTACGGGGTGGTCCCGGCCGACACCCGCACCCCCTACGACGTGCGGGAGGTGATCGGACGGGTCGTGGACGGCAGCGAGTTCACCGAGTTCAAGGCCGAGTACGGGACGACACTCGTCACGGGTTTCGCGCACCTCCACGGCCACCCCGTCGGGATCATCGCCAACAACGGCATCCTGTTCGCCGAGTCCGCCCTCAAGGGCGCCCACTTCATCGAGCTGTGCGACCGGCGCGGCATCCCCCTGGTGTTCCTCCAGAACATCTCCGGGTTCATGGTGGGCCGCGACTACGAGGCCGGCGGCATCGCCAAGCACGGCGCGAAGATGGTCACCGCCGTGGCCTGCGCGCGCGTCCCCAAGTTCACCGTCGTCATCGGCGGCTCCTTCGGCGCGGGCAACTACAGCATGTGCGGCCGGGCGTACTCGCCCCGGTTCCTGTGGATGTGGCCCAACGCCCGCATCTCGGTGATGGGCGGGGAGCAGGCCGCCTCGGTGCTGTCCACCGTCCGCCGCGACCAGAAGGAGGGGCGCGGCGAGCCGTGGTCGGCGGAGGACGAGGAGGCCTTCAAGGAGCCCATCCGCGACCAGTACGAGGCACAGGGCAGCCCGTACTACTCGACCGCCCGCCTGTGGGACGACGGCGTCATCGACCCCGCCGACACCCGCGACGTGCTCGCCATGGCCCTGTCCGCCGCCCGCCACGCGCCACTGGACCCGGTGGGCTACGGCGTCTTCCGGATGTGAGGAACCCTTGACCACGACGCCACGAACGTCCCCCTCCCCCGCGACCGTGCTGGTCGCCAACCGGGGCGAGATCGCCCTGCGGATCATCCGCACCCTGAAACGCATGGGGATCGGCTCGGTGGCGGTGCACACCGACGCCGACGCGGGCGCCCCCCACACGCTCGCCGCCGACCTCGCCCTGCGCGTCGACGGCTACCTGGACTCCGCCGCGATCGTCGCGGCGGCCCTGGAGGCGGGTGCCGCCATGGTCCACCCCGGCTACGGCTTCCTGTCCGAGAACGCCGACTTCGCCCGGGCGTGCGCCGGGGCGGGCCTGGTCTTCATCGGGCCCCCGGCCTCCGCGATCGAGGCCATGGGCGACAAGATCCGCGCCAAGGACACGGTGGCCGCGGCGGGCGTGCCGGTCCTGGGAGGGTTCACCGAGAAACCCGGCCAGCCGCTGGACGACGACGCCCTGCTGCGCTCAGCGGAGGAGACCGGGTACCCGCTGCTCATCAAGCCGTCCGCGGGCGGCGGCGGCAAGGGCATGCGGGCCGTCCGCTCCGCCGCCGACCTGGTGTCCGCCGCGGCCGCCGCCCGCCGGGAGGCGCTGGCGTCCTTCGGCGACTCCACCCTGCTGGTGGAACGCCTGGTGCGGCGGCCCCGGCATATCGAGGTGCAGGTCCTCGCCGACGGCCACGGCACCGTCGTCCACCTGGGCGAACGCGAGTGCAGCCTGCAACGCCGCCACCAGAAGGTGGTGGAGGAGGCCCCGTCCCCCCTGCTCACCGCCGCCCAGCGCACGGCCATGGGCGAGGCCGCCGTGGCCGCGGCGCGGTCCTGCGGGTACACGGGCGCGGGAACGGTCGAGTTCATCGCCGAGGAGTCCGCGGACGGAGGGGACGCCGGGCTGGCGTTCTCGTTCCTGGAGATGAACACCCGGCTCCAGGTGGAGCACCCGGTCACCGAGGAGGTCGTCGCGATCCGGGGCGAACGCGGTGTCGACCTGGTCGAACTCCAGGTCCGGGTGGCCCTGGGCGAGCCGCTGCCGTTCGGACAGGACGACGTGTCCTGGCAGGGGCACGCCGTGGAGTCGCGGATCTACGCCGAGGACGCCGACCGGGGGTTCCTGCCCACGGGCGGTCCGGTCCTGGCCCTGTCCGAGCCCGCCGGAGCCCGGGTGGACTCCGGGGTGGCGGTGGGGGGCGAGGTGACCTCCGCGTTCGACCCGATGCTCGCCAAGGTCATCACCTGGGGACCGGACCGCGCCGAGGCGCTGCGCCGGATGGACGCCGCCCTGGCCGGGTACGTGCTGCTGGGGTGCGTCACCAACACCGCGTTCCTGCGCAGGCTGCTGCGCCACCCGCGCGTGGTGGCGGGCGACCTGAGCACCGACCTGATCGAGTCGGAGCCGCCGGAGCCCGCGCCCGGGACGCTCCCCGAGCACGTGTACGCGGCGGCCGCGCTCGACCACCAGCTGGACCTGGAGCCCGGCCCCGGATCCCCGCCGGCGGACCGGTTCGGCACCCCCGACGGGTGGCGGATGGGCGGCCCGGCGTGGACGCCGTGGCGCCTGCGGGCTCCCGGGCACGACTCGGCGGTCGTCCGCGTCCGCCGCGACGGTGCGGCCGGCGCCCGGGAACCAGGGGCGGTGCCGGGCGCCTACCTGGTGCGGGTGGACGACGGCGCGCCGGTCGCCGCACGGGCCCGCCGCTCCGCCGACGGGTCCCGCCTGACCGTCACCCACGCGGGCCGGACCCGCACCTACGCGCGCGCCTGCGACCCCGCCACGGGGCACCGGTGGCTGGGCGCCGACGGCACCGCGTGGTCCCTGCACGAGGAGCCGGTCGCGTCGGCGCTGCGCGACGACGACGCCGCGTCCGACGGAACCGTGCGCAGTCCCATGCCCGGGACGGTGCTCGCCGTTCCCGTGGAGGTCGGCCAGACGGTGCGCGAGGGAACCCCCCTCGCCGTCGTGGAGGCCATGAAGATGGAGCACTCCGTCCCCTCACCCTTCGACGGCACCGTCACCCGCGTGGCGGTGCGCCCGGGGGCGTCCGTGCCCATGGACGCCGCCCTGGTCACCGTCGAACCCGGCGAACCCGGCGGCACCCCGTCGGGCCCGTCCGTTTCCACCCCCGCCACCAGCGAGGAGCACCAGTGATGAGCCGTCACCAGCTGTCGACCGAGCACGCCGACCTCAGGGCCGCCGTGGAGGAGTTCGCACGGACCGAGGTCGCCCCGGTCATCGGCGACTTCTACGAGCGGGGCGCGTTCCCGTACGAGATCGTCGCCAAGATGGGCCGGATGGGGCTCTTCGGGCTGCCGTTCCCCGAGGAGCACGGTGGCATGGGCGGCGACTACTTCGCCCTGTGCCTCGCCCTGGAGGAGTTGGCCAGGGTGGACTCGTCGGTGGCGATCACCCTGGAGGCGGGGGTGTCGCTGGGCGCCATGCCCCTGTACAGGTTCGGCACCGAGGAGCAGCGGAAGACCTACCTGCCCGGGCTCACGTCCGGCGAGGCGCTGGGGGCGTTCGGGCTGACCGAACCGGGCGGCGGCTCCGACGCGGGGGCGACCAGGACCACCGCCCGGCTGGAGGACGGCGAGTGGGTGATCAACGGGACCAAGTCGTTCATCACGAACTCGGGCACCGACATCACCGCCCTGGTCACGGTCACCGCCGTCACCGGGCGGCGCGAGGACGGTCGGCCGGAGATCTCCTCGATCCTGGTGCCGAGGGGCACGCCGGGGTTCTCCGTCGGCCAGAAGTACTCGAAGGTCGGGTGGAACGCCTCCGACACCAACGAGCTGGTGTTCGAGGACTGCCGGGTCCCCGAGGCGAACCTGGTGGGCGAGCGCGGGCGCGGGTACGCGCAGTTCCTGCGGATCCTGGACGAGGGCCGTATCGCCATCGCCGCGCTCTCCGTCGGCCTCGCGCAGGGGTGCGTGGACGAGAGTGTGCGCTACGCCCACGAGCGGCACGCCTTCGGCCACCCGATCGGGCACTACCAGGCGATCCAGTTCAAGATCGCCGAGATGGAGTCGCGGGTGTACGGGGCGCGGCTGGCGTACTACGACGCGGCCTCGCGCATGCTGGCGGGCGAGCCGTTCAAGAAGGAGGCGGCGATCGCGAAGCTGCTGGCCTCCAACGCCGCCATGGACAACGCGCGCGACGCCACACAGGTGTTCGGCGGCTACGGGTTCATGAACGACTACCCCGTGGGCCGGTTCTACCGGGACGCGAAGATCCTGGAGGTCGGCGAGGGAACGAGCGAGGTGCAGAAGATGCTCATCGCCCGTGAGCTGGGGCTCCCCGCCTGAGGTGTGGCGCGCCGGTGCTCCGGTGCTCCGGGGGCCGCGCCGGCGCGGCCCCCGGACGCCGCGCCCCGGCCCCGGGGTGGTTCCGGGACAGGCCCGCCTCTGCCACGCTGGACCGCACGCGGGCGCGGTCGGACGGGGCCGACCACAGCACCCGGCGCGCCCGCCGTCCACGGAGGAGGCCACGGTGAACGGCGACGAGGACACACCCCGGGCGAACACCCCCGCACGCCTGCGCGAGGCCCTGGTGGACGAGGTCGCCGCCCGGCGCTCCCTGCTCGGCCCGCCCCTGAGCCCCCGGGTCGAGGCCGCACTGCGCACGGCGCCCCGCCACCTCTTCCTCCCCGGACGCCCCCTGGAACAGGCCTACGCCGACATGCCCGTCGTCACCAGGACCGACGCGGAGGGGGTCCCCACGAGCTCGGTCTCCCAACCGGCCATGGTCGCCGCGATGCTCGACCAGCTCCGGCCCGAACCGGGACACCGCGTCCTCGAGATCGGCTCGGGCGGCTACAACGCCGCGCTCCTGAGCGAACTGGTCGGCCCCGCCGGCTCGGTCACCACCATGGACATCGACCCCGACGTCACCGCACGCGCCCGGTCCGCCCTGGACGCGGCGGGCTACGACCGGGTCGAGGTCGTCCTCGCGGACGGCGAGTTCGGTCTCCCCGACCGCGCGCCCTTCGACCGGATCATCGTCACCGTCGAGGCGTGGGACATCCCTCCCGCCTGGCCCGGACAGCTGGCCCGGGGCGGCCGGATCGTCACACCGCTCCGTCTGCGCGGCCTCACCCGCTCCCTGGCACTGGAACAGGACGGCGACCACCTCGTGAGCCGATCCGACGAGATGTGCGCCTTCGTCGCGATCCAGGGAGTGGGCGAGAGCCCCGTGCTCCGCATCCCCCTGTACGGCGCGGAGGTGGGCCTGGTGCTCGAAAAAGGTCCGGGGATCGATCCCGTGTCCCTGGCGGGCGCCCTGGCCGCTCCGAGGGTGGACCTGCACTCGGGCGTCGAACTCGGCCCGGTCGGCCCCCTCTCCGGGCTGGACCTGTGGCTGGCCTGCGCCTTCCCGGGCTTCTGCCTGCTCACCGCCACCCCGTGGGCGGTCGGGCACGGCCTGGTCGCCCCCGCCTGGGCCGCGGGGACCCCCGCCCTGGCGGAGGGGGGAGCCTTCGCCTACCAGGGGGCGCCCGAGCACGCGGGGCACGGACCGCTCCGGGCCGAGTTCGTCGTCCACGGGCACGGGCCCGGGGCCGACGACCTCGCGGCCCGGCTCGCCGGGCAGGCCCGGGTCTGGGACCGGGACCACCGGTCCGGCCCGGGGCCGGTCTTCACCGTCCATCCGGCCGGCACACCCGACGACCGGCTCCCCGGCGGGTTCGTCATCGACAAGCGCCACACCCGGGTGGTCGTCACCTGGCCCTGAGCCGGGCACGACCGCTTCCGGGCCCCGGCCACGCGGTACCCGCGCCGCTCGGGCACGCGGGCGCCGCGCGGGGGCGGGACTCGTCCGCCCCGCCCCCGGAAAACGCCGGGACCGGCCGTGCGGGCGGCACGACCGGTCCCGAGCGACGTCAGCGCTTCATGCCGTGTTCGATGGCCTCGATGATCCGCGGCCGCAGTTCGGCGGCGCTGATGATCGCGTCAACCGAACCGACCTCGACCGCGCGCTGGATGCTGTGCACCGAGTCGAACTCCGCGGCCACCTCGCCGAGCTTCTCCGCGCGGACGGCGGACTGCACCTCGGCGAGACGGGCGTTGAGCGCCGCCCGCTCGGCGGCGTCGGCCGCCGAAACCTGTGCGTGCAGCTCGGTCACCCGCGGGTCGTTCGCGGTGCGGTTGTTCACCTCGCCGGAGAACACCACGGCCGCCGCGGGGGCGCCGCCGAGCACCGAGGCGTACGAGCCCTCCAGCGCCAGCACCGTCATGTTCGGGTTGAGCGCCTTGGAGAACACCACGAACGCGCCGCCGTGGTAGCGGGAGATCACGCAGAACACGATGGGACCGTCGAAGTTCACGATCGCCCGGCCGATCTCGGCCCCGTACTCCAGCTGGAGGTTGCGCATCGACTCCGGCGAACCGTCGAACCCGGACAGGTTGGCCAGCACGACCAGCGGCCGGTTGCCGGACGCCGCGTTGATCGCCCGCGCGGTCTTCTTCGACGACCGTGGGAACAGGGTTCCCGCGGTGTAGGTGTCCGGTCCGTCGGTGGGCGGGAAGCCGCGACGCGGCACCGACCGCGACTCGATACCGACCAGGCAGACCGGCCAGCCGCCGATGTGCACGTCCTGGACCGCCGACGTGTCGGCGTCGGCCATGCCCGCCCAGCGCTCCAGCGCCTGGTGGTCCTGGTCGGACAGCGCACGCATGACCGTGCGGATGTCGAACGGCTTCTTGCGGTCCGGGTTGTGCTCGGCGGAGAAGATCTGGCCGACCGTGGTGAAGTCGCTGCCCTCGATCTCGTGCGGGAAGTCGGAGACGTCGCGGTCGACCGGGTCGCTCGTGTCCGCCTTGCGCGGCGCGCCCTCACCGGGGACCACGTAGGTGTGGTCGTAGTGCGCCATCAGCACGTCGCGGGCGCCGGGCAGGTTGGGCGCCCAGTACTGGGCCTGGCCGTTGGGGCCCATCACCCGGTCGTAGCCGCCGATGCCGAAGTTGTCCTCGGCCGACACGCCGCCGGAGAAGTCCAGCGACTGCTTGCCGGTGAGCACCATCGCCGAGTCCGGCGTCATCACGAGGATGCCCTTGGTGTGCATGAGCATCGTCGCCTCGGCGTTCCAGTACGGCTGGGCGCCGACGTTGATGCCCGCGACGACGATGTTGATCTCGCCGCCGTCCTGGGTGAACGTGACGATCCGCTTCAGCGCGGCCGCGACCCAGTCCATGTTCTCGGTTCCCGAGGACATCGAGATCCGCGCACCCGCCGAGAGCGCGAACCACTCCAGGGGCACCCGCATCCGCTCGGCCAGGTCGATCGCGGCGATCACCCGGGAGCACTCGGGCTCCGACAGCGCGCCCAGGGCCTTGGTGGGGTCTCCGAGCAGCACGACGCGGGTGACGCCCTCGGGGTGCCGCGCGGTGGGCGTCGTGACGACTCCCGCGACGATCGCCGCGGAGTTGCCGCCCTTGGGCCGGTCCACGGGCACCAGCACGCCGTGCGCGTCGAGGTCGTGCTCGACGAAGCGGCCCTCGGGGCCGGCGAGCAGTCCGGTCAGCTCGTACGGGTAGGCGGTGCCGCGCCGTGCCGCGCGGAGCACCTTCTGGCGGTAGTCGTCCAGCGGCGGCACCGGTTCGGTCGACGGCTTGTCGACGTCGAGGCGCGCGCCGTGGCCGGGGTCGAGGGTGATCCGCACGGCGACCTCGGTCAGCTCACCCTCGTCGGTGCGCTGACGTGCGATGAACTGGACCTCCTCCAGTCCGGCGCCCTCCGTGGTCGGGAGGATGCGCTGGACCAGCGTGTTGAGCTCGTCGGGGGTCAGCTCGGTCGCCGGCCAGACGTACATCATGATGCGGTTGGTGTCGAAACGCCGGTTCTGCGGACCCTGCGCACGGATGTTGCGGATCGCGTCCAGGCACCCGGCGATCGTGTCCTCCACCACGGGCAGCGCGACCAGGCGGCCGTCGGCGTCGCGCAGCGCCGTCAGGTCGCGGACCTGGCCCATCGCGACGAGCCGCTCGTCGGCCGGGTTTCCGCGCGCCACGGCCTTGAAGAGGTAGATCTCCTCGTCGGCCGAGGGCAGGCGGGTGAGGTCGAACTCGCGCAGCCGCTGCAGCTGGAGGCGCCGCGCGATCTGCGGGTGCAGCCCGCGGATCAGCCGGTCCTCGGTGAAGCCGTCCCCGTCGGGCCGGAAGGTGAAGTGGTGGTGGATCACCGCGCCGCTGGTGCCCGCGACGGTGGTGGTGATGCGGCGGACGCCCGCGGGGACCGGGTGCTCGGCGAGGATCTCCCCGAGCCGCACCGCCATCGCGTCGGCGTCGGGCTGGCCGTCCCACGTGACGTACAGGTCGGCGACCAGGCCCCGCCCGGTGTCGTCGGCGGCGAACCCGCCGACCGCCCCGACGGCGTCGGGCAGGGTGGCGATGTCGACCGCGGTGGTGACCAGGCGTGTCGCACCGTCGGTACCGGTGTGGTCCGCGGTGACGAACCGGCAGCCCGCGGTCTCCCGGACGGTGACGCCGGACAGCCCGCGGTTGCCGTAGTAGCGGCGGGTCAGGACCTCCAGCAGCGGCGCGTGGTCGCGGCCGGGCCGCCCGATCCGCTGGCCGATCAGCCGGACCAGCGGTTCCGCGCTGGCCACCATGGTCTGGATCCGCTCCGCGCGGTCGGGCGCGTCCGGGTTGCGGTCGAGGTAGCGCAGCCCGTCGCGGACGGAGGCGTACACCTCGGCGCGGTTGCGGCGCAGCAGCGGCTGGGCGAACCAGCGGAACACCACGCCCCGTGCCAGGTCGGACACCGCGGGGAAGCGCACCTGGGTGGCCTCGACGAGGTGTTCCAGTGCGCGTCCGGCACGCTCGCTCAGCGACTCCAGGGGCAGCGCCCCGGCCAGCCACTGGCGCAGCAGTTCCGAGACGACCGCGACGTCGGTCGGCATCCGGTGGAGCGCCAGGCAGATCCGGAAGACCGCGGCCTCCAGCTCCGGCGTGCGGTCGAGGTCGGTGATGCCGTAGTGGCCGAGGACCGTGGCGAGCTTGGTCTGGAAGCCCTCCGGGACACCGGCGCGGTCGACGTCGAGGCTCTGGAGGTAGCTGTGGAAGAACTCGCGCGGGCTGTGCACGGGGCTGCGCGGCTCGGACTCGAGGGCGCCGGCCGGCTTGTTGCGGCTCAGCTCGGACAGGTCCGCGAAGACCGTGATCAGGTCCAGCTCGCCCTCGATCGGCCGACCGCCCAGCTCGGCCCGTGCGGTCAGGTAGTCCGACAGCACGCGGCGGCGGTCGTGCGGGTCGACGTCGAAGCCGAGCAGGAGGCTGCGCAGGTCCTGGAGGCCGCGCTCGACGCGCTCGGACGCGGACGCCGCGACGGGCTCCGCCGGCAGCTCGATCTCGACGGTCTCGGCGGGGCCCTCGGCCGCGTCGTCCTCCGCGCCCTCGGCCGCGAGGGGCTCCAGACGCATCAGCGGGGCACCGGACTCGACCTGGCTGCCCACCGACACCGGGCACTCACGCACCCGGGCGCGGAACGGCGCGCGCAGCACCGTCTCCATCTTCATGCTCTCCAGCACCAGGATCGGCGCCCCCGCCTCGACGTCGTCGCCGACCGCCAGGGGCGTCGACACGACCAGGGCGGGCGCGGGCGAGCGTACGACGCCGCCCTCGTCACGGCTGATCCGGTGGGTGACGCCGTCGACCTCGACGAGGTGGATCGGCCCGTGGGTGGCCGACACCAGGCGGAACCGGCGGCCGTTGACCACGATCCGGCCGCTGTGCTCGTCGAAGCGCTCGACCTCCACGTCCGCCGGGTGCACGTCACCGCCGCCGGAGACACCGACCCGGAAGCGCTTCTGGCCGACGCGGGCGACGCTCACGCGGTAGCCCACGCCGCGCAGCTTGAGGTCCAGGGGGCGGCCGCTGTCGTGCTGCACCTGCGGACGGCCGCCGTGGGCGGTGGACAGCAGCCGCCGGCGGCTGGCGTCCTCCTCGTCCTGGTAGGCCTCGATCGCCGCCGCGGCCAGGGCGATCGCGGAGTGCCGGTGGCTGGTCAGACGGCCCTCGGCGCGCACCCTGTCGATCCAGCCGGTGTCGGCGCTGGCGTCGATCACCTCGGGCTGGTCGAGCAGGTCGACCACGAACCCCTTGTTGGTCGCGCCGCCGTCGATGATGACGGTGGTCTCGGCCATGGCGCGGCGCAGGCGGGCCAGCGCCTGCTCGCGGTCACGGCCGTAGGCGATGATCTTGGCGATCATCGAGTCGAAGTCGGCGGGGATGGTGTCGCCCTCGCTGACACCGGTGTCGACGCGGATGCCGGGCCCGGCGGGCAGGATCAGGCGCGCGATGCGGCCGGGGGCGGGCGCGAAGTCGCGGTCGGGGTCCTCGGCGTTGAGCCGGGCCTCGACGGCGTGCCCGGTCTCGACGGGCTGGTCGCCCTCAAGCCGCCCGCCGCCCGCCACGTGCAGCTGCAGCCGGACCAGGTCGGTGCCGGTGGTGATCTCGGTGATCGGGTGCTCGACCTGGAGCCGGGTGTTGACCTCCAGGAAGGCGAACAGCTTCTCACCGGGGTGGTAGAGGAACTCGACGGTGCAGGCTCCGCGGTAGCCGACGGCCACGGCGAGGCGTTCGGCGGAGGCCTTGAGCTCCGCGGTCTGCTCCGGACCCAGGACCGGGGAGGCGGACTCCTCGATGACCTTCTGGTTGCGGCGCTGCACCGAGCAGTCGCGGACGCCGAGCGCCCACGCGGTGCCCTGGCCGTCGGCGATGACCTGGACCTCGACGTGCCGGGCCCCGGTGACCAGGCGCTCCAGGAAGACGACGCCGGAGCCGAAGGCGCGCAGCGCCTCCTGGCTGGTGCGCTCGTAGGCCTCGGTCAGGTCCTCGCTCGAGGCGACCATGCGGATGCCGCGCCCGCCGCCGCCCGCGGTCGCCTTGAGCATCAGCGGGTAGCCGATCTCGTCCCCGGCGCGCAGAGCGTCCTCCAGGGTGGCCACCTCGCCGCGGCTCCACGGAGCGACCGGGACGCCGACCTCCTCGGCGATGAGCTTGGAGCCGATCTTGTCACCGAGCCTGCGCATCGCCTCCGCGCTCGGCCCGACGAAGGTGACGCCGACCTTCTCGCACAGTTCGGCGAAGGCCGGGTCCTCGGCGACGAAGCCCCAGCCGACCCAGGCGGCGTCGGCCCCCGTCTCCACCAGCGCGCGCTCCAGGACGGCGTGGTCGAGGTAGGGGCGCGCCGAGGCCGGGCCCAACGCGTAGGCGACGTCCGCCTCGCGGACGAAGGTCGCGTTGCGGTCGGCGTCGGTGTAGAGGGCGACCGTCTCGATACGCGTCCCTATCTCCGCCGAAAGATCCCGAACGGCGTGGATGAGGCGCATCGCGGCCTCTCCACGGTTGACGATGGCGACACGACTGAACACCGGTTGAGCCTCCCAAGTACCCACGCACAGAAGGCGACCCCCAAAGCCCGGAGCGTCGCCTCCACCTATCTATACCTTGCTCGATCACGACCGGATACATCAATGTCCCGAATCGCCCATGGCGGATCTGCTGTGTTGTGGGAACCCCACAAAAAGCGCCCCCCGTCCCGGGGTCCTACCTCCCTACCATGCGAGGTGTGCCACAAAACGGGCACCCCTCCTCGGGGAGCGGCGAGGAGGTGGCGCGCGGCGGCGCCGACCGGGGGCCGACCGTGTCGCGGGCGACGTGCCCCACCTGGCCCCCAGTGGCCGCATGTCCGCCGAACAATGAGGATTGCCGGAAGGGCGGCGTTTCCCGGCGGGCGTTGTTCGCCGACCCTTCATGGCCGGTTCCGGACAATTCTCACCCTCCGTGCGTATTGAATCACTGCCAGTTCTCGCAGGATTGGCGAAATCGCGCCGGCCGGGCGCGAGAAAGCGCACAGGAACGGCAGAACCGCCGTGTCGGCCCAGGTCGCGGCCGAAGGATCGCATTTACCCGCCATGGTGCTTCTCCTGGTTCAGGCGGGTATGGGGATGACACGCGGGGTACGTGAACTCCGGGGGTCACCGGCGAACGGCACCAAGGGGTGACAAGTTTCGGCAATCAGCACAGAATGGAGCCCTACGGCCAGCACGGGTCCCCTGTTTCCGGACCCTGACGACCCGGCCCGCCCCGGCGGGTCCCGCCCCGGGTCCGCGGCCGCTCCACGTTCCCCGGCCGGAGGAGACACCGGATGGAAGTCGCCCTGCCCGCGATCGCACTGATCGTCGTCGTGGTGTCGGCCGGCGCGATCGCGGTCGCCGCGCACTTTCGCAAGGAACGCGTCGCGGAGCTCCGCAGCTGGGCCCGCGAGCACGGATGGAACTACGCCGAGCACCAGTCCGCCCCGCTGGGCGACGCGGTCCTGCCCCGCTGCACCAACGGCCCCCACCCGCGCGCCCAGCACGTCCTCTCCGGACGCCGCGGCCGGCACGCGGTCGTCGTCTTCGAGCACACCCACACCGCGAGGAACGGCGCCGCCAAGGTCCGGCAGGCTTACCGCATCGTGGCGGTCCGCACCCCCGGCCCCAACGCCGATCTGGAGATCCGCCGACGGGACCGCCCCTCACCGTCCGACGACGCCTTCGAGAGAACCTTCCACGCCGTCGGCGGCGACACCGGGTTCGCCCGGTCCGTCCTCGACCGCGCCATGACCGGGTGGCTGCTGTCGGATCCCCGGTCGCGTTCGCTGCCGGTACGCTTCAGCGGCGACTACGTCCTCACCTGGGCCGCCATGCGCCTGGACCCGAACCGGTCCCTCACGGCCGCCGACTACCTCATCGACGTGGTGGAGCGCATCCCCGCGGAGGCGTGGAAGCGGCACACCACGGGCCCCTGACGGGGGTCACGGCTCCCCGCACCCGAACCGGCCAGGCGGCCTCCCCCGCAGGAGACGGATAGGATCCGCTGTGCCCCGAAGCAACTAGGAGTAGCAACCCTCATGAGCGACCCCAACGCGACCGCGCGCATCAGCCGCGCCGACCTGTTCCGCGACGACGAGCAGGAGCAGAACGCCCCGGACCCCAACGCGACCGCGCGCATCAGCCGCGCGGACCTGTTCCGGGACGACGACGAGCCCACGGCACCGCGCGAGCAGCGCTGACCCCGGCCGCCGTGGCCGCGGCGACGACCAGGACGAAGGAGCGCCCACCCGGAGGACCGGGTGGGCGCCCTGTTGTGCGCGGCCCGTACCGCCGCCCGGGTGGCTCCCGGACGCGGCGGAACACGCCCTATCGGCGTTCGCGGACGGCGGCGACGATCTCGGCCACGGCCTCGTCGACCGGCACGCCGTTGTTCTGGGAGCCGTCGCGGAAGCGGAAGGACACCGCGTCCTTGCTGATGTCCTCGTCACCGGCCAGCAGCATGAAGGGCACCTTCTGCTTCTGGGCGTTGCGGATCTTCTTCTGCATGCGGTCGTCGCTGGCGTCGACCTCGACACGGATGCCCTCGGCGCGCAGCTTGGCCGCGACCTCCTGGAGGTAGGGCACGTGCTCGTCCGCGATGGGGATGCCGACCGCCTGCACCGGGGCCAGCCAGGCGGGGAAGGCGCCCGCGTAGTGCTCCAGCAGGACGGCGAAGAACCGCTCGATGGAACCGAACAGGGCACGGTGGATCATGACCGGCCGCTGGCGGGAGCCGTCGGCGGCGGTGTACTCCAGGTCGAAGCGCTCGGGCAGGTTGAAGTCCAGCTGGATGGTGGACATCTGCCAGGTGCGGCCGATGGCGTCCTTGGCCTGGACCGAGATCTTGGGGCCGTAGAAGGCGGCGCCGCCCGGGTCCATGACCAGTTCTAGGCCCTGCTTCTCGGCGGCCTCCCGCAGGGTGGCGGTGGCCTGGTCCCAGACCGCGTCGTCCCCGATGTACTTCTCCGGGTCCTTGGTGGACAGCTCCAGGTAGAAGTCGTCCAGGCCGTAGTCGCGGAGCAGCTCCAGCACGAAGGTCAGCAGCGAGTCGAGCTCGTCCGCCATCTGCTCCTCGGTGCAGTAGATGTGCGCGTCGTCCTGGGTGAAGCCGCGTGCGCGGGTGAGGCCGTGCACCACGCCCGACTTCTCGTACCGGTACACGGTGCCGAACTCGAACAGGCGCATCGGCAGCTCGCGGTAGGAGCGCCCCCTCGCGTCGAAGATCAGGTTGTGCATCGGGCAGTTCATCGGCTTCAGGTAGTAGTCCTGGCCGCCGTCGAGCTTCATGGGGGGGTACATGCCGTCCGCGTACCAGTCCAGGTGCCCCGACTTCTCGAAGAGGGTGCTCTTGGTGGCGTGCGGTGAGTACACGAACTCGTAGCCACTCTCCTCGTGCCGCTTGCGCGAGTAGTCCTCCATCACCCGGCGGATGATGCCGCCCCGCGGGTGGAAGACGGCGAGGCCCGAGCCGATCTCGTCCGGGATGGAGAACAGGTCGAGCTCGGCGCCGAGCTTGCGGTGGTCGCGCTTCTCGGCCTCCTCCAGGAAGGCCAGGTAGTCCTTGAGGGCTTCCTTGGTCTCCCAGGCGGTGCCGTAGACGCGCTGGAGCTGGGGGTTGGTCTCCTTGCCGCGCCAGTAGGCGGCGGCGGTGCGCATGAGCTTGAACGCGGGGACGACCCGGGTCGTGGGCAGGTGCGGCCCGCGGCACAGGTCCTTCCAGCACTGCTCGCCGGTGCGCGGGTGGACGTTGTCGTAGATGGTGAGCTCGCCGGCCCCCACCTCGACCCCGGCGCCCTCGGCCGCCTCGGTGGCGCCGCCCTTGAGGCCGATCAGCTCCAGCTTGTAGGGCTCGGTGGCCAGCTCGGCGCGGGCGCCCTCCTCGGAGACGACGCGGCGGTCGAAGCGCTGCCCCTGCTTGATGATCTGCTGCATCTTCTTCTCGATGCTCTTGAGATCGGCGGGGGTGAACGGCTCGGCGACGTCGAAGTCGTAGTAGAAGCCGTTCTCGACGGGCGGGCCGATGCCCAGCTTGGCCTCGGGGAAGAGCTCCTGGACCGCCTGGGCGAGGATGTGCGCGGTGGAGTGGCGCAGGATCGCGCGGCCCTCGTCGGAGTCGATGGCGATCGGCTCGACGACGTCGCCCTCACGGAGCTCCCGGGCCAGGTCGCGCGGCTCGCCGTTGACGAGCGCCGCGACGACGGTCCTGCCGTCGGCCTCCAGTGCCTGCCCCGCCGTAGTAGTGGCCGCCACCGCACGCGGGGTTCCGGCGAGGGTGATGTGCAGCTCAGACGCGGCGGACACGGTGACTCCTAAGGACGTGGACAGCGGTCTAACGCGTACCAGCCGCCCCGTGGGGCGGCCAGGCGTTTTGCTTCGATGCTATCGGCTCCGGGGTGGCTCCGCCCCGGTCGTCCACAGGTCCGGCAGCATGGGGCGGGGCCCCGCGCGGCGCCTCCGCGGGACCCGTGCCGGGACCCGGAGGGGCACCGGAGATCCCGCCCCGGTCCCGGTGATTCGGTCCCGGGATTCGGCTGCCACGTCCCACCCCTGCCGGGCCCATCCCCTCCAGGGGAAACGGTGACAGAAAGGACGACTCCCCTCTCGGGTATCCGTTCTGTCAGAGAACGTCACCTTTCCGGAAGCTGTCCACAGCCATACCAAAGACCATTGATCCGCGGATCGAGATCGGTGACAATCAGCAGACATCCGACCCCTCGCCACCGTCGACCCGAATGCACCCAGTCGCTTCGACCGAATACTGTGAGCGCATGTCACCGAGCCCACCGACCGGCCCACCGGCCCCGGAGACATCCCCCTCCCGCCGCCTCCACGCAAGGAGATGGCGGCGGCTTCGCGCGAGGCTGCGACTTTTTCGCAGACGCATGCACACCCACCCCGCGCTGCACCTGCCCTGGCGCGTCCTCGTGGGCACCGTCGGCACGCTGGTCGTCCTGGCCGGGTTCGCCATGATGGTGCTTCCGGGCCCGGGGCTGGCGTCGGTCATCCTCGGACTGGTCATCTTCAGCACCGAGTTCCGATGGGCCCAGCGGGTGGTCCGGCCCGCGCGCGTGCTGTTCATGCGCGCCGAGCAGTACGGGATGCGGCTCAAGGAGGACGTCTTCCGCCGCTTCCGGCAGCGCAGGGCCGAGCGGCGCGCGCTGACCGGCACCCCTCCGCACGAATAGGCGGCGGGACACGGCCCCGGCCCGGGGCCGCCTTGCCCCGCCCGTGACCGGACGCAGCGAAAAAAGGGAGGGCCGACCCCCCGTGAAGCGGGGTCGGCCCTCCCTCGATGTGGGCGATACTGGACTCGAACCAGTGACCTCGTCGGTGTGAACGACGCGCTCTAGCCAACTGAGCTAATCGCCCTGAACTGCTGCGCTGCCCGCCCTCTCGGCCGGACAAGAAAAACTTTAGCGCATGTTCGGGGGTGCTCGACGCACGCGGCCCGCCCGGCGAACCCCCTGTACTGTGACAGAGGTCACAACATACTACCGGCAGGTTCGTGGGAGTGTCTTCTGTCGGTGGTGATTCCCGCTGTGAGAAGGAGTTCCCGCCCCTGTGGGCCCGTCGAGTACCGCCGCGACATTACCTCCGCGTGACGCGGACCACCCGACATGGGGAAATCTTTGGTTTCTCCTGGTCATTACAGTGACGAAGGATCGTGGAGCCGCGTTGCGGCGAGCTGGGCCCGCTGGGCGGGCAGCGAGACCTCCGGTCCCATCCGACCAAGAAAGTCTCCGTACTCACGTCATGGTCCGCGGGAAGCCGCGTTGGAGCGAGTGAGACGGCAACCGACCCGCGCCGCAACGAGCAGGGCCGGACGAGAAAAGGTTTGGCGAACATGAACAGTAGCGACACCACTGCCACCGCCGAGCTGGGCCTGCGGCTCGTGGTTCCCGAACGCACCTCGGTTCCCCTGGTCGCCCGGCTGGACTACAGCTCGGACGACCCGTACGCGATCCGGGTCGCGTTCCACACCGGCGAGGACAACCCCGTCGAGTGGATCTTCGCCCGCGAACTCCTCACCGTCGGCATCGTGCGCCCCGTCGGCGAGGGCGACGTCCGCGTGTGGCCGTCCAAGGACGAGAGCGGCGAGCGCAGCGTGAGCATCGCGCTCTCCTCCCCCTTCGGGCAGGCGGAGTTCGACACCCAGGTCTCCCCGCTGGCGGAGTTCCTGCACAGGACCTACGAGATCGTCCCCGCGGGCCAGGAGGCCCAGTTCGTGGACCTCGACGAGGAGATCCAGCAGCACCTCCACTCCTGAGGCCCCTCACGGGACCCTGACGGCCTCCGTCGTGTCAGGCCCCGGGAGAGCCCCTCTCCGCACCGCTCCCGGCCGGTGACTCCCCGGGCTCCCCGGTCACGGGTCGAGGTCGGCGGCCGAGCGCTCGGCGAACACCGCCATGGCCTTGGCCGTCACGGGACCGGGCTCCGAGGAGACCTGCCGGCCGTCGATGTGCAGGATCGGCTGGACATCGCGGCCCGTCGAGGTCAGGAAGGCCTCGGAGATCTCCGGCAGGCGCTCCATCGGCACGTCGGCCTCCTCGCCCCCGAACCACTCCAGGACGAGCTCCCGGGTGATGCCCGCCAGCGGCCCGGCCGACAGCGGCGGAGTGACCAGCGCGCCGTCGAGCACCACGAAGACGTTGCTCCCGGTGCCCTCGCAGAGGTTCCCGCTCACGTTGCGGAAGACCGCCTCGCTCGCGCCCCTCTCCTTGGCGTGTGCCAGGGCCCGCACGTTGTCGGCGTACGAGGTGGTCTTGAGGCCGGCCAGGGCCCCGAACTCGTTGCGCGGCCACGGGGCCAGCGCCACGTCCGTGTGCGGGGGGATCCCCGGGAAGGGGCCCAGCGCCACGATGACGGTCTGCTCGCCCGGGGAACGGTCCGATCCCAGCGGGCCCGCGCCGTCGGTCACCGTGATGCGCACGCGGGCGTCGCCCAGCTCGGGGTTGGCGGCCACGGCCAGGGCGACGCCGTCGGCGACCAGCTCCAGGTCGGGCTCGGCCATCCCCAGACCCGCGGCGGAGCGGGCCAGCCTGCGCAGGTGGCGGGTGAGCGCGAACGGGCGGCCGTTCCGTGACCGGACGGTCTCGAAGACCCCGTCCCCCACGGTGATCCCGTGGTCGAGCGCGGGGATGCGCGCCTCGCTCTCGTCGACGACGGCGCCGCGGCCGTACCCGGCACCCGCGATCCACACCCTCATTCCAACCCCCAAGTTCTCAACTGCCCAGGTCGGGCCGGTGACTCCCCGATACTCCCACCTCGGCGGCCCTCCCGACCCGGGACCTCCCTACCCGCCGTGCGTCGGGATTGGCAAGGGCGGTGACCGGCACCGGCCTCCGGTCCGGTTTCCACCCCGTCCCGGGGCCTCCATCGGAACTGGTCACACGCTTCACACCGGAGCGCGGCCCACCCGACACACGCCGTGGCTGCCGGACAGATAAGTTACGAATGACTATCATCTGGGCAACGCTTATGCGGGACCGGTCGCAGCTGATCCGAGCTCTCCCCTTCCGGCCGATCCTGCCGCACCCCGGGTGCACGTGTCCCCGGCACACCCCGAACACTGACAGAGCAAAGAGAGACATGACCCCACCGAGCACCGCCCGCGGAGAACTCAGCTGGCTGCTGGACGACCTCCTCACGCGCGCCTCCGGAACACAGCACGCCATCGTTCTGTCCACCGACGGGCTCCTCATGGCCACCTCCAGCGGCCTCGACCGCCCGGCCGCCGAACACCTGTCGGCCATCGCCTCGGGGCTGCACAGCCTCGCGGGCGGTGCGAGCAAGCAGTTCTCCGCCGGCGACATCCGTCAGAGCATCATCGAGATGGACCGCGCCTTCCTCTTCGTCGCCGCGGCCGGAGAGGGAGCGTGCATGGCGCTGATGTCCGACTCCGACAGCGACGTGGGCCTGATCGCCTACGAGATGAACAAGGTCATCGAGCGCGTCGGCCAGTACCTCTCCGCACCCCCGCGACCCGACATGCCCTCGACGCCCGCGCACGTGGAGAACTGACTCCTGCCGCCGCGGCAGGTCGTCCGCCTGGCCTGCCACGGCAGGGCGCGGGCGCGGTCCCGCGTGCGCCCCGCCGAATCCGATTTCGCGCTTGGCCGGGAATCCGCTAGAGTTCTTAACGCAGCGAGGGGGACGAACGAGGGAGATCTCGGGGGTCCACAGCACTCGCCGCGCGGACGTGGCTCAGCTGGTAGAGCATCACCTTGCCAAGGTGAGGGTCGCGGGTTCGAATCCCGTCGTCCGCTCGCGAACGGTTCGGCTCCACCACCCACCGGGTGGTGGAGCGGTACCGGTGCCGGGTCGTCAGCCCGGCGCACACGCGGACGTGGCTCAGCTGGTAGAGCATCACCTTGCCAAGGTGAGGGTCGCGGGTTCGAATCCCGTCGTCCGCTCGGAGAGGCCCGCATGGGTGTCACTCGACGACCCCCCATGTCGTTTCCTGGCGGAGTGGCCGAGTGGTTGAGGCAAGGGACTGCAAATCCCTGCACACGGGTTCGATTCCCGTCTCCGCCTCGCAGTGCGCAGTACCTCATCCCCCCGATGAGGGCGATTAGCTCAGTTGGTTAGAGCGCTACCTCGACACGGTAGAGGTCACAGGTTCGAGTCCTGTATCGCCCACCAGCATCACCCAAGGCCAGAGCTTCGGCTCTGGCCTTCGGCGTTCCCGGGGCCCGCCGCGTAGGGAGACCGTCCTGCGCGCGGGCTTCCCCATGAGCCCGTTCACGCTGTGTCCACGACGGTGCTCCCCGGGCACCGGCGTCACAGGGGCCGCTCGCGTTCCCGAGCCGTGGGAACCGCCGCGCTCCCCTGGCCCTCGATCAGGCCGGACACCCACCGTGTCCGCGACCCCGGGGAAACGCGCGGGGACCGCTCGACCGCCGGCGGCGGACGGAACCGGATCCGTGCGCAGGGAACCGCCCCTTCGTTCCCGGGTAAGGAGAATGTAGCCTTCGGCGTGGTCCGGT
This sequence comes from Nocardiopsis codii, assembly GCF_036327455.1. Lineage (NCBI taxonomy): Bacteria > Bacillati > Actinomycetota > Actinomycetes > Streptosporangiales > Nocardiopsidaceae > Nocardiopsis > Nocardiopsis codii. The sequence goes on along the minus strand of NZ_JAUZMY010000004.1, from coordinate 237,284 downwards.
GGACCCGGTGCGGGTGGTCCACTCCCACCGTGACCGGACCGGTGTCGTCGAGGACCGACTGCCGTACTGTTCACCGCGAGCGGGCCCGAGGCCGACCGACCGGGCCGGGCCCCCGCCGCCCCTCAGTGGTACCCCCACCCGGTACAGGGACGGCACGGCGCCGCGACCACCTCGGCTCTTGACCGAGGGTCACGAGCCACCTACCTTCGCCTCATCCCCCGACCCGGTCGTTCGGTCCCGGGTCATCGAGGAAAGGCTCCCCGTATGAAGCCCCGCTCGTCCCCCCGCCGACTCCGCGCAGTGACCGCCGTGGCGGCCGCCACCGCTCTCTTCTTCACCCTCATGCCCGCCGGTGTCGCGTCCGCGCACGGCTACGTCTCCACCCCCATGAGCCGCCAGGCCCAGTGCGCCGCGGGCATCGTCCAGTGCGGCGACATCCGCTGGGAGCCGCAGAGCGTCGAAGGCCCCAAGGGCCAGACGCGCTGCGACGGCGGAGTCGGACGGTTCTCCGAGCTCAACGACGACAGCCGCGGCTGGCGGGTCACCGACGTGGGACGCACCCAGACCTTCACCTGGACCCTCACGGTGTCGCACGCCACCAGCACCTGGGAGTACTTCATCGGGAACCAGAGGGTCGCCGTGTTCAACGACAACGGCGCCCGTCCCGGGGCGACGGTGAACCACACCGTCGACCTGTCTGGGTACAACGGGCGGCACAAGCTCCTGGCCCGCTGGAACATCGCCGACACGGGCAACGCCTTCTACGCCTGCACCGACATCAACATCCGCTGATCCGCAGCGGCCCACCGACCGACGGGCGCCCGACGCCGGCCGGTGGGCCTTCGCACGGCCCGAAGCCGCCCCGGCGGCCGGCGGTCGGCGGCCCGTGCCCGGCGAGGGGACTCCCCCGGGCCCCGTCCGCGCGGAGGCGGTGCACACCTGCGACGCCATCCGGACGCTCTCCCGCAACGCCCCGGGGTCGGGCCATCGCCCGCGTCGGGCGCTCGTTCGCGACGCCGCACCCTGCCCACCGACGCCGACAGGGCACGGTCCCTGAACATGCCCACCACCGACCGGTGAACAGACCAGGGGTTACCCCCGGATCCTGTGTTCCTCGACCTCCGGCGCGGGCGCGGCCGGCGTACCGGGGAGGTCCGTGCCCAGTTCGCGGGTGCGTCCGGCGCGGATGCCGTTGGCGATGACCACGACCTCGGCCACCTCGTGTACCAGCACGACCGCAGCGAGCCCGAGCACCCCGAACAGCGCCAGGGGCATCAGGCCGATGATGATGGCCAGCGACAGGCCCACGCTCTGCCACATGATCGCCCGGGAGCGGCGGGCATGGCCCAGTGCCCGGGGCAGGTGGCGCAGGTCCTCGCCCATCAGAGCGACGTCGGCGGTCTCGATGGCCACGTCGGTGCCCATCGCCCCCATCGCGATACCCAGGTCGGCGGTGGCCAGGGCGGGTGCGTCGTTGACCCCGTCTCCCACCATCGCCACGGGGCCGTGTTCGCGGAGCCGGCCGACGAGGCGGGACTTGTCCTCGGGGCGCAGGTCGGCGTGCACGTCGTGCGGATCGATGCCCGCCTGGGCGGCCAGGGCGGCGGCGGTGGCGGGGTTGTCGCCGGTGAGCATCACGACCCGGTAGCCGGAGCCGCGCAGGGAGGAGACGACCTCTCCCGCTTCGGGGCGCAGTTCGTCGCGCACCGCGACCGCGCCGATCACGGTGCCGGCCTCCTCGACCAGGACGGCGGTGGCCCCGGCGTGCTGCATCCGCGCCACGTCCGGGGCCAGGGGGCCGGCGTCGATCCAGCCCGGGCGGCCCAGCCGCACGGGGTGGCCGTGCAGCGTGCCGGTCAGACCGGATCCGGGGAGCGCCTCGACCTGTTCGGCCCGCTCCGGGTGGGGTGAGGCGGCCAGGATCGCGGCCGCGAGGGGGTGTTCGCTGCGCTCCTCCAGCGCGGCGGCCACCGCCAGCACCTGCCCGGGGGTGTGGCCTGGGGCGGGGGCGGTCTCGATGACGGTCGGGCGGTTGCGGGTCAGGGTGCCGGTCTTGTCCAACGCCACGGTGCGGACGCGGCCCATGGCCTCCAGGGCGGCTCCGCCCTTGACCAGGGTGCCGTGCTTGGAGGCGGCGCCGATCGCGGCTACCACGGTCACGGGCACGGAGATGGCCAGCGCGCACGGCGAGGCGGCCACCAGCACGACCAGGGCGCGTTCGATCCACGTCAGCGGGTCGCCGAACAGCGACCCCAGGGCGGCGATGAGGGCGGCGGCGACCATCACCCCGGGCACGAGCGGTGTGGCGACCTTGTCGGCCAGGCGCTGTCCGGCTCCCTTGCGCGCCTGTTCGGCCTCCACGATGGCCACGATGCGGGCCAGGGAGTTGTCGGCCGCGGTGGCGGTGACGGTGACCTCCACCGCGCCGGTGCCGTTGATGGACCCGGCGAACACCTCCTCACCGGGGCCGGCCTCGACGGGGACGGACTCGCCGGTGATGGCGGAGGTGTCCAGGCCGGTGTGCCCGGAGGCGATGACCCCGTCCGTGGCCAGGCGCTCGCCCGGGCGCACCACCAGCGTGTCGCCCACCACCAGCTCGGCCGGGCCGACGGTGTGCTCAACACCGTCACGGAGCACCCGGGCCCGGTCGGGGACCAGGTCCAGGAGGGCGCGCAGGCCGCGCCGGGTGCGGGCCACGGAGTACTCCTCCAGCCCTTCGGCGATGGTGTAGAGCACCGCGAGCATCGCGGCCTCGCCCACCTCGCCCAGCATCACCGCGCCGATGGCGGCGATGGTCATCAGCGTGCCCACTCCGATCCTGCCCCGGGCCAGGCGGCGCACGGTGGAGGGGACGAACGTCCATCCCGCGACGGCCAGGGCGGCGGCCTTGAGCGCCAGGCCCGCCGGGTCGGGGGCTCCCGCCCAGCCCGCGCCGTACCCGGCCAGCAGGAGCACCGCGGCCAGGGCGGCGAAGCGGAGCTCGCTCACCTGCCACAGCGTCTGGGGCTCGTGCTCTTCGGTTTCTTCTCCTGTGCGGGGCTCATCCGACCCGCAGCACGCGTCACTCACCGCACGCCTCCGTCGTGGCGGGCCGGCTGTCGGTTCCGTAGTTGGGGCACAGCGCGACCGCGCTGCCGGTCGCGGCCAGCAGGACCTCGGCCGACGCGAGCAGGTCCAGGAGTTCGGGGCGGGCCAGGGAGTAGAACACCTGCCGACCCTCGGGGCGCCCGTCGACCAGGTGGCAGTCGCGCAGGCACGCCACGTGCTTGGAGACCGTGGACTGGGCCAGCCCGAGTTGGGCCACCAGGTCGGCCACCCGTGCCTCGCCCTGGGCCAGGCGGCGCACGATGGCCAGCCGGGTGCCGTCGGAGAGGCTGTGGAAAAGGGCCTCGGCGGCGCCCACGCCCGCGGTTGTGGCCTGGCATCCATCCGTGCTATTCATCGTCATACAGCGATCATATCCAATTTTGGCGATAATGAAAGGTGTGGGCATGGGCGTCGCCACCCGCACCTGAGCCCTGACCGCCCCACCTGAACGGAGACCCCGTGGCACCGGCCGCACTCGTCCTCTACCTGCTCGGCATCGTCCTGGCCTTTGGTGTGCGCACCCTGGCCGCATGGCGGCGCACCGGCGACACCGGGTTCCGCCGCCCGGACACCACCGCCCTCACCGCACCGGGTGCGCATCCGGCCCCCCGGTGGCCGTCCCGGACGGTGAAGGCCGACAGGGCCCGCGCCTCGGACCGACTCACCACCGATCGGTGAGCAGCGGGAGGGCTATCGCTGAATCCCGCAGTGGTCCGCCTCGCCCGCAGGAACGTCGATGACCGGTCGAGCGACGGCGAACGGCGGCTTCACCTCTCCTCGTCGTGGCGCTCGCGCGCGGCAACGATGTCTCCGATCCGATGCGTGATCCACTCGACCAAGCCGCCCAGGGTCGTCGCCAGTTCCCGCCCCAGGGGGGTGAGCGAGTAGGTCACCTGCGGCGGCACCGTCGCCTCGACCTCGCGAGCGATCAGCCCGTCCCGCACGAACACCCGCAGATTCTGGGACAGCATCTTCTCGCTGATGCCACCGATCCTGTCCCGCAGCACGTAGAAGCGCATAGGCCCCTCCTGCAAGGAGGCCAGGATCAGCACTCCCCAGCGGCTGCTCACATGGTTCAGCACCGTGCGGGCCGGGCAGTCCGCCGTGAATGCGTCACTCATCGCGACGACTTTGTCATCCTTCACCTCAGAACCAACGTCCATACCTGTAGCTTACCCAAAGGTATGTCCTTACAAAAAGTAAGCCTCCCCTCTACGGTAGTGCCCATGAGCGAGATCACCGTGGACATCTGGACCGACGTCGTCTGCCCCTGGTGCTACATCGGCAAGCGCCGCTTCGAGTCCGCCCTGCAGCGGTTCGAGTACCGCGACTCCGTCGCGGTCACCTGGCGGAGCTTCGAATTGGACCCCGACGGGCCCCGGGACGGCAAACTGACCATTCCCCAATGCATGCAGCGCGATCTCGGCATGTCGGCCGAGCAGGCTGCCGCGGGCATGGCGATGGTCACCCGGCTCGCCGCCGAGGTGGGGCTGGAGTACCGGCTGGAGAACGCCGTACCGGTCAACACCTTCGACGTACACCGCCTCATCCACTTCGGCGAGTACCGGTCGCTGGGAGAGCCGGTACGAGAGCGGCTGCTGCGGGGATACACCGCCGAAGGGGCCTACCTGGGCGACCGGCGAACGCTCGCCCGGCTCGGCTCCGAGGCCGGGCTCGACACCGCGGAGGTGGAGGCACTGCTGGACGGCGACCGGTTCGGCGACGCCGTACGCGCCGACGAACAGCGCGCTGCCCGGCTCGGAGTCACCGGCGTGCCCAGCTTCTCCTTCAACGGAGGGCGAGCCGTCTCCGGAGCGCTCTCCGTCGCCGACATCCTCGGACGGCTGCGGCACGCCGTGCTGCCGGCCGGGGCCTGACAGGAACTCCACACCGTCCTCTTCGCCCCTGCGGTGCACCGGCATGCGCATGACCTGCCAACAGACGACGTCCCCGACCGGGTCCGGTCGGGGACGTGGTGTTCAGATCAGTGCACGATGGCGCCGGCGGGGTCGCCCCACTGCGGGCCGGGGGCACGGTGCGGTCCCTGCCGCCCAACCGGCCCATGACCGCACCCGCACGCTGCCCTCGCGCGCCGACAGGACCGTCCGGCTCCGGTTACTCCACAAGGCCGGTCACGACGCGGGCCCCGCCCCCTGACCGTCGGCGCGGGGCCTCTCGGCGAGGGTGTATCGCGCGGGGTCGTCGTGGTCTCGGCGTGACCTTCGATGGTGGGAAGCGCTGCATCCCGGAGCGGTCCTCCTCGATCCCCTGCCCTGCCCCTCGCCGTGGCTTCGGGAGAACCTGGCCCACCGCGAAGGTACGGCGCGATGCCGCCACGGCGTGCCCAGGCTCTCCCTCTCAGGCGCCCGCGCCGCCGTCCACCGGCACGATCGCGCCGGTCACCATCGACGCACGGTCGCTGAGGAGCCATGCGGCCACCTCGGCGACCTCGCGGGGCTCGGCCATCCGGCCGAGCGGGATCGATGCCTGCACCCGCTCGATGATGCCGGGGCTCGCCGCCTCCCACATGTCGATCATCTCCGTGGCGGTGCCGCCGGGGGCGATGCCGTTGACCCGGATGCCGTCACCGGCCCAGCTCACCGCCGCGGTTTCGGTGATGCTGTTGAGCGCGCGCTTCATGGCGCCGTACGCGGGGAGGGCCGGGTTCGCGCGGCGACTGCCGATGCTCGACGTGTTGACGATCGCCCCACCGCCGTTCCTCCTCATGAGTGCGGTCTCGGCTGTCATGGCGGTCCAGTGCGAGCGGAAGTTCACCGCGAACTGCTCGTCGATCTCCTCGTCGCTCGTGGTGTCGAGGGGGCCGGGCTGCTGGACCGCCGCGCCGTTGTTGAAGGCGCCGTCGAGCCGTCCGTGCAGTTCCTCCACGCGGGCGACCGCCGCGTGGATGCTCGCACGGTCGGCGAGGTCCAGGGGGACCGCGTCGGCGACACCTCCGTCGGCGCGGAGTTCGGTGACGATGCGGTCGAGGGCGTCCGAGCTGCGGGCGGCGAGCACGACGGCAGCACCTTCGGAGGCGAAGAGCCGGGCCGCGGCGGCGCCGATGCCGCGGCTGGCGCCGGTGATGAACACGACCTTGCCGGAGAGCAGGCCGATGGGCGCGATGTCGATGTTGTTCGTCATGGCGACAGTGTCGGGCCGGCCTCGAAGCCGGATACAGGCACAGGCGGTACCAGGATCCGCCGCCGCGCATCGTGCAGACTCGGGGTATGAACAGGCAGGAGCTCGGGATGTTTCTCCGCAGCCGTCGCGAGCGGCTCCGGCCGCAGGACGTCGGTCTCCCGTCCGGACCGCGACGTCGGACACCGGGGCTGCGCCGCGAGGAGGCCGCGGTCCTCGCGCACATATCCACGGAGTACTACGTCCGGCTCGAGCAGGGGAGGGCGCCGCGGCCGTCGGGCGAGGTCCTCGCCGGGATCGCCGGCGCGCTGCGGCTCACCGACGCCGAGTCCGACCACCTGCACGTCCTGGCGGGTACCGCACCGACCCGTACCCGGCTGCACCGGCGCGACGTTCGGCCCAGCATTCTCGCGCTCCTCGAACGGCTGCCGCAGACGGCCGTTTTGGTCATGTCCGCCGCGTTCGAGGTGCTCGCGTGGAACGACCTCGCGGCCGCTCTCATGGAGGACTTCGGCGGACTCGCGCCCCAGGGCCGCAATCTCGCCCGTCGGGCCTTCCTCGAGCCGGAGCGGCCCGACACGGCGCGGTACGGAATCTCCGACGCCGCGGAGTTCCGGCACCAGGTCGTCATGGAGCTCCGTGCCGTCCTCGCCCGCTATCCGACGGATCCCGCGGTGACCGGCCTCGTCGACGAGCTCCGCGACGCCAGCCCCGACTTCGCCCGGCTCTGGGAGCGGCACGACGTGCAGGCCGCGCCGATGCTCACCAAGACCTTCCGCCACCCGGTCGTCGGGCAGATCACCGTCGACTGCGATGTGCTCACGCTCGCGGACCGCGACCAGCGCCTCGTGCTCTACAGCGCGCCGCCAGGATCGCCTGATGCCGAGGCTCTGGCTCTTCTGCATGTCCTCGGGGCCCAGGCCAGTGATTACCTGCTCTAGCGTCGTGGCCCTGACCGCGCCGAGGCCCGTGTGGTGAAGGGGCGTGACAGGGCCGAGCGCTCAGCACCTCCTCGGCTGCGCCCGAGACCCTTTCCAGGGCGGCGGGCCACTCTGGGCCCCGGCCTGCTGCCCGGCGTTCGGGAGAACCGCCCCCACACCCCGTCCCGCCCTGCGCCCGGAGGACCACGTGCAGGGCCGGTGTCCGGCTCGGGCGCCGGGCCCTGGGACATCGCCGCCCTCGTGCCGATCGTCCGGGAGGCGGGCGGTTCCTTCAGCGACCTCACCGGTCAGGACCGGTTCGACACGGGGTCCGCGCTGTTCTGCAACGGGCGGATCCACGAGGAGGCCCTGGACGCCGTCCGCGCCGCCCTCTGACCGCGGCGGTCGGAGCCGGGGCCCGCGGTCGCGGCCCCTCGGCCCGGCCGCGCCGCGGGCGGGGCGTCAGGAAAGCGTCAGGGTCCGCCCCGCGCCCCGCATGGATTCCGTTAGGATCCGCCCCCGCCCGCCCGGGACCCCCTTCGATGGTGGTGGGAGCCGGGCGCGCCGACCACGCGCGGCGCCGGCGCCCGCCCTCCTCCCGGATCCCGGAGGAGACCGGCCCACGGCTCACGGGCTCCCCACCGCCTCCGGCGACGCCACCGGACACCGGTGGCGTCCGCGCGGACGCCACCGCACGCGAGATCGGCCCCGCCCCGACGGCGGGGCGCGGGAACGGAACAGGGAAGATGGACCCGATACCGGGAGTTCTGGTGGTCGACGACGACCTCACCGTCCGGAGGACGCTCGGCATGAACCTCCACGCGCGGGGTTACGCCCCCCTCTACGCGGCCACCGGGGAGCAGGCGCTCGCCCTGGCCGCCAGGCGCCTCCCGGACGCGGTCCTCCTGGACCTCGGACTGCCCTCTCTGGACGGTCTGAGCGTCCTGCGGAGCCTGCGCGGGTGGAGCGACGGCCCCATCCTGGTGGTGTCGGGCGACGCCGACCCGGGGACCAAGGTGGAGGCGCTGGACGCGGGCGCGGACGACTACGTCACCAAACCCTTCTCCATGGGCGAGCTCTTCGCCCGCCTGCGCTCGGTCATGCGGCGGCGGGAGGCGTCGGCCCGGCTCTCGCCCCCGGTCGTCACCGCGGACTTCACGATCGACTTCCGGGCGGAGCGCGTCACCAGGCAGGGGCGCCACGTGCCCCTGACACCCCGGCAGTGGCACATCGTGGAGGTGCTGGCCTGCGAACCCGGCACGCTGGTCGGACACGACCGGCTCCTGCGTGAGGTGTGGGGACCCGGGTACGGTACCGAGCACCACTACCTGCGCGTGTTCATGTCGCACATCAGGAGGCGACTGGAACCGGACCCCCGCCGTCCCCGCTACTTCGTCACCGAGACGGGTGCGGGCTTCCGCTTCCTACCGGGCGATCCGCCCGGACAGGACCCAGCGGTGAGCCCGGTGGGCCACCGGCCCCCGGGCACGTGATCCCCACGAGGAAAGGAACGACGACATGGGTATCGGCGCACGCGAGATCATGATCCTGCTGGTGATCGCCCTCCTGCTGTTCGGCGCGAGCAGGCTTCCCACACTGGCGCGGTCGCTGGGGCGCAGCGCGCGCATCCTCAAGGCCGAGGCCAAGGGGCTCAGCGACGAGAGCGACAACCCCGACGAGGAGGGCGCCGCGCCGCCCGCCCAGCAGGCCGGGCAGCAGGCCGGGCACGACCGGCCGCAGGGGCAGCAGCCCGGGTACGACGCTCCGCCGCCCGCGCAGTCCGCGGGCTACGCCCGGCCCCAGGGACCGGCGCACGGCTACGGACACCACCAGGCGCGTCCGGTCCCCCGGGCCTCCCTGGAGGGTCCGGCGGCACGCTCGGACGACCGCGAGGAGCTTCCGCGGGAGAGGCCCGCCACCGACCGGTGACGTGTGGCCGGACCCCGGTCCCGGCCCGCCCGTCCCCGCGCGGGGACGGGCGGGCCGCCGTCGGTCCGGAGGGACGCGGCCCGTGGGGTCGGGACACCGGGGCGGCCGGACCGCGGTACACCGCTGACCGGTGGCCGGCGAACGCTCCCGCGGGGGCGCCGTTACAGTTCGTTCCATGACGGGACACCTCCACGCGCGGAGTCAGCGCACCTTCGTGGTGCTGCTGGTCTCACTCGTGGTGATGTGCTTCCTGTGCGCCCTGTGCCACGGCACCCCGTTCGGCTCCCGGACGGCACCGGTGTCGACGGTGACGGCCCCGGTGGTGTCCGCCCAGGACTGCCCGGACGGCGACGAGGGGATCGGCGGCGCGGACGCGGCGGACGGCACGGTGACCGCCGGCGGCCCGGCCCCGGACCACACCTGCGATCCTGCCGACGGCCAGGGGCTGCCGACCGCCCAGCCGCTGCTGCCCGCGCTCGGGGCCGCCCTCACGCCGCCGGCGCTCCTCGCGCCCCGTGCCGGTCCCCGTCCGCGCCCCGCGCGCCCCGCCCCGTCGGCCCCGCACGGCCACGGGCTCCTCACCCTGCTCTGCGTCCGAAGGGTCTAGTCACGACCGCACCCGCGCCCCCGCGCGCGGGTGATCCGCCACGCCCCGCCGCGGTGTGGCCCCTCCGTCGTGACCGACCCGGGCGCGTCCGCGCGTCCCCTCCCTTCGGGACACCCACATGAGCAGAAACCTCTGGATCACCGTCTCCCTCCTCTGCGTGATCGCCCTGGCGGGCGCCTCGCTGCTGTTCCTCTCCGGCCGGGGCGACGCGCCGCCCGGGCAGGGCGGCGCCGCCTCCGGGACGCCCGCCCCCGCCCCCGCCGAGCTGCTGGTACGGGAGGACAGCCACCACCTCACCCGGTCCGAGGGCGCCGAGGTGACGGTGGTGGAGTTCCTCGACTTCGAGTGCGAGGCCTGCCGGGCGCAGTTCCCGGTCATGGAGCGCGTCCGCGAGGACTACGAGGGCCGGATCAACCTGGTCGTCCGGTACTTCCCGCTCCCCGGACACGCCAACTCCCGGCCCGCGGCCGCAGCCGTGGAGGCCGCCGCCCAGCAGGGGGCCTTCGAGGAGATGTACGTGCGGATGTACGAGACCCAGGCCGCGTGGGGCGAGTCGCAGGAGTCCCAGATCAGGGTGTTCCTCGGTTTCGCGGAGGAGTTGGACCTGGACATGGCCGAGTTCACCCGCACCATGGCCGCCCCCGAGACCGCCGAGCGCGTGCAGGCCGACTTCGACGACGGGGTCGCGCTGGGCGTGCAGGGCACCCCGACCATCTACGTCAACGGGCGGCAGACCGAGAGCATGCCCGGCTACGAGGCGCTGTCCGCGCTGATCGACGCGGAGCTGGGCGAATGACCGCCGTGACGCCCTCCCCCGGCGCCGCCCGCCCCGGAGCCGACACCCCGGTCGTCAGCCGCGCCCTGCCGTGGCTGCTCGCCGTCGGCGGCACCCTGGGCCTGGTCGCCGCCACCGCGCTGCTGGTCGAGAGGATGCGCGTGCTGGCCGACCCCGGGCACGTGCCCTCGTGCAGCATCAACCCGGTGCTGTCCTGCGGAACCGTCATGGGGACCGCGCAGGCCTCCGCCTTCGGGATCCCCAACCCGGTCCTCGGCGTCGCCGGCTTCGCCGTGGTCGCGACCGTCGGCGCGGCGCTGCTGGCGGGCGCGGGGTTCCGCCGCTGGTTCTGGCTGGGGCTCCAGACGGGCACGTTCCTCGGAGCGGTGTTCGTGCACTGGCTGATCTTCCAGAGCCTCTACCGGATCGGGGCCCTGTGCCCCTACTGCATGGTGGTGTGGGCGGTGACGATCCCGCTCTTCTGGTACGTCACCCTGCACAACCTGCGCTCCGGGCACCTGCCGGCGCCTCCCGGGAGCCGTCGGGTGCTCGCCGTCCTGGCACGCAACCACACCGTGGTCCTCACCCTGTGGGGCACGGCCGTCCTCGCCGCCGTCGGGCAGGCGTTCTGGACGTACTGGTCCACACTGCTCTGAGCGGTGGGTGTCCGCGGGCCGGGGAGGGGCGCCGCCCCGGCCGGTCCCTCTCCGGCCCCTCCGCCGCGCCCCGGCCGCAGGCGCCGGGGCGCGGCGGTGCGCGGGAGATCGTCGCGAGGAGCGCAGGTCCGGACGGGCGGCGCGCGGTCCGCGTGGAGGCGGGCCGCGATTACCCGCCCGGTCGTCGGGTAGACGTGTAGCACCCTGGAACACACCTACTCCCCCCGGAGGCTCCCGTGTTCGCCACCATCGCCGCGGTCCTGTTCGGGCTGGCCCTGCTCCTGGAACTCCTCGGAGAGAACATCCAGGACCTGGTCACCCCGAGGACCCTCACCCTCGGCGGCCTGCTGTTCCTGGCCCTGCACGTGGCCGGCTACGGCACCGGTTGGGGGCGCCGCCGCCGGTGACCCCGGACGGGACCCGGACGCGCCGTCCGCCGAGCGGTCCCACCGGTCCGTGATCCCGACGGCCCGGCCCGGTCCCGGCGGGCGCGAGGGCCCCGCTCGGCGCGCCCCGGATCGAGGACGCCGACCGCCCGCGACCGGCGGACCGGGTCCGACCCGGGCTTTCGACACCCGGGAAAAGCGGTTTACTTTCCGGCCGGCCATCCCCTACAGTGGCGCACGTCCTGTTGTCGACGATAGAGGTGGACGTTGCGCATCTGAGGTCCGCGATCATCACGCGGTACGGCTGAGCCGTACACCGGTCACCCCACGACTGGCTTCCACGCCGTCCGTGACCGCGCGTGCATGCGACCTCGGCGCCAGCAGTCCCCGGCCTCTCGGGGACCTCGTCCGTCTCCCTCGACCCGGCCGCCGCGTGGTGTTCGCCCATCAAGCCACCCGTCAAGCGCTTGCGACCGCGAGGACCACCATGCCAAGTACGCCCACCGCCGGCGTCTCCCTGACCTGCTCCGCCCTGTCCTTCCAGTGGGCGGACGGCACGCCCGTGTTCGACGGGCTCTCCCTCACCATCGGCCAGGGCCGGACCGGGCTCGTCGGCGCCAACGGCACCGGCAAGTCCACCCTGCTGCGGCTGCTGGCCGGGCGGCTGCGCCCTGCCTCCGGCACGGTGACCGCGGGCGGAAGCCTGGCCTACCTCCCGCAGAACATCACCCTGGACACGTCCGTGCGGGTCGACCAGGCCCTGGGCATCGCGGAACGTCGCGCCGCCCTGCGCGCCATCGAGGCCGGTGACGTGGACGAGGCGCACTTCGACGCGGTCGGAGACGACTGGGACGTCGAGGAGCGAACCCTGGCCACACTGGGGTCGCTCGGCCTCGGCCACGTCGAACTGGACCGCACCGTGGGGCAGATGTCCGGCGGGGAGACCGTCCTGCTGCGCCTGGCAGCCCTGCTCCTGGAGCGGCCCGACGTCCTCCTCCTGGACGAGCCCACCAACAACCTCGACCTGTTCGCCCGCCGGCGGCTCTACGAGGCCGTCGACACCTGGCGTTCCGGGGTGCTGGTCGTGGTGAGCCACGACCGCGACCTGCTGGAGCGCGTGGACCGCGTCGCCGAGCTGCGGTCGGGATCGGTCACCTGGTACGGCGGCAACCTGTCCGCCTACGAGGAGGCCCTGGCCGCCCAGCAGGAGGCGGCCGAGCGGACCCTGCGGGCCGCCGACGCGGACGTGCGCAGGCAGAAGCGCGAGCTGGAGGAGACCCGGACCAAACTGGCCCGCCGCCAGCGGAACGGCAAACGGCTGGACGCACAGGGCGGCATCCCCAAGATCATCGCCGGAGGGCTCAAGCGGTCCGCGCAGGAGTCCGCGGGCAAGCTGCGCGGCGTGCACGAGGAGCGCCTCGACGAGGCGCGCGAGCGGCGCGAGGAGGCGGCGAACGCGATCCGCGACGACGCGGAGATCAGGGTGAGCCTCCCGCACACCGCCGTCCCCTCGGGCCGCACCGTGCTGCGGGCACAGGACCTGTCACTGCCGTTCGGGAGGCTGCGCGGGGGCGGCCTCGAACTGCGCGGACCCGAGCGCGTCGCGTTGATCGGGCGCAACGGGGCGGGGAAGACCACGCTGCTGCGCACGCTCACCGGGCAGCTCGCGCCGTCGTCCGGCGGGGCCGAGGTGTTCGTGCCGATGCGGTTCCTGCCGCAGCGGCTGGACCTGCTCGACGACGGGCTGAGCGTGATGGAGAACGTGTCGCGCATGGCGCCGGGGGTCACCGACCAGCACATCCGGTCCCAGCTCGCGCGGTTCCTGTTCAAGGGGAAGCGCGCAGAGCAGCCCGCGGGCACCCTCTCGGGCGGGGAGCGCTTCCGCGCCGCCCTCGCCGCGACGATGCTCGCCGCGCCGGCCCCGCAGCTGCTCCTGCTGGACGAGCCGACCAACAACCTCGACATGGCCAGCGTGCGGCAGCTGTCGGGCGCGCTCGACTCCTACGAGGGCGCGCTGGTGATCGCCAGCCACAACCTGTCCTTCCTGGAGTCGGTCGGCATCACCCGGTGGCTGCTCCTGGACGAGGAGCTGCGGGAGACCACCGCCGACGGGGTGCGCGAGGTGCTGGAGGCGGAGGAGTCGGGGTGACGGGCCCGCGGGTCGCGTTCCGATCCGGGGGCCGGTGAGTAGCGTGGTTTCCATGAGCAACGGAGAGAACGCTGTTCCCGAGATAGACCCGTCCGTCCCGCCGAGCGGGACCGGCTGCCGGGAGTGCCAGGAGGGCGGCGGATGGTGGGTGCACCTGCGCCGGTGCGCCGCCTGCGGGCACGTCGGCTGCTGTGACTCGTCGCCCGGGCAGCACGCCACGCGTCACCACGAGGGCACGGGCCACCCGATCATCCAGAGCTTCGAGCCGGGCGAGGACTGGTTCTTCGACTTCCGGGGCCAGCAGATGGCGATCGGCCCGGAACTCGCGCCGCCGAGCAGCCACCCGGTGGACCAGCCGGTCCCCGGGCCCGAGGGCCGCGTTCCGCCCGACTGGACGCAGCGCGTCAACCCCTGAGAACGGGGGCGTCCGATGCCCGCCCCGGCCGCACGGGGGCGGGCCGGGCGGGCCGCCGCCCGCGCCAATGACGCCCCCAGGTGGCGGCCCGGACCGGCCGTGTGGCTAGGGTGCCCGTGATCCACCCTCCCGTGGGCCCCGGCAACGGCGCCGGACCGTACGCCCCGGCATCACCCCTGACGATCAGGAGGAACCCGGCATGTTCCGCAAAGTGCTCGTGGCCAACCGGGGCGAGATCGCCATCCGCGCCCTGCGCGCCGGATACGAACTGGGCGCCCGCACCGTCGCCGTCTTCCCCCACGAGGACCGCAACTCCCTCCACCGGCTCAAGGCCGACGAGGCCTACCAGATCGGCGAGCCCGGCCACCCGGTCCGCGCCTACCTGTCCGTCGACGAGGTCGTCCGCGCCGCGCGCGAGGCCGGGGCCGACGCGGTCTACCCGGGCTACGGCTTCCTGTCCGAGAACCCCGGGCTGGCCCGCGCCTGCGCGGAGGCCGGCATCACCTTCGTCGGCCCGCCCGCCGAGGTGCTGGACCTGACCGGCAACAAGGCCAGCGCCGTGGCCGCCGCCCGGGAGGCAGGCGTCCCGGTCCTGGAGTCCAGCGAGCCCTCCGACGACGTGGAGGCGCTGGTCGCCGCCGCAGACGGGATCGGCTTCCCGCTGTTCGTCAAGGCCGTCGCGGGCGGCGGCGGACGCGGCATGCGCCGCGTCCTGGACTCCGGGCAGCTGCGCGAGTCGATCGAGGCCGCGATGCGCGAGGCCACCACCGCGTTCGGGGACGCCACGGTGTTCCTGGAGAGGGCCGTGGTCAACCCCCGCCACATCGAGGTGCAGATCCTCGCCGACGGCCAGGGCGGTGTGGTCCACCTCTTCGAGCGGGACTGCTCGCTGCAACGGCGCCACCAGAAGGTCATCGAGCTGGCCCCCGCGCCCAACCTGGACCCCGCGCTGCGCGACCGCATCTGCGCGGACGCCGTGCGCTTCGCCCGCCAGATCGGCTACCGCAACGCCGGCACGGTCGAGTTCCTGGTCGGCGAGGACGGCACCCACGTCTTCATCGAGATGAATCCGCGCATCCAGGTCGAGCACACGGTGACCGAGGAGGTCACCGACGTGGACCTCGTCCAGTCCCAGCTGCGGATCGCGGCCGGGGAGACCCTGGCCGACCTCGGGATCGCGCAGGAGACCGTCTACGTGCGCGGAGCGGCCCTCCAGTGCCGCATCACCACCGAGGACCCGGCCAACGACTTCCGCCCCGACACCGGGATCATCAGCGCCTACCGCTCCCCCGGCGGCTCGGGTATCCGCCTCGACGGCGGCACCTCCGCCGCGGGCACCGAGATCAGCCCGCACTTCGACTCCCTGCTGGTCAAGCTGACCTGCCGCGGCCGCGACCTGGCCACGGCGGTGAGCCGGGCCCGACGGGCCGTGGCCGAGTTCCGCATCCGCGGCATCGCCACCAACATCCCGTTCCTCCAGGCGGTGCTGGACGACCCCGACTTCCAGGCCGGACGGATCACCACCTCCTTCATCGAGGAGCGCCCGCAGCTGCTGACCGCACGGCCCTCCGCCGACCGCGGCACGCGGCTGCTGACCTACCTGGCCGACGTGACGGTGAACAAGCCGCACGGGGAGCGCCCCCACCTGGTCGAACCGGCCACGAAGCTGCCGCCGCTGCCCGCCGGGTCGCCGCCCCCGGGGTCGCGCCAGCGCCTGGCCGAGCTCGGCCCCGAGGGGTTCGCGCGATGGCTGCGCGAGTCGCCGCGCCTGGGGGTGACCGACACGACGTTCCGGGACGCCCACCAGTCGCTCCTGGCCACCCGGGTCCGCACGAAGGACCTGCTCGCGGTGGCGCCCACGGTCGCCCACACCCTTCCCGAACTGCTGTCCCTGGAGGCCTGGGGCGGTGCCACCTACGACGTGGCGCTGCGGTTCCTGGCCGAGGACCCCTGGGAGAGGCTGGCCGCGCTCCGCGAGGCCGTCCCCAACCTCTGCCTCCAGATGCTGCTGCGCGGGCGCAACACCGTGGGGTACACCCCGTACCCGACCGAGGTCACCAACGCCTTCGTCCGGGAGGCCGCGGCGACGGGCGTGGACATCTTCCGGATCTTCGACGCCCTCAACGACGTCGAGCAGATGCGCCCGGCGATCGAGGCGGTGCGCGAGACCGGCACCGGCGTGGCGGAGGTCGCGCTGTGCTACACCTCCGACCTGTCCGACCCGGCGGAGAAGCTGTACACGCTGGACTACTACCTCAAGCTCGCCGAGCGGATCGTCGACGCGGGCGCGCACGTGATCGCGGTCAAGGACATGGCGGGTCTGCTGCGCGCCCCGGCCGCCGCACGCCTGGTCTCGGCCCTGCGCCGGGAGTTCGACCTGCCGGTGCACGTCCACACCCACGACACGGCGGGCGGTCAGCTGGCCACCTACCTCGCGGCGGTCAACGCCGGGGCGGACGCCGTGGACGGGGCGGTGTCGTCGATGGCCGGCACCACCTCGCAGCCGTCGCTGTCGGCCATCGTGGCCGCCTTCGACCACTCCGAGCACACGACCGGCCTGAGCCTGGACGCGGTCAACGAACTGGAGCCGTACTGGGAGGCCGTGCGCCGGGTCTACGCCCCCTTCGAGGCCGGGCTGTCGTCGCCGACGGGGCGGGTGTACCACCACGAGATCCCGGGCGGGCAGCTGTCCAACCTGCGCACGCAGGCGATCGCGCTGGGGCTGGGCGACCACTTCGAGGACGTGGAGGCGATGTACGCCGCCGCCGACCGGATGCTCGGCCGCCTGGTGAAGGTCACGCCCTCCTCCAAGGTCGTGGGAGACCTGGCCCTGCACCTGGTCGGGGCGGGGGTGTCCCCGGCCGACTTCGAGGCCGAACCGGGCCGGTTCGACGTCCCGGACTCGGTCATCGGGTTCCTGCGCGGCGAACTGGGCGTCCCGCCCGGCGGGTGGCCGGAGCCGTTCCGCACGCGGGCGCTGGACGGCCGCGCGGACGCGCGCCCCGTGGAGGATCTGACGGAGGAGGACCGCGCCGGGCTGGACGAGGACCGGCGGGCGACGCTCAACCGGCTGCTGTTCCCCGGCCCGACGCGCGAGTTCGAGGAGCACCGGGACGCCTACGGCGACACGAGCGTGCTGTCCAGCGCGGACTTCTTCTACGGCCTGTACGCGGGAGAGGAGCACGCGGTCGACCTGTCCCCGGGCGTGCGGCTCCTCATCGAGCTGGAGGCCCTGGGCGAGGCCGACGAGCGCGGGGTGCGCACGGTGATGGCCACGCTCAACGACCAGTTGCGACCGCTCCAGATCCGGGACCGGGCGCTGGCCTCCAAGGTGCGCGCCGCGGAGAAGGCGGACAAGTCCAACCCCGGGCACGTCGCCGCGCCCTTCGCGGGCGTGGTCACGCTGGCGGTCGCCGAGGGCGACGAGGTCGAGGCCGGAGCGACGGTCGCCACCATCGAGGCGATGAAGATGGAGGCGTCGATCACGGCGCCGAAGGCGGGCACCGTCACACGTCTGGCGATCGACTCCGTGACGCGGGTGGAGGGCGGCGACCTGCTGGTCTGCCTGCGCTGACACCGGACGCCGGGCCGCCCGCGCGGCGGCCCGGCCCGGGTCCGACCCGGGTTCGGAACAGGAGCGCGGGGCGGTTCCCGCGCGGACGGCGCAGACCCGGAGGCCGGGATCCGATCCGCCGGGGAGACCGCGCCGGGGGTCCGCGTACCCTCGAAGGGTGACGAACACGCTCGATCCCGACAACTCCGGGGTCGCGGCCGCCCGCATGCGGGAGGTCCTGGGAGAGGGACCGGTGGTCGCGCTGACCGGGGCCGGTGTCTCCACGGACTCCGGGATCCCCGACTACCGGGGCCCCGGCTCCCCGCCGCGCACACCGATGACGTACCAGCAGTTCGTCGGCGACGCCGCGTTCCGACGCCACTACTGGGCGCGCAACCACGTCGGCTGGCACTACGTGCACCGGACACTGCCCAATGACGGCCACCGCGCGCTGGCCGAACTGGAGGCGGCGGGCGCGGTGTCCGCCGTCATCACCCAGAACGTGGACACCCTGCACGAGGCAGCGGGCAGCAGGCAGGTCGTCGACCTGCACGGCCGCTACGACCGGGTGGTGTGCCTGGGCTGTTCGGAGGTCGTCAGCCGGGCGAGCCTGGCCGAGCGCCTCCTCGCGCTGAACCCCGACTTCGCCGACGGCGTCGCCGACGTCGAGGTCGCGCCGGACGCCGACGCGGTCCTGGCGTCCACCGAGGGGTTCCGGGTGGCCGACTGCGGGTCCTGCGGCGGCATGCTCAAACCGGACATCGTGTACTTCGGCGAGAACGTGCCCAAGCCGCGCGTGCTGGAGGGCTACCGGCTCGTGGACGAGGCGTCGGCCCTGCTGGTGGCGGGTTCGTCGCTGACGGTCTTCTCGGGGCGCCGGTACGTCAAGCGCGCCGTCGAGCAGGGCAAGCCGGTGGTGATCCTCAACCGGGGGGAGACCCGGTCGGACGACGTCGCCGCGCTCACCGTGGACGCGGGCTGCTCGGAGGTCCTGCGCTCCCTCGTGCGCGCCTACACCGCCTGATCTCCGGGCCGCCCCGCCGGGGCGGGTTCCAGGGGTCGCCGCGACGCCGAAGGCCGGTTGCCTGCCCGGAGCAGTTCAGCGGGGCGCTCGGCCGGGACGTCCCGGCCGAGCGTTGTGGGCGGGCGCCCGTCGGGCTGGACGGCCACCGCTCCCGGATGCTCGCCGCACGAGGGTCGCCGCCCCGGAGGCCTCCTGACGGCACTCCCTAGCGGACGCGCTGGAACTCCACCATCCGCTCCACGCGCCGGAAGCCGAACCGCAGGTTGACGTCCCTCATCGGCGCGTTGTCCGGGTCGACCCAGGTGCGCACCTGCGTGGACCCCGGGTGCTCCCGGGCGAGCACCTCCAGGTTGCGCAGTTTCAGCGCGGAGCCGAGCCGCAAACCCCGGTGGGCGCGCATCACCAGCGTGTCCTCCTGGTACACCTCTCCCCCGCTCCCGGAGGGGACGAGGACCATGCTGTAACCGGCCAGCTCACCGGAGGGGGCCTCCGCGACGGAGACGACGGTGCCGTACTCCTGCCCCTCGCGCCGCCGCTCCTCGGCCCGGACCCGCGCCGCGTCCCACACCTCGGGCTCGGTGTCCAGCTCCCCCGTGGGCACGTCCTGCGCCATGGCCGTGCGCATCGTCGCGTAGGCCTCCACCAGCTCCTCCGGGCACCGGCCCGTCCAGGTCCGCAGCCGGTACGGCCCGGTGTGGGTGGGGATCGCGGACAGCCGCTCCGGCTCCACCGGCAGGTCGAGCACGAGGTAGTCCTCCTCGTGCGCGGACTCGAAACCGTGCGCCAGGGCGAACGCCGCCCCGGGCCAGTCCCCGGGCGCCCACCCGTCGGGCACGTAGACCTCGCCCAGCGCCGTGGTGCGCCCCTCCTCCGCCATCACCTCCCCGGCGAAGGCGAGCAGGGCGCTGCCGTGCCCCCGGCGGCGGCAGTCCCGGGCCACGGACACGTCCAGCTCGGCCAGGTGCCGGTTCTCCAGGTCGGGCAGCTCCATGAGCAGGGTGCCCACGACCCGGCCGGCCTCGGTCGCGGCATACACCCGGTACCTCCGGTCCTCCCGGGGCGCGGTGACCATCCCCCGCAGGTCCGCGTAGCCCATGACGGCGGCTTCCGGCCGGTCCGCCAGGGCCGCCTCGCGCATGGTCGAGTGCCAGGCGCGCAGCGCCGTGTCGTCCGTGGTGTCGATGCGGCTGATCACCGGATCTCTTCCTCTCGTCGGGTCGGTGTACTCATCGGGTCGGCGCTCCCTCCCGCTCCGGTTCGTCGAAGCGGCGCAGGCGGGGCGACGCCGCGGCCAGCAGGGCCGCGGTGAGGCCCGCCAGTCCGGCGAGCCCCAGCAGCAGGGCCGTCGCCCCCGTTCTGCCCTCACCGAGGAGGCCGGACGCCATCTCCGCGCCGCCCCCCTCGAACAGCGGCGTCAGGACGTAGTCGACCACGGGCCCCGCCACGAGGAGGCCAAGCGGCAGCGATGACTGTGCGAGGAGTCGGCGGGCGCCGAAGACGCGCCCCTGCACCCGCGCCGGCACCCGCGCCTGCCAGACGGCCTGGTAGGCGGCGTTGACGGCGGGCAGGGCGGCCCCCGCCGCGAACGCCGAGGCCGCCCACAGCCAGGGCGTCTGCGCGACCCCCATCAGGAGCGGCCCGGCCGCGGATCCGAACGCGGTCCCCCCGAGGACGAGGGGGATGCGGCCCACCCTCGCTCCGACCGCGCTGACCGCCAGCGCCCCCGCGACCCCGCCGGCGCCGCCGACCGCCAGCACCGCTCCCAGGACCGCGGGGTCGTCCCCGCCGCGCAGCATGAGCAGGGGTGTGGTCAGGGCGTAGGACACGGCACCGGAGAGGTTGAGCACGAAGAAGAGGGCGAGGAGGATCCACAGCCCCCGGCGCCGCGCGATGTAGAGGAAGCCGAACGCCAGGTCGGCGCGGAGCGCCGGCCACGGCCGCGGCCCCGCGGCCGGCCCGCCCTCCGCGTCCGGGCGCCCCGCCGTCCGGACCGGCTCGGGAACGCGCACCGCCAGGAGGGTGACGACCGCGAACCCGAAGGTGAGCAGGTCCAGGGCGAGGACGACGGACAGGTCCGTCGTCCTCAGCAGGACACCGCCCAGGGCGGGGGCGAGGATCTCCGAGCTCGGGTCGGCGAGGCTGATCATGCCGTTGGCCCGGGTGAGGCCGGACTCGGGGACCAGGAGGGGCACCAGCGCGGAGTAGGCGACCATGTGCAGGGACTCCATCACGCCCTCGACCACGGCGATCGCGTACAGGTGCCAGACCTCCAGCCCGCCGTTGAGGTAGAGGACCAGGACCGTGCAGGACGTGGCCGCGAGGACGGTGTCGCTGACCAGGATCGCGGCGCGGCGGCCGCAGCGGTCCACGACCACCCCCGCGACGGGCGCCACGGCGAGGCCCGGCGCGAGGGAGAGCAGGGTCAGCAGGGCGAAGAGCGTCGCCGAACCCGACTCGCCCCACACCCACAGGGTCACCGCGAACCAGGCCGTGCCCGATCCGATCATGGAGAGGAGCTGGCCCGCCCAGACCAGGGAGAATCCGCGCATGCCCGGCGCTACCCCGCCCCGCCCCGGGCCGCGTCCTCCCGGTGGGGAAGCGGCGGGATGGTGACCAGTGTGAAGCGCTCCTCCCCGGCGACGGGGTCCACCCAGTGCCAGGCGCGGGGGTCGTGCTCGACGAAGGTTCCGGCGCGGTCGGGCACGAACACCACCGTCGCCTCGTCGTGCTGGGCGTTCAGCCCGTCCTTGTCGGAGGTCGTGAGCATGTAGAGCCCCTGGCGCAGGGAGTCGCGGTGCGGCAGCACGTAGTCGCCCCGGTCGTACCGGTTGACCTGGACGTAGTAGTCGCCCGGGCGGGTGCCCGCCGGGGCGGCGCCCGCGAAGATCGCCGCCCTGAGGTCGTCGGGCATGCGGTCCGACGGGAGGACGTGGTACCGGTCGTCGTCCTCGTACTCGGAGTCCCGGTAGGGGTCGAAGGGGTCGCTGCCCGGCGGCCGGGGAGGGGCGGACGGGTCGGGGTGGTCGGTGAACAGGCGCCGGTGGCGGCGGGCGAGGGCGACGATCCCCGCGCAGTCGGCGACTGCTCCGGGGACCACTGTCAGGGGTTTCATCGGACTCCCATCAGAACGGTGTGGCGCGACCGGTCCTGGCGGACGGGGCTCACCCACGTCCACGCGTGCGGGGGCAGGAGGAGGGCGGTGCCCGCCCGGTCGAGGAGCCGGTCGAAGCGCGCGCCGGTCCAGGCCGTGACCCCGTCGGTGTCGGAGTCCTCCAGGGGGAGGACCAGGGCCCACCCGCCGTCCGCGGCGTCGCCAGCCCTCCGCGGGAGGGTGAAGTCGCCGGTGCCGTGCCGGTGGGCGCGCACGGTGGACGGGTCCGGCGTGCAGGGCAGGTGGGCGACGGCGGCGAGAACGCGTGCGCGGAGCCCGGGGAGGGCGTCGCCCACGACGAGCTCGGTGTGCCGGGAGCGGGCCCCGTCGAGGTCGGCCGGGGCGGAGGGCGGCAGCCCGGCCATCGCCGCCGCCACCTCCCCCAGCAGGGTGCGGGCGGCGGGCACGTCCACCCGCCCGGTGGTGGGGGGCATCGGGGTCTCCTTCACTCCAGGTCCGTCAGGTCGACGGGTTCGGCGCCGGGGAAGGCGCGCCGCAGGGCGGCCGTGTCGGGGTGGGCGGCGACCTCCAGGAGGAGTTCGAGGACGGCCGTGCGACCCCACCCGGCACGGGAGCCCATCGCGACCTTGAAGAGTCCGCGCCCCTCCCTGAGGGAGGGGATGACGCACTCGAACCGGTGGGCGCGGAAGCCGAAGCTGGACCCGTGGACGAGGGGGAGGCCGCGGCGCCGGGCCTCGTCGCGCAGGACACCCAGCAGGACTCCGTGGTGGTCGAGCCGGTCCTCGCGCAGGTGGCAGACGACGAAGGGCGCCTGTGCCCACGGCAGGGCCCGGTGGTCGGACAGGGAGGGGTGGGCGATCCTGGCGAAGAGGCCGCGTTCCTGGTCGTCGAGGAGGCGTGCGGCGAGGGCGTTGTTGCGGAAGACGCCGCGCGCGTGGTCGCGGGCGCTCGCCCGGTCCAGGACGAACGGCGCGCTGAGCAGGGAGAGGGTGGCCAGGGCGGGGCCGGCGCCGGTGACGGTGCGCATCTTGCGCAGGTAGGCGGCGAGGTCGCGGGCCGGGGGCAGGGAGGGATCGTCGCGGCGCGCGTACAGGGACACGACGCCCAGGTTGCCGAGTTCGAGGCCGCGCTGGTCAAGTTTGAGCCCGGAGCGCACCTCGGCGAGCAGGACTCCGGGGGCGCCGATCTCCTCGACGATCCGTTCCATGGGCCAGGCCGGGGAGACGAGGGTGGAGTCGACGACCACCAGCCCCGGGCGTCCGCCGCGCCGCTCCGTCCACGCGCGCAGCAGGGCGGGCAGGTCCAGGGCCTCCAGCTCCCAGTCGTAGCGGACGGGTTCGAGGAGGAGGACGTCGGCGCCGCCGCGGGTGACGGTGGCGCACAGCTCCTCCTGGGTCGCGGCCCGCGACCACCGCAGGCAGTCGTCGCCGATCAGGTCGAGCAGGACCGCGGTCTCGTAGTAGGCGCCCCACATCGTCAGGCGCAGGGGCCGGTCGGCGGTGGGGCGGGTGAGCCCCTGGTACCCCTGGACGACTCCGGCGATGGCGGCCATGCCGCTGGAGTAGACGACGTGGGCCCCCTCGTGGGCGCGGAGCCGGGTGTCCTGGGCGGTGAGCCGGTCCTCCAGGGCGTGGCACTCGATGTTGCGCTCGTAGCTGTGCCGGGAGGGCCTGCCCGCGGGCAGCCGTACGGGGGTTCCCAGCGGCGGTGACTTGAGGAGGTGGTCCGTGAAGCCGTGGGCGTGGGCCGTCCACAGGGCGCGGAACCCGGACTCGGCGTCGTCGAGCGCGCGTTCGAGCCGGGGGCCGGGGACGAGCCGGTGCAGCGCGGCGGTCTCCTCACGCCAGCGGTCCAGGCCGGGGACGGTACGGGCGGTCCCGTGCGGGGCGTGCGTGCCGTCGGCGCCCGGGGGGAAGCAGAGGTCCGCCAGCCGTTGGAGGGCCGTGACGTCCGGGTCCGGGCCGGGAGCGGCGGCTGCCGAGGGGGCGCCGCCGCCCTGCGGCTCCGGAGCCCGGGCCACGGGCGCCGGGGCGGCGGGGGCCGGGTGCCCGAAGGCCCCGGTCCCCAGCGCTCCGGCACGGTCGGCCCGCGGCGGCTCACCGGTCGGCGCCGCGCGACGGGACGTCTCGGTCATACCCCACCCCCTCCGCTCCCGCCCACGGCGACCTCCCGTGGGCGACCCCATCCGTGCAGGTCGCGAGCCATGCTCGCGGTGTAGGCCCCGGCGGCGTTGAACACGAGGCGGTCCCCCTCGCGCAGAGGGGGCAGCGTCACCTCCTCCGCGAGCACGTCGTTCTCGTAGCAGGTCACCCCCGCGATCAGGTGGGGCTCGGGCGTCCCGCCGCGTTCGGGCATGCGGGCCACGACGCGGGGTCTCCCCCAGGTGAAGAGGTTCCAGCCGGAGGCGTCGGCCGTCGCGCACCTGCCGAGGTCCGGGTGGGCGTCGACGGAGCGCAGGGACACCACGAGGAAGCCCGCGAGGGCGGTCAGCAGCATGCCGGGTTCGAGCAGGACGCGGACCTGTGCGCCCGCGAGGCCGGCGGCGACGCGCTCCCACGCCTCCCTCGCCCTGCGCCGGTCGGCGTACAGGGCCGTGAACCCGCCGCCGAGGTTGAGCTCCCGGACCTCGGGGAACACGCGCGTGCAGGCGGCGAGCGCGGCGGCCAGGCGCTCGGCGCGCCGGGGCGTGCCGATCTCGCCGCTGTGGACGTGCAGCCGGGTGACCCTGGTCCCCGTCCCTGCGAGGAGGCGGTGCAGCTCGGGCGATGCAGGGTCCACGCCGAACCGGCTCAGACGGCGTCCGGCGGTCCGGTCCGCCTCCGCGACGGGGACGCGCAGGCGCAGCCCGATCTCGGCCGGGGGGTCGGGGGCGCGGGTGAGTGCCCGCAGCTGGTCGAGGCCGTCGACGTCCACCAGTGCGCCCTCCCGTGCCATGGACGCCAGGTCCGCCCCGGTCAGCCCGGGGCCGGTGACGCTGACCGGCGACATCCCGGCGTCCCGCGCCGCACGCCACTCCGCGGGCGAGGCGGCGTCGGCCCCGACCCCCAGCCCGGCCAGATGGCGGAGCAGGGGCGGGAAGCGGTTGGCCTTCAGCGCGAAGAGCAGGACGGGGTCGCCGAGACAGGCCAGGTCGTCGCGCAGCGCGCCCACGGTGGCGGAGACCGCGTCCAGGTCGAGGAGGAGGGCGGGCGTCGGGATCCGCTCGGCGGCGCGCAGGACCGCGGCGCCGGGGGCCGTCGGCACGATTGTCACCGGCTCCCCCGGGTGGCGGCGTCGAGTACGCGCAGCAGCAGGTCGGCGACGATCAGCCCGTCGGCCTCACCCTCGCCCGGCAGGAGTTCGACCACGTCGACGCCGACGATCCGGCGCGCGGAGCACAGCCCGGTGAGGAGTTCGGCCAGCTGGGCGTGGGCGAAGCCGCCGGGGAGGGGGGTCCCGGTGGCGGAGAGCACGGACGGGTCGAGGGCGTCCACGTCCACGGTCAGGTGGTACGGCAGGTCCTCCGGGAGCTCGGCGAGGATGCCGTCGAGGGGGGTACGGCAGGCGGACGTCCCCGGCCAGCGGCGGAGCTTGGCGTCGGCCTGTCCCGGCCGGTCCTCCAGCTGGCGGACGCCGAACTGGGCGAGGCGGACCACGCGGGGGTCCCCGACCACCCAGTCCATGACGTTGCCGTGGTGGCAGTGGAGGTCGGCACCGTCCAGGCGGGGCCGCCCGTAGTCGCTGTGGGCGTCGACGTGCAGCACCCCGAGGGAGCCGTGGGCTTCGGCGAGCCCCCGCACGACGGGGAGGGTGACGGAGTGGTCCCCGCCGAGGACGACGGGCAGGCGGCCGTGTCCGGCGACGCGGGACACGATCCTCTCCAGGGAGCCCCACGTGGGGCCTGCGGAGCGGTGGACGTTCGCGGCCACGTCGCCCGTGTCGGCGAGGCGGACCCCGGCCAGGACCCGCCGACCGGTGACCGGGTCCAGCGCCCCGGGGGGACCGGAGGCGGTGTCCCTGTACTGGAAGAGCGCACCGCCGGTGCGACGCAGGTAGGCGGGGGCGAAGCGGCTCCCGGGACGGTGGGAGGCGCCCAGGTCGTAGGGCATGCCGAGGAAGACCACGTCGCAGCCGTCGCCGCGCAGGGCCTCGGCGAGGCTGAGCACGGGGGCGCCGAACATGCCGCCCCGGCCGCCGGGGACCGGGACGCCGTCCGGATCGTGCCGCCGGATGAGTCCGCGCTCGCCCAGGGTGCGGACGACGGCGCGCGTGCGCAGCCCGTTCTCCCCGGACGGGAGGCTGGAGAGGGTGCGCGGCAGGGCGAACGCGGTCAGGACGGCGGCGGTGGCGGGGCCGATGCCCAGCTCCCACCCCTGGACGGTGTGCCACACGACGGTGCGGCCGTCGTCGGCGCCCCGCAGGGCGAGTGCGGGGTCGGTGGCGAGGAGGGTGTCCTCGGTGAACGGGGTGTCCGCCGCGGGCGCCCGTTCCGAGGGGTGTGCTCGCGCGGTGGCGGGTTCCCCCGGCGCGGGGGCCTGCGCGGCGGGGCGCGGTTCCGTGGCGGTCATCGGCGGCTCCGAGGGGTCCGTGTTCAGGGCGCGGTCCCGGCGGCGGTCGCGGACGCCGCGGCGGTCGCGGGGACGGTCTCCTCCGCGGCGGGGAGCATCCGTTCTCCGTCGAACAGGAACTCCTCCGGCGGCGGGATCCGGTTGAACCACCGGGCGTTGGTCATCGTGTAGGCGCCCGTGGCGGTGACGACCAGGCGGTCGCCGCGGCGGCACTCGGGCACGTCCAGGAGGGTGCGCGCCCTGGCCGGGGTCGCACCGAAGAAGTCGTTCTCGTAGAGGGTGCAGCCGGCCACGAGCGCGGGGACGTCCGACGGGCGCGCGTCCAGGGCCAGGACCTGCGGCCGGTTGTGCCAGGGCGCGAGGTTCCAGGCCGAGGCGTCGAGGGTCACGACCCTGGCGCCGAACACCGGGTGCAGCGCCTCCACCGACCGCACCCGGGCGACCAGGTAGCCGTAGGGGGCGAGCAGGGCGCCGCCGGGCTCGAAGCGCAGGGCGATCCGGCGCCCGGTCATCACCTGCCAGCCCGAGACGAGGAAGGCCACGTCGTCGAGGGCGGCGAGGGCCCGCTCGCGGTCCCGGTACAGGTGGAGGAATCCGCCGCCGAGGTCGAGGGTGCGGACGTCGGGCAGGTGCTCGGCCACGGTGAGCAGGTAGCGGGCCTTGTAGCGCAGCGAGTCGGGGGTCATCTGGCCGGTGTGGGCGTGCAGGCGGGTGACGCGCAGGCCGTGCCTCTCCAGCAGGCGGGGCAGGTCGGGGTCGCCGGGGAGGATGCCGAAGCGGCTGTCGGCGGCGAAGGTCGCGTCGCCCTCCAGCGCGCGCGGCAGGGAGACGCGTACGCGGAGCCCCACCTCGGTGCCGGGGCGTCGGCGGCCGTAGGCGTCGAGCTGGTCCGCGGAGTCGCAGTCCGGGGTGACCCCGTGGGCGGCCAGGGTGTCGAAGTCGGCTCCGCCGAAGACCGGTCCGGTGGCGGAGACCTCCGCGAACCCGCATTCCAGCGCCAGGGCGAGTTCGCCGGGGCCGGCGACGTCGCAGCCCAGGCCGAGGGAGGCCATCTCGCGGAGCACCGCGGGTGTGTGGCAGGCCTTGAGGGCGAGGTTGAGGCCGGCGTCCGGCAGCCGGGCGACGTCCCGCCGCATCGTTGTGGCGCCCGCGCGGATGCCGGGGAGGTCGTAGACGAGCGCGGGTGTCGGAAGGTGGGCCGCTAGGGCGAAGAGGCGTTCGCTCGGCGGTGTGAACAGGGGAGTTGCTGATGTCATCGGCGTCCTCCGTCGGGGGCGGGGCGGCCCTCCGGGCCGGTGTCTTGCGGGGACCACCGGCCCGGAGCGGCCCCCCGGGCGCTCCGGGAACTAGTTGGTACGGGGGCGGCTGCCGCCGAGGGTGCCGAGATCCATGGAGATCTCGCGTACGTCGGCGCCGCCGATCTCGCGGATGGACTCGTCGGAGGCCGCGGGGCCCTCGACCCAGGCGTCACCGGTGAACGTGGCGTCGAACTCCTCTTCGAGTTCGACGAGCTTCATCTCCAGCGTGGACATAGGTCTTCCTTTCACTGCATGTGGTGACAAAGGGCCGCATTCGGCCCCGCATACTTCGCGCGAAAGGAGGACCGAACACACCGACCACAGTAGGTTCGCCCACCGGCGGACAACAGCGGAGTGACCGAATCCGGACAGGAAGGCATGCCGACACACCCGAAAGAAAAAGGAGAAAGATCTTCCTCAATGCGATTTACCTCGCAAAACACGAGGCCATAACCCCACAAAAGCCCCATCGCCGACTCGACGAGGAACCAAAGGGAGTTCCTTCCGGAGGAGAAATCAGGCCACCTGGACGCGCTCGGCCAGAACCGCACGGACACGAATCCGGGACCGCCCCGACCCGTGGCACGACCCGGAATGCCGGGGGCGGCGCCCCCGGCAGGGAGTGCCGCCCCCGAAACCTCCAGAATTCCCGCGCGCCCTTTTCCGACCCGGTCGGCCCCGGGGGCGGAAAAGGTGTGACGCCGTCTACCCCGCCGCGTCCCCCGCCTCGACGTGGGCGAAGAAGTCCAGGAGAGCGGCGTTCACCTCGTCCGGACGCTCCTGCTGGGTCCAGTGGCCGCAGCCGGGCAGGGTGACGTCCGCGTGCAGGCGGGGAACGAGGAGCGGCAGGATCTCCCGCAGTTCGGGGATCCCCCGCATGACGGTGACCAGGTCCATGTCCCCCACCATGTACAGCGCGGGGACGTCGATGCCGCGCCCCTGGAAGGGCGACATGAGCGCCTGGTTGCGCTCGATGTTGCGGTACCAGTTGAGCCCGCCGGTGAAGGCGCGGGCGCCGTGCGTCGCGTGGTCGCGGGCGAAGGCCGCCACGTCCTCCTCGGTGAGCCAGGAGGGGAGCTCGTCCGCGGGGGGCAGGGCGTCGAGGAGCGTCCCTCCCTCGGGGACCATCCACAGCCGCGCCTCGTCCGTCTCCGGGTTGTCACCGGAGGCGCCGACCAGGATGCGGCGCAGGGACGAGGCGGGGTCGGCGGCGAGTTCGGCGTCGGCGACGCCGGGCTCCTGGAAGTAGACCTGGTAGAAGCCCTCCCCGTAGATCTGGCGGCTGACCGACGGCGCGGGCATCATCGCGGGCGGGAACGGCGGGACGCTCAGGCCCACGACGCCGCGGACCAGGTCGGGCCGCATCATGGCGGTGCTCCAGGCGACGGGGGCGCCCCAGTCGTGGCCGACGATGATCGCCTCCTTCTCGCCGAGTGCGGCGATCAGGGCGACGACGTCGCCGACCAGGTCCGGCAGCGTGTAGGCGTCGGCGTCCTCGGGCTGGTCGCTGCGCGCGTAGCCGCGCTGGTCCGGGGCCACCACCCGGTACCCGGCCCCCGCCAGCGGCGCGAACTGGTGGCGCCAGGAGTACCAGGTCTCGGGAAAACCGTGCAGGAGCAGTACCAGCGGACCGCTCCCCTGTTCTGCGACGTGCAGCCGGATCCCGTTGACATCGACGTCCCTGTGTTCGACGTTCATCGTGCGCTCCTCGGTGCCTCGGTCAGCAGTGCTGGACACGCTATCCCAGGCGCGGCGGGCCCTCCCGGGTCCCGGCGGGGGGACGCGGGGCGGACCGGAGGGGCTCCCGCCGCCCCCGGCGGCAGGTGTTCGGAGGGCCGGCGGGCGGTTCCCGCCGCTCGTCGTCGGGCGCTCGGCCTCCCCGCGCCGCGCCCGTTGCCGCACGGCGCCCGGCCGGGGCGGGGCACCGCGGAGGCGTCGACGGTACGGGCCCGGTGCCGCCCGTCCGCCACTGGTGCATAGTGGGCGCATGACGGACGAACGACCCGAGGTATCCGACGCGACGGACGGGAACCGCTACGAGATCGGTGTCGGCGGCGAACTCGCCGGGTTCACCCAGTACACGGACACCGGCGCCCGGAGGATCTTCTTCCACACCGAGATCGACGACCGCTTCGCCGGGCAGGGGCTGGCGAGCGCGCTGGTGTCGCGGGCACTGGAGGACACGAGGAGCGCGGGGCTGCGTATCGTCCCGGTCTGTCCCTACGTCGCGCGTTACGTCAAGAAGCACCACGGCTTCGACGACGCCCTGGACCCGGTCACCCCCGAGGCGCTGGCCGCCGTTCGGGCGGCCCAGGGCTGAACCGGGCGGCCCCGCCGACGGTGGCTCCGCCCCACGGCGACCGGGGCCGGTCAGGCCTCGCCGACGGAGGCCGCGCGGCGGTCGAGCAGGGCCAGGACCCGCTCGCCCCAGCGGATGTTCTCCTCCTCCAGGGCGATGCCGCCCATGAGGGTGAGGTAGGGACCGACCCGTTCGGCGCGGGCGATGTGCTCGTCCTCGGTGCGTCCGTCGAGCAGCCGCAGGCGCAGGCGTTCGTAGCGGGCCAGTTTGCCGCGCGCCCAGGTGATCCGCTCGGCGACGGAGGCCCGGACGGCCTCGGCGTTCCCCGCGTCCACCGCCTGGACCTGGACGAGGAGCTCGTCGCGCATCGCGGCGGGCCTGGGCAGGCGCTCCGTGTACTCGTGGAGCGCGCGGTGTCCGGCGGCGGTCAGGGAGAAGACCCGCTTGTTGGGACGCTTCTCCTGTTCGACGACGACGGCGCCGATCAGCCCTTCGGCCTCCATGCGGTCGAGTTCCCGGTAGAGCTGCTGGGGGGTGGCCATCCAGAAGTTGGCCACGGAGGCGTCGAAGTTCTTCGCCAGGTCGTATCCGGACGCCGCGCCGTCCAGCAGCGCGGCCATCACAGCGTTGCGCAGTGCCATCCCGGCAGCATAGCCCGTCGCTAGGAAACGACGCGTCTAGACAACTCGTTGCCTAGGGCGGACAACCCTGGACACACGCCGGCGGCCGCTGTTACCCTCCTCCACACTTATTCAACAAGTTGACTATGGAGAGCGCGATGACGCACCCGTTCCGCACGGCGGTCGAGGCGGACGACCACGACGCGATCCACGCCCTGCTCGCCGAGGACGTCGTGTTCACGAGCCCGGTGGCGTTCCGGCCCTACCGGGGCAGGGCCATCACGGCCGCCATCGTGCGCGGCGTCTCCCGGGTCTTCGAGGACTTCCGCTACGTCCGCGAGTTCTCCGGCGCCGACGGCCGCGACCACGCCCTGGTGTTCGAGGCGCGGGTCGGGGACCTGGCGGTCAACGGATGCGACCTCCTGCACACCGACGGCGAGGGCCGCATCGACGAACTGGTCGTCATGGTCCGCCCCCTCTCCGCCGCCACGGCGCTCGCCGAGGCCATGGGAGCCCAGTTCGACCGCATCGCCGGTGAGGCCCGAGAGGAAGAGGAGGGCCGGGGACGGCCGTCAGGACGCTGACCGCGGCGGGGCGGCGCGCCCCCGCCGAGGGGGACACTTCGGGGGCCTCCGCCGGGGACCGCGGGCACCGCGTCTCACAGGAACACGGCGAACACCGTGAGGAGGACCGCGAACACGAGGAACACCGCACCGCCGATCGCGGACGACCTGCGCGCGGAGGCCGCCCCGTCGTCGCCCCGCCAGGGCAGCTCCGGCCAGCGGAGCACCGCGCCGGACAGCGCCGCCGCGACGAGGACGACCAGCAGGTACCACAGGGCCGCCGGGAGGTGGATCCACTGCACGACGACGAGGATCAGGACGGTCATGGCGGTGATGTTGAGCGTCCGGGAGAGCACGTCCCAGCGGTCGGCGAAGCGGAATCGGCCCGACGCGCGCCAGCCCCGCAGGGCGATCAGCGCCGCGTCCACGGAGAGGTAGGCGGCGAGGACCGCCCCGATGGCGAGGGGGATCCAGGTGGTCACGCTTCCTCCAGGAGCAGGGTGTTCGCGACGTCGTCGACGGCCATGGTGGAGTCGGCCAGGACGATGACCGCCCGGCCGCCCTCCCTGTCCAGGGCGAACATCGAGGAGAACCCGCCCGTGCCTCCGTTGTGCCAGGTCACCGTCGTTTCGCCGTGGACGTCGATCCACCAGCCGAGACCGACCTCCGTGCCACCGCCCGCGTCGTGGCGCGGCTCCATGGCGTCGGACCCCGGAGCGTCCCCCTCCAGCAGGGCGCGTGCCAGGAGCTCCATGTCGTCGGGGGTGGACCGCACGCCGCCCATCGGGGCGTAGGCGTGCGAGGTCCAGGGATCGGCGGTGCGCCCCTGGGGCCCGTGTCCGACGGACGCGTCCTCGGGGAGGTTGTCCGGGGTGACGGGCAGCGTGGTCGCGTCCATCCCCACCGGGTCGAGGAGCCGCTCGCGGAGGAGGGAGGCGTAGTCGGCGCCCGTGGCCGCGGCCACGGCGTGGCCGAGGACGGCCGTGCCCATGTTGGAGTAGGCGACCTCGCCACGACCGCTCAGCTCCGCCGCGGCGACCTGCTCGACGAGCGTGTCCAGGTCGGCCTGGTAGGGGTCGCTCCCCCGGTAGTTCGCGACGGCCATGCCGAACGTGGAGGAGAAGCCGGCGGGGAGCCGGGGCAGGCCGGAGCGGTGGCCGGCCAGCTCCGCGAGGGTGACCGACGCGGCGGGAGCGTCGCCGAGGTCGAGGAGCGTGCCGAGTTCGGTGTCCTCCGTGACCTCGCCCCTCTCCACGGCGTCGGCCAGGAGCAGGGAGGTCATGGCCTTGGTCACCGAGCCGATCTCGTAGACGGTGCCGCCGTCGGCGCCGAAGTGGGCGACGCGCGTCAGGTCGCCGTCGATCTCCACGACGCTGGCGCGCTCGCGGGCGTCGGCGGCGAGCAGGGGTCTGGCGCGGTCGAGCAGGCCGGGGTCTCCCGACTCCTGCCCGGACAGCGACGGGACCTGCGGGCGCGCGGCGACGCCGAGGACGAGGACCAGTGCGGCCACCGCACAGGCGGCCACGACGGTCCGCGTCGCGGGTCCGGATCTCATGGGGTGCTCTCCTCTGCCGTTCAGGACGTGCCGCCCACCGCTGTGAGGATGGCCAGCAGGGGGACGACGCGCTCCGGGGGGACGATGTAGTGCCCGCGCCTGACCGAGGTGAGCCACCCGGCCGCGACGAGCAGGTTGACGTGGTGGTAGATCTGGCCGGTGGTGCCGAAGCCGGAGAGCTCGGCCAGGCCCGCGACGGTTCCGGTGCCGGCCCAGACGGCGTGCAGCAGGTTGAGCCGGACCGGGTTGCCCAGGGCGTCGAGGACCGCGGCGCCGCGGGACCAGTCGGCCCCGGCCAGGCGTTCGACCGGCAGGCCCTGCTGCCACTCGATACCGCCGTCCCCGTCCTCCTCCCGGACGATGCCGGCGAAGACCACGCCCCCTCGTCCGACGGCATGCTCCCGGAGCGCGTCCAGGGCGAACAGCGCGCCGCCGAAGCCCTTCGGCGCGGATCCGCCACCCCCGGTGTCCGGGGGCTCCTCCGCGCCCGCGCGGGCCTCGAGGTCGGCGACCCGGGCCTCGAGGTCGGCCAGTCGTTGCTCAGTCGTTCGTTCCGTCACCCGCCCAAGATACATGATATTCCGTAATTACGTAGAAACAGCTGAACCGTGACCACGCCCGCACCGCGCGGCCTCGCGGCGACACGCGGACTTTGCCCTACCGGGAGCGACCGATGAGGACCCGGTGACCGGCCGGGGTCGATCATGAGAGGACGGTGCGGCCCGCGCACCCGTCAGGGACACCCGAGGGGCCGCCCGGGCCCGGACCAGCAGTACGACCGGCCGCCCGGGGCGGCCGGTGAGGAGCCGACATGCGACCGCAGGCAGCCAACGGCTGGCAGTACTTCGTCGCCACACTGCTGATCGTCATCGGGGCGATCAACGTCTTCCAGGGGATGGTGGCGCTGTTCTCCCCCGACTTCTACATCGCCACGGGCTCCGACATGCTCTTCCTCGAGTACGGGTCCTGGGGCGTCCTGCTCGGACTGTGGGGAGCGGTCCTGGTCGTCGCCGGCCTGGCCGTGCTGTCCGGCAGCACCTGGGCGCGGGTGTTCGGCATCGTGCTCGCCTCCCTGAACGCCCTCGCCCAGCTGGCCTTCGTGGTGGCCATGCCCCTGTGGTCGATGGTGGCCATCGCCGTGGACATCCTGGTGATCTACGGTCTGACCGCCGGCTGGCCGACCAGGGTCTCGGAGGCGCCCGGGCAGACCGAGCACGAGGCCGTCTACCGCAGCGGCTACCGGGCGTCCCACGAGACGCCGCGGCCGACGCGCTCGCCGGAGGAGAGCACCGGTCGTCAGCAGACCACCGGACACGGCTCCTGACCCCGGCCGCGACCGCCCCCGCTCCAGGAGCGGGGGCGGTTCCGTGTGCCCGACCCGTCCGCGCGCGCCCGCGCCTCCCTCCCCCTGCGGACTCCGTGCGCCGGGGCGCGCCCCCGCCGGGACGCCCGTCGGCGGCCCGGCGGGCGCGACCGGCTCAGTCCCCGTAGAGCTCCGCCAGCGCGGCCCCGTACCTCTCCCGGACGACACGCCTCCGGAGCTTGAGCGACGGGGTCAGCTCCCCGCTCCCCGGACCCCACTCCTCGGTGAGCGTCCGGTGGTACTTGATCTGCTCGGCTCGGCTGAGCCGGGCGTTGGCCGCCTCGACCGCGCGGCCCAGCTCCGCCACCACCTCCGGATGGGCGGCCAGGGCCTCCCAATCCCCTCCGGTGTCGATGCCCCGCGCCGCCGCCCACACCGGAGCCGTCTCCCGGTCCAGCACCAGCAGGGCCACCAGGTAGGGCCGCCGATCCCCGTGGGCGTACGCCTGGCCGACGAGGGGGTGCTCCTTCAGGGCGTTCTCCACCAGGGCGGGCGAGACGTTCTTGCCGTTGGAGGTGACGATCAGCTCCTTCTTGCGGTCGGTGATCCACAGGTAGCCGTCCTCGTCCAGCCGGCCGACGTCCCCGGTGGCGAACCAGCCGTCGGCGTCGGTGGCCGGCCGGATCGACCCGTCCGGCCCCAGGTAGCCGCCGAACACCGACTCGCCCCTCAGGAACACCTCGCCGTCGTCGGCGACCCGGAGCTCCACGCTGCCGAGGGGGCGGCCGACCGAACCCAGCCGGAACCCTGTGGAGGGGGTGTTGGCCGTGGCCACCCCCACGCACTCGGTGAGCCCCCAGGCGTCCATGACCACGATGCCGAGCCCCGCCCAGAACCGCACCACCTCCAGCGGCATGGGCGCCGACGCGCTCGCCGCCCAGGTCACCCTGTCCAGGCCGGCCCTGGCCAGGAGGGGGCGCAGGACCAGGGCGCGGACCCCGTCGAAGCGCTCCTGGAGTTCGGCGGGCACCGGCTCGCCGCGTTCGCGCACGGCGGCGTGCTCCACCGCGACGGCCGCGGCCCCCTCCACGGCGGCGCGCCACTCGTCGGGGAGCCGGGCGATCCCCGCCCGCATGGCGGACGCGAGTTTCTCCCACACGCGCGGCACTCCGAAGAACTGGGGCGGACGCACCTCCTGGAGGACGCCCGCGAGCTCCTGGGGGTCCGGGCACATCCACACGTGGGAGGCGCGCATGACCGGCAGGTAGAGGCCGAGGACCCGCTCGGCGATGTGGGCCAGCGGCAGGTAGCAGATGTGGTCGGGCGACTCCGGCAGCTCCACGACCGCGTCCACGGCGGTGGCGTTGGCGAGCATGTCGCGGTGGGTGATCGGCACACCCTTCGGATCACCGGTGGTCCCCGACGTGTACAGGACGGTGAGCAGGTCGTCGGGGGTCGGGGCCGGCCTGCGCTCGAACGCGGCGCCGCCGGGGGCGCCGGACAGGTCCCCGTAGGGGGTGTGTCCGCGACCGGTGTGGGCCCCGTCCACCACGACCAGGGTCGCCAGGGGCGTGTCCGGATCGGCGACCAGCCCTTCCCAGGCAGCGGCGACCGCCGCGTTCTCGACCACCGCGAGCCGGGCGCGGCTGTGCCGAACGATGTAGGCGACCTGCTCGGGCGCCGCGGTGTTGTAGACGGTGGTGGGGACCGCGCCCGCGTGGACGAGGGCGAGGTCGGAGAGCCAGTGCTCGGACCGGTTGCCCATCATCAGCAGGACGCGGTCACCGGGCTCGACCCCGTGGGCGGCGAAGCCCCCGGCGAGTTCGGCGACCCGGTCGCGGACCTGCGCCCAGGTGAGCGTGGTCCATTCGGAGGCCCCGGTCCCCCGCCAGGACAGCGCGGGGGCGTCGGGGTGTTCGCGGGCGGTGCGCGCGAGCAGGTGCGGAAGGGTTCGGTCGGTGGGGACAGTGGGGGGCATACGTGCTCCTGGCGGTCGTCCTGACACTGTGACCTGAAACACATCGGACTTTATCATTTCCCCTGCAACAGGGATATTCGTTGTCCTTGATTGTTTTTCGGAAAACAGCGTGGATAAACCGACGAATCCGTGTTTCACCCACACGGAGTCGAGGAGCGGGGCGGCGGCGATCGGCACCCCGGGACACACGGACCGGCGCGGCCCGGGTCACGGGGTGCGGCGGGCCCGCGTTCAGCGCGGGCGCGGGTGCAGGTGGCTGGTGACCGCGAGCCGGTTGTAGAGGTTGATCATCGCGATCGCGGCGATGAGGGCGGCCAGTTCCTGGTCGTCGAAGTGCGCGGCGGCGGCCTCGTAGGTCTCGTCGGACACGCCGTGTTCGCCCAGCCGCGTCATCTCGTCGGTGAGCGCGAGGGCGGACCGCTCCGCCTCGGTGAAGACGGCCCCCGCCTCGTACCAGGCGGAGACGAGGAACAGCCGCTGCTGGGTCTCACCCTCCTTGAGAGCGGCCCGGGTGTGCAGGTCGACGCAGAAGGAGCAGCCGTTGATCACCGAGGCGCGCAGCTTCACCAGTTCCAGCAGGGTCGCGTCCAGGTGACCGGCGACGATCTTGTCGATCTCGTCCAGTTTTCCGTAGACGTCGGGGAGCTTCTTCGCCCAGATCACACGTGTCCTGGCCACGGGAACCGCCTTCCTCGTCGGACGCCCCTCCCGTTTCCGTCCGGGCGGGCCGGGACGCCACCGGTGCACTGCCGCCAACGCTACCAACGCCGCCCTTTCCGCCCCCGGTCGGATCGGGTTCCGGCGCCCGGCCGCCCCCGGCCACCGTTTCTCCTGTACGGGGAAAACGCGCCGTGATATCGAAGAACACCCTTTCTTTGATTTTCTCCCTTTCCGGCCGATGATGTTACGTTCCCTGAGGATCACAGGGACCTACCCCCGGGGAGAACCCATGCCCGCCGAACCGGCGCCGGTGAGCCGCCCGACGAGCGGCGCGCCGGAGGGGCCTCCCCCGTCCGTCCGCGTACTCGCGCGGGGGATCGCGGCGAAGTCCGTCCCCCTCTACCTCTCCATGCTCGCGACGATGGCGGGCGGGATGGTGACCGCGGCGGTGCTGGGCAACTCCGGCACGGCCGAACTGGCGGCCCACGCCCTGGTCATCGCGGTGTTCAACCCGGCGCTGATGGTCGTGCAGGGCGCCCTGCGCGGGTCCATGCCGTTCATCGCCGAGAACGAGGACGACCCCGCCTCCCTGGCGCCGGTGGTCCGGAACAGCCTGTGGCTGGCCCTGTCACTGGGGGCGTTCGGCGGTCTCCTGGTCGCCACCGCGCCCTCCTGGGGACGGCTGATCGGGGTGGCGGCCCCCACGCTCGCCGCGCTGGGACCGTACCCGCTGCTGGTGGGCCTGTTCGTCGTCGTGGCGTCGGTGAGGGCGTCGGCGACCGTGCTGCTCATCGGGTTGGGCCACAACCGCTCCGTGCTGGTGCTGAGTCTGGTCGGGACCGCCCTCGTGGTGGTGCTGACACCCGCCCTCGTCCTGGGCACGGGCCCGGTGCCCCCGCTGGGACTGGCCGGCGCCGGGGTCTCGCTGCTCGTCGAGGGCACCGTCACGCTCGTGCTGGCCCTGTACGTCTCGCGCCGCACGACCGTCCTGCGGGGGCACCGGGTGGGCCCGGGCCTCCCCCACTGTGCCGGTGTGGGCGAGATCGCTCGGGTGGGGCTGCCCTCCGGATCGACCCTGCTGATCAAGTTCGGGGCGCTCAGCCTGTTGGCGCTGGCGGTCGCCCGGATCGGCGCCGCGGACGCGGCCGCCCACCAACTGCTCGTGGTCATCGCCACCTTCGTCTTCGTCCCGGCGATCGCGGCGGGCCAGTCGTGTGTCCCGTTCGTCGCGCGGGCCGCGGGGAGGGGCAGCAGGACCGAGGTCCGGCGCTCGGTCCTGGCCGGCTACGCGGTGGCGGTCCCGCTGGTCGCGGCGAGCGTGGCGCTCGTGTGGGCGGCGGCGGGGCCCTTCGCGGGACTGCTCACCGGGGACCCGGAGGTCGCCTCCGCGGTGACGGCGCTGCTGCCGGTCCTGTGCGCGGTGGTCGTGGCGGACGCCCTCCAGTCGCTCCCGGGGATGGGCCTGCTGGGGTTGAAGGACCCGCGGCCGTCGATGTACACGTTCGCGGTCTGCTACGGCCTGCTGGCGCTGGTGTCGGTGCCCCTGGCGGAGGCCGGCGGGCTGGACCTGCTGTGGTGCGCGTACGCGGTGGCGACGGCCGGCCTGGCGGTGGGCCAGGGCGCCGCCTTCCTGCGCTCGTCCGCCCGGGTCTGACGGGCGCGGTCAGTCCTCCGAGCGCGCGTCGTGGGTGAGCAGGGCCAGCTGCACCCGTCCGGACAGGTCCAGCTTCGTGAGCGCGGCGGACACGTGGGCCTTCACCGTCCCCATCGACATGTGCAGGCGATCCGCGATCTCCGCGTTGGACAGCCCCGCGGTCACGGCCTCGGCCACCTCCCGCTCCCGTTCGGTGAGCAGCGCCATCCGCCGTCGTGCCCGCTCCCTGCGCGTGGGCGCCTCGGATCGCTCGACCGGGTCGTCCCCCGCCACCCGGTCCATCAGGGCACGGGCCACACCGGGTGAGAGCACGGGCTCGCCCGCCGCCGCGCGGAGCACCGCCTCCACGATCCGCGCGGGCTCGGTGTGCTTGAGCAGGTACCCGGCGGCGCCGGCGCGCAGCGCCCGCACCACCGTGGCGTCGGCGTCGAACGTGGTGAGGACGATGACCTGGGGCCGCGCCCCTCCCCGGTCCGGCGCGCCTCCGGGCGGGCCGCCCCCCGCGCGCCGGAGCGGCACTCCGCCCCGCAGTCCCTCGGTGGCGGTGATCCCGTCCACCCCGGGCATGCGCACGTCCATCAGCACCACGTCGGGGCGGTGTTCGGCCACCGCCGCGGCGACCTCGGAGCCGTCCCCGGCCTCGCCCACCACCGCGATGCCGCCGCCTCCGGAGAGCATGATCCGCAGCCCCGTCCGCACCAGCGGGTCGTCGTCGACGAGGAGTACGCGTACGGGTTCGGTAGGCACGGCCACCACTATGACACCTCCGAGACCTCGGGCCACGGCAGGGTGGCGACCAGCCGGAACTCCCCGCCCGCCGGTCCGTGGACGAGCTCGCCGCCCTCCAGCGCGACCCGTTCGGCCAGACCAGTCAGCCCCGCTCCCGCCCCCGGGATCTCGCCGGGGACCACCCCGACCGGCAGCACGCTGGTCACCGACACCTCCATGTCCCGTCCGGGGCCGCCGCGCACCCGCACCCCCACCCTCGCGCCGGGGGCGTGCTTGCGCGTGTTGGTCAGCCCCTCCTGCACCACCCTGTAGACGGTGCGCCCCACCTGCCCTCCCGGAACGGCCCCTCCGGGGACGTCGAGGTCCCAGGCGACCCGCTGCCCCGCGGCTACCGCCTCCTCCACCAGGCGCCCGACGTCGGCGATCCCCGGCGGGGGCGCGGCGGTACCGGTGTGGTCCTCCGCCGCGCCCGGCACGGTGTCGGTGGAGCGCAGGACCGCCAGGACCCCGCTCAGCTCCTCCAGGGCGCGGTGCGCGTTGTCACGGATGACCCGGACGGCCGCGCCGAGCTCCGCGGCGTCCAGCGGTGCCGCGGCGCCCGCCTCGGCCCGCTCGGTCCTGTAGGCGAGCGCCCCGGCGTGCACCGACAGCAGGGACATGCGGTGGGCGACCACGTCGTGCATCTCCCGGGCGATGCGGCGGCGCTCCTCCGCCCGGGCGTCCTCCAGACGGCGCTCCCGGTCGGCGCGTTCGCGCCGGACGTCCGCCCGCAGGCGCTCGACCAGCTGGCGGCGGGTCCGGATGGCCACGCCCCAGCCGACGCTGGCCGCGACGACGGAGAGCGCGAGCGCGATGGAGAGGATGCTCTCACCCCGACCGGGCGGGACGGTGAGGAACCAGGGCAGGCCCAGGACCATGGTGACCGCCACCGCGGACGCCGCCTGCTGCCACGGGCGGCGGGCCGCGAGGCCGATGAGGGCGATGACCAGGGCGGCGGTGGCGGAGTTGGAGAACGCCCCGACGACGCACAGGACCATGCCCACGGCCAGGGGGTGGCTGCGGCGCCACCACAGGGCCAGGCAGCCGACCGCGCCGCCGACGGCGTCGGGCACGAACAACCACCGCGGCACGTCGTGCGACATGCCGATCAGGTGGCCGAACACGTAGCCGGCGGAGACGTTGAGCCACCACAGGACGGCGAGCGCGAACAGCAGGATGTCCGCCGACGCGTCGCGTCGGCGACCGCCGGAGCCGCGGAACACACCCGCGTCGCCGGGGCCCGGCCCGCCCCCGGCGCCCGCGCCGGTCACCGCCGGTGTCGTACGCACTGGCCGCCCTCCCTCGCCTCGGCACAAGCCTAGGGCGGCGAACGCCCCGCCCGCCTCGGTCCGGCGGCCGTCCCCCGGGTGGCCGGTCGGCCGATCGGACAGCCGGTTCTGACCACTTGGACGATGCGCCCGGGCTCGCCCGGCGCCAGTCTGGAGACATGAGTGACGACGTGCCCGCGCTGGAACTGGTCGGGCTGACGAAGACCTTCAACGGGACCAGGGCCGCCGACGGGGTGTCCCTGTCCGTCCCCCGTGGGGCGATGCTCGGCCTGGTCGGCCCCAACGGGGCCGGCAAGACCACGTCGCTGTCCATGGCGGTGGGTCTTCTGCGCCCGGACGGCGGGACCGCGCGGGTGCTGGGCTCGGACGTGTGGTCGGACCCGATCGCCGCCAAACGCCTCCTGGGGGTGCTGCCGGACGGGCTGGCGCTGCCGGAGCGCCTGACCGGCGGTGAACTCCTCGACTACTGGGGGCGGTTGCGAGGGCTCGACCGCGGGGTGGCCCGGGCACGGGCCGAGGAACTGCTGCGCGTGCTGGAGCTGGATGGCGCCGAGGAGGACTCCGTCCTCGTCGCGGAGTACTCGACGGGCATGCGCAAGAAGATCGGCCTGGCCACCGCCCTGCTGCACGCCCCGAAGGTCCTCGTGCTGGACGAGCCGTACGAGGCGGTCGACCCGGTGTCGGGGCGGGTGCTCACGGCGATCCTGCGGCGGTTCACCGACGGAGGCGGCACGGTGGTGATCTCCAGCCACGTGATGGCGCTGGTGGAGCAGCTGACCGACCGTGTGGCCATTATCGCCCGGGGCCGGGTCCTGGCCGACGGGACCCTGGAGGACGTGCGGGGGGCGGACGCCACCCTGGAGGACACCTTCGTGCGCCTGGTGGGCGCCCGCGAGGTCGGGGAGGGGGAGTTGACGTGGCTGGCCTCCTGATCCGGCTGAAGTTCACCCTGCTGGGCCACTCCGCCACGGGGATGCGCCTGCTCGGGATCGCCCTCGCCGTCCTGGGACTGGGACTCACCTGGTTCTTCGCCCTGACGGCGGGTTCGGACGACGTGCGCGCCGACCTTCTCACCCTGGTGTTCGCGGTGTGGGCGGCGGCGTGGATGCTGGGCCCGACCGTCGCCAACGGCACGGGGGTCCTGCGCTCGCAGTACTTCGCGCTGCTGCCCCTGGACCGGCGCAGGCTGGGCGCGCTCCTCCTGGTGACCATGTTCTTCGACATCGGCCCCGCCCTGACCCTGGTGGCGCTGGCCGCCCTGGCCTGGCACGCGCTGTCGGTGGATCCGGCGGCCCTGCTGGTGGCGGTCCCCGGGTTCCTCCTCCTGTGGGTGCTCGTGATCTCCCTGTCCCGGCTGGTGTTCCGCGCCCTGGGCGCGGCCATGCACTCGCGGCTGGGGATGGAGATCGCGTCGGTGCAGTGGGGGCTGATCCTCGCCGGGATCTTCTTCGGGTGGATGGCGGTCCAGCCCGCGTTCTCGGCGACGCTGAGCCTGAGCGAGAACGGCCTGGGAGAGGGTGCGGTCGGCACCGTGTTGGCCGTACTGCCGACCTCGTGGCCGGTGCTCGCCGTACAGGCCGCGGCGGCGGGGTCGTGGGGTGCTGCCGCCGCCTGGCTGGGAGCACTGGCCCTGCTCACCGGGGCCCTGGTCGCGGTGACCTCCGTGCTGCTGGCCCCCCGGGTCGAGGCGCGCGGCGTGCGGCGCCGGAGCAGGCCCCTGGGGGCGCGTCCGCTGACGGGCGGCGGTCCCGGGTTCTCCCTGCTGCCGGACACCCCCCTGGGCGCGGTGGTCGGCAAGGAGCTGCGCCAGTGGTGGCGCGACCCGTGGCGCGGCCTGGAACTGCGCGCGTCCCTGTGGGCGGCGCTGTTCATCGGCCTGCTGACCTGGCCGAGCGACCAGTTCTCCTTCTTCACCCCGTTCGCCGGTGTGATCGCCGCGTTCATCATGGTGCTGGCCACCGCGAACATGTACGGGCACGACGGGACGGCCGTGTGGCTGTCGGTGGTCGGCCAGGACCGGGGCTCGGTGCGCGCCGACGTGCGGGGCCGCCAGGTGGCGATCCTGCTCCTGATCGTGCCGGGCGCGACCCTGATGAGCACGGCGTTCGTCCTGGCGACGGGCTCCCACTGGGCGTGGCCCCTGGTGATCACCGGGATGGCGGTGTTCTTCGGGGTGGGCAGCGGGCTGTCGCTGCTGCTGTCGGTGGTGGCGCTCTCCCCGGGGGTGGACCCGCAGCTGAGGGTGGACGCCAACGACACGGGCGACAACCAGGTGCAGGTGTGGATCGCGCTGGTGGCGCTGCCCGTGCTGTCGGCGCCCGCCGTGCTCGCCGCCGTGTTCCTCGGCCTGTCCGGCCTGCCGTGGCTGGCCGTGCCGGTGGGCCTGCTCAACGGGGCGCTCGCGGCGTGGTGGCTGGGCCGGGTCGCGTACCGGCGGCTGGAGGCGCGGCTGCCCGAGACCTTCACCCGGATCAGGTACGGCAAGGCGATCGCCCTGCGGACGGTGCCGGAGGACGGCTCCTGGCTGGACCGG
Organism: Nocardiopsis codii; assembly: GCF_036327455.1. Classification (NCBI taxonomy): domain Bacteria; kingdom Bacillati; phylum Actinomycetota; class Actinomycetes; order Streptosporangiales; family Nocardiopsidaceae; genus Nocardiopsis; species Nocardiopsis codii. Next base: position 194,466 of record NZ_JAUZMY010000004.1, on the reverse strand, counting down.
CTGGAGCGCACCGCCATCGCGGGCAACGCCGAGACGAGACCGACCGGCTCATGAGCTCCCGGGTCCCAGGACCCGGGTAACAGGCGCGGCGCGATCCAGGACGGGGATCGCGCCGCGCCGTCTGTCGTGCGGGGGCGCCCGCCCCCGGGCCGCGCACGGCCCCGCGCCACGGGCGCGCACCCCGCCCCGGTCAGGCCGGGGGTGTGACACGCACCTCGGCGAAGACGCCGGTGAGCCCGTCCAGGAAGGCCGAGAGCGCCAGCTCGAAGCTCGCGTCGTCGATCTCCGTGGCGTGCTCGGCGAGCCGGTGGGCCTGCGACAGGTTGGGGTAGCGGTCGCGGTAGACGCGTACGTCGTCGTCGAACCCCCGGGCGAAGGAGTTGGTCGCGGCGCCCACGATCAGGTACTTCGTGGAGGCGCCGATCATCGTGGCGTAGCGGGGCGGCCAGCCCGCGCCCACCAGCCCGCCGTGCACGGCGTCGGCGCGCCGCAGCGCCTCCTCGCGGCGGCCGGGGCCGGCGGACACGACCGGGAGGAGGTGCGGGTGCTCGGCGAGGGCGTCGCGGTAGGAGCGCGCCCAGACGGTGAGGCCTTGGCGCCAGTCGCCGCCGGCGAACCCCGAGACGTCGATGTGGGCGGTGACCGCGTCCGCGACCTCGGTGAGCAGCTCCTCCTTGGTCCGGTAGTGGCTGTACAGGGAGGCGGCCTGCACGTCGAGCTCCTGGGCGAGCTTGCGCATCGACAGCCCGTCCAGCCCGTCGCGGTCGATGAGCGTGAGCGCCGCCTGGCGAATGGCGGGCCTGCTCAGGATCGGCGTCTTGGGTCGGGCCACGGGGTTGTCCCTTTCTCCGCTGCGGGGGACGCCGGTTCCCTCCGGTGTCCGGCCCGATCATCGCACGTCAGTGCGGGGCGCACGGCCGCCCGCCGGACTCCGCGGCGGCGCAGGTCGCGCGGGGGCGCGGCTCTCGATGCGGGGCCCGGACGCGTGGGATCCCTGATGCGGTGACCTCTTGCACGCACGGCCGGGTACACCGTACCCTCAACTAACCGAACACTGTTAGGTTATTGGGGAGCAGGCCGTGATCGATTTCTCGTTGAGCGAAGAACAGCGCGCCGTACGCGACTGGGTGCGGACCTTCGTCGAGCGGGAGCTGATGCCGCTGGAGAACGAGGTGCTGCGCCGTGAGCGCGAGGGGCACCCGCCCGGCCTGAACTCCGAGGAGCGCACCCGCCTGCGCGAACTGGCCCGCAAGTCCGACTTCTGGGGCGTGGAGACGCCCACCGAGTACGGCGGCATGGGCCTCGACCCGGTCACGGCGGCGATCATCGAGGTCGAGCTGGGCAGGACGTTCCTGACCTTCAAGTTCGGCGGCGAGGCCGACAACATCCTGTACCACGCCAACGAGGAGCAGAAGGAGCGCTACCTACTGCCCACCATCGCCGGCGAGCGCCGCTCGTGCTTCGCGATCACCGAGCCCGGCGCGGGCTCGGACGCCAAGGCGATCCGCGCCCGCGCGGTGCGCGACGGCGACGAGTGGGTCGTCAACGGCGAGAAGACCTTCATCACCGGCGGCAACGAGGCCGACTTCGCCATGGTCTTCGCGGTCACCGACCCGGAGAAGGGCGCCGACGGGGGCGTGACCTGCTTCCTCGTGGACCGCGACGCGGGCTGGACCTCCGAGCCCATCGACACCATGGGCGAGCGGCGCCCCGCCTCCCTGGTCTTCCAGGACGTGCGCGTGCCCCACGAGAACATCCTGGGCGAGGAGGGCCACGGCTTCTCCCTCGCCATGAAGTGGATCGGCAAGGGCCGCTACCTGCTGCCCGCCCGCGCGCTCGGCGGGTGCGAGCGCCTGCTGGACATGGCGATCGAGTACTCGCGGACCCGGGAGACCTTCGGCGCGCCCATCGCCGACCGCCAGGCCATCCAGTGGATGATCGCCGACTCCCAGACCGAGATCGAGGCGCTGCGCCTGCTGGTCCTGCACGCCGCCTGGCAGGTGTCCGTGGGCCGGGACTCGCGCCACGCGCAGTCCATCGCCAAGCTCTTCGGCGGTGTGAAGGCGAACGAGATCGTCGACCGGGTCATGCAGATCCACGGCGGCATGGGCTACACCCGCGAACTGCCGATCGAGCGCTTCTACCGCGACGTCCGGCTGCTGCGCATCTTCGAGGGGACGGACGAGATCCAGCGCCGCACGATCGCCCGCGACCTGCTCAAGGGCCACATCAAGGTGGGCGCAACCTTGGGTTAGGCGGACGAAGGGGCCCGTGCCGCGCCCGCGGGCGCGGCACGGGCCCCTTCGCGCTCCGCGTGTCGGGGTCCGCGGCGACGGGTGCCCAAGGGGCTCCTAGCGGACGGCGACCAGGTCGCAGACGAAGATGAGGGTCTCGCCCGGCTTGATGGCGCCGCCGGCGCCGCGGTCGCCGTAGGCCAGGTCCGGGGGGATGACCAGCTTGCGCCGGCCGCCCACGCGCATGCCCAGGACGCCCTGGTCCCAGCCGGAGATGACCTGGCCGGAGCCGAGGCGGAAGCTCAGCGGGGCCCCGCGGTTCCAGCTGGCGTCGAACTCCTCGCCGCTGGAGAAGGCGACGCCCACGTAGTGGACGTCGACGGTGCTGCCGTGTCCGGCCTGCGCGCCTTCGCCGACCGTGATGTCGGTGCTCTCCAGGGTGGTGGGCGGCGGGCCGCCGATGAAGTCGATCTCCGGACGCTCGAGCGCCATGGTGGTACCCCTCGTGGGTGCAGTGGGAACAGAGAGGCCCAGGGTATCGGCGCGCGACCACCCCCCGCGCGCCCGGTCCGGGGAACCGGCCCCGCCCCGGCGGACAGGACGACGGAACGTCAGAGGGCGCCGACCGTCGCCGCGATGACGTGCCCGTGCCCCTCGACCTTGATCGGCCCGCTGTCGGCCTGCACGAACACCGACTCGCCGCGGTGCAGGGTCAGGCCCTGACCGACCTCCGCGACCAGTTCCACCCGGCCGCGGAGGGCCAGCACCACGATCGGCCCCTCCCCCGGCAGGTGGGCCGTGACACGGCCCGGTCCGATCTCATGCAGCGCGAACTCGGGCGCGGCGGGCCGGAACTCCCGCCTCCCCTCCAGGAAGCCGGGTTGGGCGTAGGGGATCGGCAGCACCGAGAAGTCCACCACGTCCAGGAGCTCGGCCGCGTCCACGTGCTTGGCGGTCAGCCCGGCGCGCAGCACGTTGTCGGAGCTGGCCATCACCTCGACGGCGGTCCCCTGGAGGTAGGCGTGCAGGTTGCCGGCGGGCAGGAACAGGGCCTGCCCCGGCCACAGCGTGATCCGGTTGAGCAGGAGCGACGCGACCGCGCCCGGGTCGCCCGGATAGCGCGTGGCCAGGTCGACGACGATGTCGCCGTGGAGCCCGTGCGGATCGGACGCGGACCACTCGGACACGAAGTCGTCGAGCAGGCGGTCGCGGTCGGCGTCGGGGAGGGTGAGCAGCCGGGTGAGGGCCGCGCGCAGGGCGGCGTGGGTGTCGGGAACCGCGAGGTCCGCGCGCAGCAGCACGGCCAGCTCGCACGTGAGCCCGCCCAGTTCGGCGGCGGTGGCCGCGGGCTCCCGGAAGCCGCACAGCGCCTCGAAGGGCTCCAGTGCGAGCAGGAGCTCGGGTTTGTGGTGGGGGTCGCGGTAGTTGCGGTGGGGCGCGTCGACCGGGATGCCCGCGCGCTCCTCGGCGTCGAACCCGTCCCGGGCCCGGGACGCGTCGGGGTGCACCTGGAGGGACAGGGGCGCCTCGGCGGCCAGGAACTTGAGAAGGAAGGGCAGCCGTCCGCCGAACCTCTCCGCGGTCGCACGCCCCAGCACCCGGCGCGGGTCGTCGGCGATCAGGCGGGGCAGGGGTCTGAGCCCGTCCTCGCAGTGGGCGGTGCTCGGGGCCCCGTGGTGCGCGCCCAGCCAGAGCTCGGCCTGGGGTGTGCCGTCGGGGTCGGTGCCCAGCAGCCGCGGGATGGCCGCGCGCGCCCCCCAGGCATACGGTCGTACCTGGTTGGTGAGCCTGTGCATCCGCCCCCCGCTTTCCCGTCTGCGTGCTCTCACCCCGTGGACGCTCCGGCGAGGTGGCAACAGTCTCGCGAAGGGAGCCGTTCCGGTCGACACGGCACGCCCCACTTGTTGAGGTAGTGCACACTTCACCTCGCGGGGTGGGCAGGCACCCGACTCCTGCGGGGCCCGACGGCGGCTACGAAGTTACTGGGAAGTAAACCACGATCGTGGACACGTGAACAGCACCTCATGGTCACCTTCCGGAGACTCGGACGACACCCCTTCCCAGGGGTCGCGGGCGCCCCTGCCCCGGCGCGACGGGTGCGGGAGCCCCGACCGTCGCACCGACCCGCTACCGTGTCCCGGTCATGATCGTTCCCCGACGTGTGAGGCGGACACATGAGGCTACGACAGGGAGGCCCGGGCGACCTTCCGGCGGTACTGGCGATGTTCGACGACACCGTCGCCTGGCTGGCCGCGCGCGGACGGTCCGGGCAGTGGGGCGACCGGCCGTGGTCGGGCGACCCCGACCGGGTGCGGCTCGTCGAGGGGCTGGTCGCCGACGGGCTGTGGGTGGCCGAGGTGGGCGACTCCCCCGCGGGCGTCCTCACCATCCGCGAGGAGGCCCCCGCGTACGCGCCCCCGGCCGGGGAGCGCGAACTCTACGTGCGCCTGCTGCTCGTGTCCCGGGACCACACCGGGGCCAACGTCGGCGGCAAGCTGCTCGCGTTCGCCCGGAGACAGGCCCGCGGCCACGGCATCGGCCTGGTCCGCGTGGACTGCTGGTCCGGCGGCGACGGCGCGCTCATCCGCTACTACGAGGGCCAGGGCTTCACCCCGACCGTGCGGGTACCCGTGGGCGAGAAGGAGGTCCAGGTCCTCCAGCTCCGCCCCTGAGCCGGGGCGCCCGGACCGGCGGCGCCCGGACCGGACCGCGCCCCTCACGGTCGGCGGCGCACCTTGTCCGAGGCCTCCACCAGGCGGTCGATCATGCTCCGGGTGAGCGCGGGGTCGGGCTGGGGCAACCCGGCGATCGCCGACATGTACAGCCCGTCCCCCGCGCGCAGGATGATCTCGGCCAGGACCGGGTCCGTGAGCTCCTCGTGCAGCAGACTCCCCCAGTGGGAGAACAGGTACTGCACCGTGCGGGTGGCCTCCTCCGGCATGTCCTCCTGACCGCGCAGGGCGGCGATGACCGCCCAGTACAGTTCGCGTTCCTCCGGGCTCTGCGGCAGCGACGTGCGCAGGAACACACGGACCACCCCCTCGCCGCCCTCCCGGGCCTCGCGGAACTCCTCCTCCGCCAGCCCGCTCAGGCGTTCGATGAGGCCGGTGAGCATCGCCGCCTTCGACGGGAAGTGGTAGAGGAGGCCTCCCTTGGACACCGAGGCCGCGCGGGCGACGGCCTCCAGGGTCACCCCGGAATAACCCTCGCTGATGAGGATGTCCTGTAGGGAGTCGAGAATTCGGTCGCGGGTGTTCGAAGCGTTCACGATTGACACTGTACCGTCCGGACGGTACTGTACCGTCTGGACGGTTGAAGAGTCCCGCGGTGTACCCGCGGTCGACCAGACTTCCCGCCCGCCCGCCTGCCCGACCTGGAGCCCGCTGCCTCCCGTCGGGCCACAACCGCGCCCCCGGTCGGGGTGACGCGCAACCAGCAACACGTAACGAGGAAAGATGAGCTCCGCCAAGGCCGGAACCGGCCCCACCAACGCGCGCGCCCGCGACGAAGCGGCACCCGCCCTCGCCGGGCCGCGGGAGTGGGCCGCCCTCGCCGTCCTGGTCCTGCCCGTGGTCCTGATCTCGGTCGACTCGACCGTGCTCGGGTTCGCCGTCCCCGCGCTGAGCGAGGACCTGCGGCCGACCGGCGGCCAACTGCTGTGGATCGTCGACGTCTACGGCTTCATCCTGGCCGGCCTCCTGATCACCATGGGCTCGCTCGGTGACCGCATCGGCCGCCGGCGCCTGCTCATGATCGGCTCCGCGGCCTTCGGCGCGGCCTCACTGATCGCGGCGTTCGCACCCACGGCGGAGACCCTGATCCTCGCCCGGGCCCTGCTCGGGCTGGCGGGCGCCTCCCTGATGCCGTCCACCCTGTCGCTGCTGCGCAACATCTTCCTCGACGCGCGCCAGCGGCTGCTCGCCATCGCCCTCTGGGCGTCGGGCTTCTCCGGAGGCGCCGCGCTCGGCCCCATCCTGGGCGGTTGGCTCCTGGAGCACTTCTCCTGGGGGTCGGTCTTCCTGATCAACCTGCCCGTGATGGTGCTGATCCTGGTTCTGGTCCCCCTGCTGGTGCGCGAGTCGCGCAACCCGGAGGCGGGGCGCATGGACCTCCTGAGCGTGGTCCTGTCGATGGCCGCGATGCTGCCCGCCGTGTACGGGATCAAGAAGCTGGCCACCGAGGGCCTCGGCGTCATGCCGATCGCGTCCCTGGCCGTCGGCCTGGGCCTGGGCTACCTGTTCGTGCGGCGCCAGAAGCAGCTCCGGGAACCGCTCATCGACGTGGGCCTGTTCCGCTACCGCGTGTTCAGCGTGGCCGTGGCCACGAACCTGATGATCGTGTTCTCGCTGGTGTCGTCGCTGTTCTTCCTGACGCAGTACCTCCAGCTGGTGCTCGGCATCTCGCCGATGCGCGCGGGTCTCGTGCTGGTGCCCGGCCTCGTCCTGTCGGTCCTCGCGGGCCTGGTCGCGGTGCGGGTGTCGCGGCACCTGAGCCTGGCCACGGTGATCGGCGGGTCCCTGCTGGTGACCGCCTCCGGGTTCGCGGTCCTGGTCCTCGCCCCGGAGGGCGGCGCCACCACAGGAGTGGTGACCGTGGCGCTCGGCTTCTCGCTCATCTCCACGGGCGCGGGGTTCGCCGAGACGCTGACCAACGGCGCGATCATGTCCGCCGCCCCGCCCCAGCGCGCCGGCGCGGCCTCGGCGATCTCCGAGACCGCCTACGAACTGGGCGCGGCCCTGGGCGTCGCGGTGCTGGGCAGCGTGCTGACCGCCTCCTACCGGTCCCAGCTGACCGGCGTGGAGGGGGTGCCCCAGGGCGCGGTGGACGCGGCCCGGGAGACCCTCGGCGGCGCCGCCAACGCCGCCTCCGACCTGGGCGGCGCCACCGGTGACGCCCTCATGGGCGCGGCGCGGTCCGCGTTCACCGACGGCATGCACCTGACCAGCGTGATCGCCGTGGTGATCGTGCTGGCCGCCGCCGCCCAGGTGTGGGTGCTGCTGCGCGGTCTGGGCAACCCTGCGGTCGAGGTGTCGGAGTCCCCGGCCCCCGAGGGCGAGGCGGACTCCCCGGTGTCCGCGGCCGTGGCGGGTCCCACCGGGGGCGCGGAGGCCGCCGGGGCCCACGGGCCCGCGGACGCCGTGTCCCGGACCGGCCTGTAGCCGGACGCGGACCGCCCGCCGCCGGGCCGGCGACGGGCGGCGGGACGGGTGGTGCGAGCGGCGGGCCCCGGAGGAGTCTTCTCCTCCGGGGCCCGCGCGTGTCAGGGGAGGCCGACCAGTTCGACCTCGGCGCCGTCCCAGTCCGGCGGCACCACCGCGTAGGCGTCGGCCAGGGCCGCGCCCCGGAGGCTGCCGGGACGGTCGTGGCCGACGGGCACGGCCCGGCCGTCTGCCAGGCGCACCGCGATCAGCCGGGTGTCCGCCGGGTGCGGCACGACCCCGTGGTCCAGGGCGGCCCGGGGCAGGCGCCGTCCGGGGTCGGCGCGGCCGGTCATGGCGCTCAGCAGGGGGACCAGCAGGGTCACCGCTGCCACCAGCGCCGCTCCGGGGTTGCCGGGCAGTCCCACGAACACGGTGCGGTCCGTGTACGCCAGCAGCTGCGGATGGCCGGGACGGCACGCGACACCGTCCACCACGACGGTGGCCCCCAGGTCGTCCAGGACCGAGCGGAAGTGGTCGGCCGGGCCCCGGGAGGACGAGCCGCACACGGCGACCACGTCCGTGTCGCCGCCCTCGGCCTCCGCCAACAGCGCCGACCGGTCGTCTCCCAGGTGCCTCACGCGTTCGAGCCGGGCTCCGGCCCAGCCGGCGATCCCCGGCAGCAGGGGCCCGATGGCGTCGCGCACCCTCCCGTCCCCGGGCAGGCCCTCGGTGGCGACCTCGTCACCGGTGACCAGGACCGACAGCCGGGGACACGACACGGGCAGGGTCTCGTGCCCCAGGCTCGCCGCCAGGCCGAGCACCGCCGGACCGATCACCGAACCCCTGGTGAGAACAGTCTCACCGGGCGCGGTCTCCTCCCCCGCCCAGCGCACGTGGCGTCCGCGCTCCGCGGGACCCTCCACCTTCCCGTCCCGGGTCGTCGCGCGTTCGTACGGCAGGACGCTCTCGGCGCCCTTGGGCACCCGCGCGCCCGTGGCGATCTCCACGGCCTCGCCGGGGCGCAGCCCGGCACTGCTGGCGGGCGCGCCCGCGAGCTGCCTGCCCACCAGCAGCCAGGGGCCCGGCCCCGCCACCGCGAAGCCGTCCATGGCGGAGGCGTCGAAGGCGGGCAGTCCCACGAGGGCGCGGACGTCCGCGCCGAGGACCCCGCCCAGGGCGCGGTCCAGCGGCACCTCGCGCTGGGCGGCGCCCCTGCGCGCGCCCAGCGCGACGGCCTCGGCACGCGCCTGCGCCCACGACCGGTGCGCGCCGCGTGAACCGTGCGCTCCCCGGCCTCCGGGGCCCGCGGGGACCCCCGTGGAGCCGTGCGCCGGCCGGGCCGCGTCGGCTCCGGCGGCGCGGTGGTCCTCGTGGGGGCCGTGCTCCGCGTGTGCTCCGTGTGCCCCGGGGACTCCGCCCCGGCGGGTGTCGCCGCGGATGTCGCCGCTCCTGCCCATGCCGCCTCCCGGTCGTCGCGCCAGCGAGTCCCCATTGTCCCCCCGTGCGCACCGACGCGGACGCTACCGCTGCGCCCGGGCGCGTGAGGGGACCCCGGACCCCGCCGCGCGCCCCGCGCCGGGCGCGTTCCGCGCCTCCGGCGGCCCCTCTCCCTGCGCCGATTTGCCGTCTGCCGACTTTCCGCTAAAGTTCTTATCAGCAGCACGGACGGGGCCACGGAGGACGCGGCCACCGACCACGCAGCAAGCGGACGTGGCTCAGCTGGTAGAGCATCACCTTGCCAAGGTGAGGGTCGCGGGTTCGAATCCCGTCGTCCGCTCGGAGGAGACGCGAAGGCGCCCAGGCGCTTGCGCGCAACTCGGTGGAGTGGCCGAGAGGCGAGGCAGCGGCCTGCAAAGCCGTCTACACGGGTTCGAATCCCGTCTCCACCTCAACACCGCTTCGCGCGGGCGATTAGCTCAGTTGGTTAGAGCGCTACCTCGACACGGTAGAGGTCACAGGTTCGAGTCCTGTATCGCCCACCAGCATCACCCAAGGCCAGAGCTTCGGCTCTGGCCTTCGGCGTTCCCGGGGTTCCCCGCTCGGAGGACATCCGGGAGACCGTCTGCCCGGGGCCCTCCCCCGTTCCCGTTCCCGGGCAGTGAGCGCTTGCACACTCCCCCGTCACAGGTGTTCGAGCACGCTCGGCACACGCCGCTCACGGCGAGTCCGACATCGGGTTCCTCAACTCCAGTGAGCGGCTGCATTGGTAGCACCCGCCCCGGCTGACACGCGCGAAAAGGGCCTTCGGTACCGGTGTGGATTGCGACATCTACCCCGACCACCAGAAGGCCCTCGACTGCACGCCCGGGTCGTTGACCTGTCCCCGGCCCCGGCGGTGTGGGTGGTCGTCGCGTCGCCTTCCTCGCCTTCAGCGCACCCCCTCGCCCGTGTGCGGCGATCGGCTGGAGAGCGCTCGCGCCGGGGGCATGGCGGGGACCGCCGTGAAGACGGGAACGGTACCGGAGGCCCTGTCCCCCGCCACCTCGCCCTTCGCCCTCTTACGGGACGACCGACTCCGCGCCCTGGTTCTCACGGCCCCGGCCGTGGCCCCGGCCGCGCTGGGGCTGTGGGCACCGCACCGCCGGAGCATGCCGGTGCGAACGCCACGGCGCCCTCTCGGAGTCGCAAGCGGTGGCATGACACGGTGTCTCCACGACCAGGCGTTCCGTCACTTAATGTCAGAGGAATCACAATTCCTCCACAAAAGGTGGACACTGCCCGCCGACCATGATCAACCTCCTTCGCAGAGGGCACGACACCCAGTGGCAACCGGACGGAAACAGGAGGTCGGAACCCCGGCCCGCCACGACGCCCACGTCCCCCACAGACGAAGGACCCCCATGACACCCCCCAGCGAAGAGAAGCAGGCGGCGGACGCGCCGTCGCCGAAGTCCGACACGCGCCCCGAGGGCGGGTTCTCCCGTTCCCGGGTCATCGGACTCATCGCCGGCCCGCTCGTCGGGCTGCTCGTGTACCTCCTCATGCCGGACATGCCGCTGCCGCTCGTCGAGGGCGAGGACGAGGCGGTCGTCTCGGCCAACGGACGCATGGTCGCGGCGGTCACCGCGTTCATCGCGCTCTGGTGGGCGACCGAGGCGATCCCGATCCCGGTCACGTCCCTGCTACCCCTGGTGCTCTTCCCCGTGATGCTGGAGGGCACTCCCATCGCGGGCGTCGCCTCCTCCTACGGGTCCGACACCATCTTCCTGTTCATGGGCGGCTTCATGCTGGCCCTGGCCATGCAGAGGTGGAACCTCCACAAGCGGATCGCCCTGACCATCGTCTCCAAGGTCGGCTCCAACAGCGCGGGGCTGATCGGCGGCTTCATGATCGCCACCGGGTTCATCACCATGTGGGTGAGCAACACCGCCACCGCCGTGATGATGCTCCCCGTCGGCCTGTCCGTGATCACGGTCCTCACCCAGTTCCGCAAGGGGCGCACCGACGCCAACTTCGCGACCGCGCTCATGCTCGGCATCGCCTACGCCTCCTCCATCGGCTCGGTCGCCACCATCATCGGTACCCCGCCCAACGTGCTGATGGTCGCCTACCTCGCCGACACCCACGACATCACCATCGGCTTCGGCCAGTGGATGCTCGCCGGGGTCCCCCTGGCCGCGGTCTTCCTGCTCATCGCGTGGTTCGTCCTCGTCCGGGTCTTCCCTCCGGAGGCCAAGAGGGTCGAGGGCGCCCAGGAGCTGATCCGCTCCGAACTCGACGCGATGGGCCCGATGTCCCGCGGCGAGAAGGCGGTGTCGGCGGTGTTCGCACTGGCCGCCCTCTCCTGGATCTTCATCCCGGTCCTGGCCAGGACCGAGGGCGTCGGAGGCGCTCTGCCGTGGCTGGCCAACATCAGCGACGCCGGCATCGCCATGACGGTCGCCGTCCTGTTGTTCCTGCTCCCGGTCGACCGCCAGGGCACCCGCCTGCTCGACTGGGACACCGCCGTCCAGCTCCCGTGGGGCGTGCTGCTGCTGTTCGGCGGCGGGCTGGCGATCTCCGCCCAGTTCACCTCCAGCGGCCTGAGCGCCTGGATCGGCGGACAGGTCTCCGTGCTCGGGGGCATCCCGCTGTGGGTGCTGATCCTCGTGGTCACCGCGCTGGTGCTCTTCCTGACCGAGCTCACCAGCAACACGGCGACCGCCGCCACGTTCCTGCCCATCCTCGGCGGGGTCGCGATGGGCATGGAACTCGACGTCCTCACCCTGGTGGTGCCCGTGGCCCTGGCCGCGACCATGGCCTTCATGCTCCCGGTGGCCACCCCGCCCAACGCGATCGTGTTCGGTTCGGGATACGTGCGCATCGGTCAGATGATGCGCGGCGGCCTGTGGCTCAACCTCATCGCCATGGTGCTCATCCTCGGCGCGATGTACGCCCTCTTCTCCTGGGCCATCGGCATCACGCTCTGACCGCACGCCCGGTGGTGGGGGCGTGCACGCCCCCACCACCGGGGCCCATGGCCTCGGCACAGCCCGGAAGGTCCAGTCGGCGGTGGCGACCATGCCCGGGGGCGCGGTCCAGGCGGGGCGTCCGACTCGGCCGTTCCAGGATCCGGGAGTCCCGGACCGCCCGCCACTTGACCTTCTTCCCCTTGTTCGGAATGATCCGAACAAAGCGATCGAGGGTGGACCATGGACGGCGTGAGCGGCTTCGTCGAAGAAGCCGGGGTGTTCTACGAGCGGCTGGGACTGAGCAGGACCGAGGGACGCGTCATGGGATGGCTGTTGAGCGCGCCCGAGGACAGTGCGGACGCACCGCGGCTGTGCGGGGAAATGGCGGTGGCCAAGAGCAGCATGAGCGTCGCACTGCGCAGGTTGGAGCAGGTCGGGCTGGTGGAGCGCTTCCGCCGGCCCGGGGAACGGAGGGACCGCTACCGGCTCGCGGAGGACGTCTTCGAGCAGGCGTTCCGCGCGAAGATGGCCGAGTTCGACCGGTTCCGCGGTCTGGCAGAGCGGGGGCTGGCCGTCGTGGGCGACGATCCGGCACGGCGCGCACGCCTCGAACTCATGCGCGACATGTACGGATTCATGGCCGAACGCTTTCCGCTGCTCCTGGACGAATGGGACCGGGTCAAGGAGGAGCGTCGGCGATGAGGGCACTGATCATCACGACCGGCAGCCGCGGTGACGTCCAACCTTTCGTGGCCCTGTCCCGTGCGCTCACACAGTCGGGGCACGAGGCCGTGATCGCGGCGCCCCGAAGGTTCGGAGCGCTCGTCTCACGCCACGGAACGGAGTTCCTGCCGATGGACGAGGGCGTGCTCGCCCTCCAGGACGACCTCACCCACCGTGGCCTCCTCACCGCCCTGACCTCGGCAAGGGCGGTCGCACCGCTCCTGCGTGCGTGGCTGGACGACGTGGCCCGACTTGTCGGCACCGAGTGCGACGTCGTCGTCTACGCGCCCAAAGCACTGGGGGCCACCGATCTGGCGGACCGGATCGGTGTTCCGTCGATCGCCGCGCTGACGGTTCCGTTGTACACGCCCACGGGGGAGTTCGGCACGCCGCTCGTCCCCGCCCGGCTGCCCGCGGCCCTCCGCCGCCCGAGCTGGCGCTTGGTCTCCGCCGTGGAAGGAGCCCACCGCGGGCTGGTGGGCCGCTGGCGCTCCGGACGGCTGGGCCTGAGCGGCCCGCCCGCGAAGCTCGCCGAACGCATCGCCTCCGAGGGCGCCCTGCACCTGTGGAGCCGCCATCTCCTGTCCGCTCCGGCCGACTGGCCGTCCGGGGCCGCTCCCCTGGGCGCCCTGGGTCTGCCTCGCGAGAGTGGGTGGACCCCACCGGAAAGCCTGACCCGGTTCCTGAGCGAAGGCGAGGCACCGGTGTACGTCGGGTTCGGCAGCACGGTGGCGCGCGACCCGGACGGGCTCACGCGGGCGGTCGTCGAGGGCGTGCGCCTCAGCGGTCGACGGGCGATCCTCGCATCCGGGTGGGGAGCCCTCTCCTCCCGCCCCCAGTCCTCGAAGGAGGTACTGGTGGTGGACGAGGTCCCGCACGACCACGTGTTCGCGCACGTGGCGGTCGCGGTACACCACGGCGGGGCGGGGACGGTGGCCGCCGCGCTGCGTGCCGGCGTTCCCCAGGTAGTCCGGCCCTTCGTCGGCGACCAGTGGTTCTGGGGCCAGCGTGTCCGCGCGATCGGTGTCGGCCCCGCACCCCTGACGGGAAGGCTGTCACCTGAGAGCGTGGCCGCCGCGATCACCCGGGCCACCGAACACACCGACCGGGCCGAAAGACTGGCCGAACTGGTGAAGGAGGAGGAGGCCAACGCTCCGGGCGACGCCGTCCGGCGCGTGCTCGCCGCGGCCTCGCGCGCGTCCTGACGGGCTGCGACTCCTTCCCCCGAGGACAGAACCGGAACAACCGCCGGTCCTCCGGTTGTCGATTCTCGCGGATCGCCGGAAGCCCCTCGCACCCCGCCGGCGGATCGAAGAACTCATCGAGGAGGGTCGAACCGACTGGCGAGCTGCGCCCCGGTGGGCAGCACCCCTGCGTACCGGGTCATTGGATGCGGACGCAGTGTGTACGTTCCGCGCGGCGGTCCGGAACTCGTGCAAGAGCAGCTCGTACGCACCGCTCAGCACGAAGGCCGGCCAGGTGTGGATGATCCTCGACCACATCGTCGGATCAGCCACCGCGACGTTCGCCGCCGAAGAGGCCACAGAGCCGAGGATCACCAGGGGCCACGGCAGCAGACCGCCCTTGCGATCGCGGCGAGCATCGCCCAGCAGGGTGATGGAGGCGCCGTCGATCATGCCGTCGACGGAGAGCGGGAGGAGGGCGGCGCGCCACTCGGGTTCGCCGTGGCACAGGGCGAGTTCGTACGTGTGGGAGTAGGACACCACCGCGGCGGTGCCCGCGAGCAGCAGCACGGCCGCGATGGCGACCGATCGTGACCAGCGTGAGGCCTCCATCCCGATCACCCCTTCCGGTGACCGAGGGACCTTGGCGAGGCTGGGAGCCCGCCCCCGTCCGGCGGGGTGGGAGGCGGCGTCTCCCACCCCGCGCTGGGAGGTTTTTGAAAGACGCGAAGGCCTCCCCACAGCTCCCCACCGCCGCGAAGGCCCCTCAACGGAACCCTCCGGCCCGGGTGAACACTCGTTGACCCAGGTCTCTGCGGTGCCGCGACCACCTCGATACGGCAGAGGTCACAGGTTCGAGTCCTGTACCGCCCACCAGCATCACCCAGGGCCAGAGCTTCGGCTCTGGCCTTCGGCGTTCCCGGGGTTCCCCGCTCGGAGGACATCCGGGAGACCGTCCTACAAGCCCTCCGCCGCGAGCGGCGGTCGGGTCGGCGGGACCGCGCTGCCCGCCCCGGCTCGTCCACGGATCCGCCCGTGAAGCCCCCGTGCACCGCCCGGTCCCGGCCCTCCGTGGACGGGAGGGCCGGGACCGGGCGGTGTCTGCGTGCAACGGGTCGGGAGCGGCGGCGCGCCCGGGGCGCCCGGTTCGGGGCGTGTTCCGGCGGTCCGGTCCCGGCCCTTCGCCGTGTCGTGCCCGGTCCTCAGACGTCGGCACGCTCCGCCGGCCACGGTTCCCCGCCTGGGCCGGGGCCCGGTCCGGGGCCCCCGGAACGGTCGCGGTCGTGCTCTTTGAGCCAGCGCACGAGGGAGACGGCGACCAGGCTCAGGATGATGATCAGGGGGAAGGCGGTCACGACCGACAGGGTCTGCAACGCGTCGGTGCCTCCGGCGGACATCACCGAGACCGACACCGCGGCGAGGACGAGGGCCCAGAGCACGCGGTTGGCCCGTGAGGGCTCGACCTCGTTCGGCAGGTCGCGGGAGGTGGCGGCGCCCATGATGTAGGACGCGGAGTCCAGCGTCGTGGCCAGGAAGACCAGCAGCAGCACCAGGAACAGCGGGGTGATGATCCAGCTGAGCGGGAACGCCTCCAGCGTGGCGAAGATGGCCGGCACGGCGCCCTCCGCCTCCAGTGTGTCGACGATGGGCGCATCCCCCCGCAGCTCGAACGCCATGCTGGAGTTGCCGAGCAGCGCGAACGAGAGCCAGCAGCCCAGGCTTCCGAAGCCGCACATGCCGACGATGATCTGCCGGACGGTGCGGCCCTTGGAGATCTTGGCGCAGAACATGCCGACGAACGGCCCGTAGGAGATCCACCACCCCCAGTAGAAGACGGTCCAGACCTCCTGGAAGCCCGACCCGCCGACGGGGTCCGTGTAGGTGCTCATCCGCACGATGTTCTGGGCGAGCAGGCCGACGCTGTTGGTGAAGGTGTCGATGACGAAGACCGTCGGGCCCACAGCCAGGACCAGGACGCCCAGAACGGCGGCCAGGTAGAGGTTGAGGTTGGCGAGGCGCTTCAGGCCGCGGTGCAGGCCCAGGGCGACGCTGCCGGCGAACAGCAGGGTCCACAGGCCGATGACGACGGTGTTGAGTGTGGCGCCCGGCTCGAACCCCAGCATGCGGGAGGCGCCCTCCGCGACGGTGGGGACGGCCAGGGCCAGCGAGGTCCCCGCGGCACCGATCATCCCGAGGATGAAGAAGACGTCGATCAGCCGCCCCGGCCAGCGGTCGACGCGGTCGCCTAGCACCCCGCGGCAGGCCTCGCTGAGGCGCAGGCGGCGGATCCTGCGTACGTGGTAGGCGTAGGCGAGGGCGAGGGTCGGGACGCAGAAGACCGCCCAGGCGGTGGGGCCCCAGTGGAAGAGGGGGTAGGTCGCCGACCATTCGGCGGCCTCGGTGCTGTGCGGTGCGAGTTGGAAGGGGGGAGCCGCGTGGTAGTGCGCCCACTCGATGATTCCCCAGTACATGAGGCCGCCGCCGATCGCGGCGGTGAAGATCATCGCGAGCCAGGTGGGGGTGGAGAACTCGGGGCGGTCGTCGGGAGCGCCCATCCTGATACGGCCGTACCTGCTGAGGACCAGCCAGGCGAGCAGTAACGCGAGCCCGGCGACGAACCACATGTACGCCCAACCCAAGTCGGACTGAAGCCACGACAGGACACCGCCGAGCAGGCGTTCACCCGTCTGCGGAGCGATCACGAACGGTGCGCTGAAGCCGACCACCATGATCAGCGCGGGCCAGAAGACTTTGTTGTCGATGTTCCAGCGGATGACTCGGGTCACCTCCGGGTTCGAGGGCACGGACCATCCAGTTACTACTGTGTTGCGTTTGACTAATCAACCAGTCAGTTATCGCATCGTTGCAGTTCACCTCCACCCCCACCGACTGTTGTGACCTGCAAAATGCATGGCAGTAAGGGTTTGATGGGCTTGTCGCTGTCAAGTCGACATCTCTGTAACGAAGTGGCATCCTCGAGTGCGTTGCGAAAATCGCTATTCCGCTGTTACGTTCTCACCCGTGAGCGACAACGTGACCGACGACGTGCGCGGCAGGGCCCGCGAGGCGATCCACCGATCCGGCCTCTCCCAGCGGCAGTTCGCGACCAGACTCGGCATCGACCCGAGCAAACTCTCCAAGTCCCTGACCGGCACCCGGCGTTTCACCGCCCGGGAGTTGGCCGGTATCGCCGACGAGACCGGGGTGACGGTCAACTGGCTGCTCAACGGCCAGGACGACGCCGAGACGGTCTCGGTGGCGCCGCGCGACTCGTCTGCGGTGCGCCCCCCGCCCGCGAACCCGGACGACCACCCGGGGGCCGCCCGGGAGCACAACCGGAAGCTCCAGATCATCGAGGCCGCGTGGACCCTCATCGCCGAGCACGGGTACCACTCGGTCCGTGTCGCCCAGGTGGCCCAGGCCTGCGGGACGTCCAGCGCCACCGTCCACTACCACTTCCCGACCCTGAACCACCTCCTCGTGGAGGCGCTGCGCCACTCGGTGAAGCAGGCGTTCGACCGCCAGGTCGCGGGGCTGCACACCATCGCGGACCCGTACGAGCGCCTCCTGCGACTCATCGAGCTCCAGCTCCCCGGTTCGGACCGGCTGCGCCTGGAGTGGTCGATCTGGCTCCAGGTCTGGACGGCCGCGGCCCTGGACCCCGGGATGCGGGAGCTGCACGCCGACTCCTACCTGCGCTGGCACGAGACCATCGCCCGCACTCTGCGGGAGGGGAAGGAGAGCGGCGTCTTCGGTGATCTCGACGTCGAGGAGATGACCAGGCGCCTCACCGCCCTCATCGACGGCATGGGCATCCAGGTCATCACCGGGATGCCCGGACGGTCCGTCGAACAGATGCGCTCCACCCTGCGCTCGGTCATCGACCGTGACGTCCTGGGGCACTGACACCGCCGACACCCGCCCGCGGACCCCCGGCCCGCGGGCCCCGACCGTGCCCATGCGGTGCCGGGCGACCCGCCCGGTCCCCGCCCGAAACCCCACACACAGAGACGGAGCGCCTCCGTGAGCGACACCTTGAACCCCAACCCCATCCTGACCTGCGCCCTCACCGGTGCGGGGGACACCGTCGGCCGGAGCGAGCACGTCCCGGTGACGCCCGGGCAGATCGCCGCCGCCGCGGTCGAGGCAGCCGAGGCCGGCGCCAGCGTGGTGCACATCCACGTTCGCGACCCCGAGACGGGCGCCCCCTCGCGGGACAACGCCCTCTACCGGGAGGTCGTCGACCGCATCCGCCAGACCGGCACCGACATCGTCATCAACCTGACCGCGGGCATGGGCGGTGACCTGGTGATCGGACAGGACGATCCGCTGCGGTTCGAGGAGGGCACCGACCTCGTCAACGGCCTGGACCGTCTGCCGCACGTGGAGGAACTGCTGCCCGACATCTGCACCCTGGACTGCGGCAGCCTGAACTTCGGCGACGGCAGCCAGGTCTACATCTCCACCCCGGACATGCTGCGCGCCGGCGCCAAGCGCATCCAGGAGCTCGGGGTCCGTCCCGAGCTGGAGATCTTCGACACCGGCCAGCTGTGGTTCGCCAAGACGATGCACGCCGAAGGCCTCATCGACGACCCGTCGATGTTCCAGCTGTGCACGGGCATCCCCTACGGTGCGCCGTCGGACCCGGGTGTCCTCCAGTCGATGGTGAACCTGCTCCCGGCGGGCGCGCAGTGGGCGAGCTTCTCCATCGGCCGCAAGCAGATGCCGTGGGTGGCGCAGTCGGTGCTGCTCGGCGGGCACGCCCGGGTGGGCCTGGAGGACAACCTCTACCTCAGCCGCGGCAGGAAGGCCACCAACGGCCAGCTCACCGAGAAGGCGGTCAGCATCATCGAGCACCTCGGCGCCCGGGTGGCCACGCCGGACGAGGCCCGCGAGAAGCTCGGACTCCGCAGCGCGTCCTAGGTCGTGGTCCGTGGATGCTTTCGGTTGACTCGGCGCTTGCGCCGATCGACGCGAGCGGCTTCCAGGCCATCTCCCGCAAGACGGGTAGCGCGGGTCAGCCCGGGTTCGGCTGTCCGAGCGCAGTCGGCGCGGCGAGAGGCAGCCCGGGGGACGCGAGCCCGGAATGATCCGCGGAACGCGGCCTAGCCCCACCCACACAGAACAGCCGAGCGCATGAGGAGCACGATGACGGAGAACGCGAGAACCACCCCCGGGGCCGTGCGTACGGTCGCCTGCGTCGGAGCGGGTGTCATCGGGGGCGGCTGGGTCGCCCACTTCCTGGGACGCGGCTACCGGGTGGTCGCCTGGGACCCCGCCCCGGACGCCGAGAGCAGGTTGCGCGGGCTGGTCGCCTCCGCCTGGCCCGCTCTGGAGAACCTGGGCCTGGCCGAGGGAGCCGCCATGGCGAACCTGCGGGTCGCCGACACGCTGGCCGAGGCCGTCTCCGAAGCGGACTTCGTCCAGGAGAGCGCACCGGAGCGCCTCGACCTGAAGATCGACCTGTTGGCCGAGATCGACGCCGCCACCCCCGAGGGCGTGGTCATCGCGTCGTCCACCTCCGGCTACAGCATGAGCGAGATGCAGGTGAGGGCACGGACGCCGGAACGGCTCGTGGTCGGCCACCCGTTCAACCCGCCGTACCTCGTGCCCCTGGTCGAGGTCGTCGGCGGTGAGCGGAGCGAGCGGTGGGCCGTCGACTGGGCCTCGGACTTCTACCGCGCCGCGGGCAAGTCGGTGATCAGCATGGAGCGGGAGCTCCCGGGGTTCATCGGCAACCGGATCCAGGAGGCCGCCTGGCGCGAGGCCCTGCACATGGTCGCCGAGGGAGAGGCGACGGTCGAACAGATCGACCTGGCGATGACCAGCGGGCCCGGGCTGCGCTGGGCCTTCTTCGGACCCTGCCTGACCTTCCACCTGGCGGGGGGAGAGGGCGGCATGGCGCACATGCTCGACCACTTCGGCCCGTCCCTGAAGTCCCCGTGGACCCGCCTCGAGGCGCCCGAGCTGACCGCCGAACTGCGGGACCGCATGGTGGCGGGCACCGACGAGGTCGTGGCCGGCCGCTCCACCGCCGAACTGATCGCCCAGCGCGACCGCCGTCTGATCGCGGTGGCCCGGGCGCTCGAGGAGGTGGAACGCGCGGAGGCCGCCGAGCGGACGGGGGGAGAAGCGTGAGCGCGCCCCTCGTCCAGCGGCTCCGGCCCGAGTGGATCGACTACAACGGTCACCTCAGCGAGGCCTACTACGTCCTGATCTTCGGGTTCGCGACGGACGCGCTGATGGACCGGGTCGGTCTGGACGCCGCCTACCGCGAGCGGACCGGCTGTTCGCTGTACACGGTCGAGGCGCACGTGCGGTACCTGCACGAGGTCGCCGCCGACGCCGAGGTCGAGGTCCACACCCGGGTGGTCGCGGGCCCGGACCGCCCAGGCACCAGGAAGGCGCGGCTCTGCCACGAGATGCGGGTCGGCGGTGTGCTGGCGGCGACCGAGGAGCTCATGGCGCTCCACGTGGACCAGGAGCAGGGCCGGGCGGTGCCCTTTCCCGACGAGGTCGCCGCGCGGCTCGCCGACCTGGCCGAGCCCGCACCCGACTACGCGGGGCGCGCCGTCGGCCGGTAGTACTCCGCCGCCCCGCCTCCGGCGGCTTCCGGCAGGCCCCGGGGCGGCGGACGTCCCGGGGCGTGCCGCCCGACGCCGGGCCGGATGGCGCCGGCCGGGGCGGGGTGGGAGCCGGGGTTGTCGCGCTCCGGGGACGCGGCCCCCGGCCGCGGCTTCCCGCCGCGCGGAACCTCGGCGGTCCGACGGCCGTGCGCGGGTTCCCGGCACACCGTCCCCGGAACGGGCAGCCCCTCCGCGCCCGCACGCGGGACGTCCCCTCGGCGCCCGCGGATCCGCCGCCGGGAGGCGTACCGACCGCGCGCACCCCCGCGGCCGCAGGCGATCCGGTGCGTACGGAGCCCGGCACGATGGACCGCGAACGCGGACGAACGAGACCCTGCCCCACCCAACATCATCACGACACGTAGTTGAAGTGTCCCCGGATGTAGTGATGGTCACAGTGCGAGTCAATTTTAGTTAGGTTAGGCTCCCCTTGCTCGGTTTTCGTATCCGGGCAGTGTCTTTACGTAGTTCATCCCCTCATGCCCCCATCCGGTCCACGGATGCCTTTGGCATGTCCGCTTTCAGGAGGACGACCTATGAACTTCCTCGCGAGGTCCGTGCAGGACCCGCCGACCGAGGAGCTCGGTTCCGACGCCGCCGGGGCCGCGGACGCCCCCGACGCACCACCCCTCCACGCGTCCGACCACCGGGCCCAGCTCCTCGACGCGCACAGCGCCGAGCGCTACCGCACCCTCACCACCTGGGCCGTGGACCGCGTCGCCGACCGGATCGCCCGGGTCGACCGGCCCTTCACCGGAGCCACCGCCGAGGACCTGCGCCCCGGGATGGACCGCGTCGACCTGGACCGGCCCCTCAACGACCCGGGCGCCGCCCTGGACGAACTCGAGCGCCTCTACCTCGACGACGCCGTCTACTTCCACCACCCCCGCTACATGGGCCACCTGAACTGCCCCGTGGTCCTGCCCGCCCTGCTCGGCGAGACCGTCCTGTCCGCGGTCAACTCCTCCCTCGACACCTGGGACCAGAGCGCGGGCGGCACCCTCATCGAGCAGCGCCTGGTCGACTGGACCGCCGGGCGCATCGGCTTCGGCGAGGCCGCCGACGGGATCTTCACCAGCGGCGGCAGCCAGTCCAACCTCCAGGCCCTTCTCATGGCCCGCGACGAGACCCACGCGCGCCACGGGGGCCGTCTCTCCGAACTCCTGCCGCGGATGCGGGTGCTGACCTCCGAGGTCGGGCACTTCAGCGTCGCCAAGTCGGCCGCGCTCCTCGGCCTCGGCTACGAGTCCGTGATCACGGTGGCCTGCGACGACCGCCGCCGCATGCGCCCGGACGCCCTGGCCGCCGAACTGCGCCGCTGCCGGGAGGAGGACCTGGTCCCCATCGCGGTGGTGGCCACCGCCGGGACCACCGACTTCGGCAGCATCGACCCCCTCCCCCGGATCGCCGACCTGTGCTCCCGCCACGGACTGTGGATGCACGTCGACGCCGCCTACGGCTGCGGCCTGCTGGTCTCGCGCCACCGTCACCTGCTCAGCGGGATCGAGCGCGCCGACTCGGTGACCGTGGACTTCCACAAGTCCTTCTTCCAGCCGGTGAGCTCCAGCGCCGTGGTCGTGCGCGAGGGGCGCTCCCTGCGCCACGTCACCTATCACGCCGACTACCTCAACTCCCGCTCCGACGGCAGCACCCCGGTCCTGGCCCCCAACCAGGTGGACAAGAGCCTGCAGACCACGCGCCGCTTCGACGCGCTCAAGCTCTGGCTGACCCTGCGGACGATGGGCGCGGACGGGGTGGGCTCCCTCTTCGACAGCGTGCTGGAGCTGGCAGCCGTCGGGTGGTCGCTGCTGGACGCCGACCCCCGGTTCACGGTGGTCACCCGGCCCGCCCTCAGCACCCTGGTGTTCCGGTGCGCCCTGCCCGGAGTCGCGGAGGAGATCGCCGACGGCGCCAACCGGTACGCCCGGGAGGCCCTGCTGGCCTCCGGCCGCGCCGTCGCGGCCCGCACCACCGTCGACGGCCGCCCGTACCTGAAGCTCACCCTGCTCAACCCCCGGAGCACGCGGGAGGACATCGCGGAGGTGCTGGACCTGCTCGCCGGGCACGCCGAGCGCTACGCCGCGGAGCACGGCGCGTCCACCGCCCCCGCACCGGGCGCCCCCGCCGCCGGGACGGCCGGCACCCCGCCCACCCCCGCGAACGAGTCAGGGAGGAACCGTTGACCGGCGACCACCACCCCCGCACCCCCGACGGCGAGCGGATCCACGACTTCGCCGCCATCGGCATCGGGCCCTTCAACCTGGGTCTGGCCTGCCTGAGCGCTCCCATCCCCGGCCTGGACGGCCTCTTCCTGGACCAGAAGCCGGAGTTCGACTGGCACAGCGGCATGCTGCTGGAGGACGCGGAGCTCCAGACCCCGTTCATGTCGGACCTGGTCACCCTGGCCGACCCCACCTCGCCGTACTCCTTCCTCAACTACCTGAAGGAGTCCGGGCGGCTGTACCCGTTCTACATCCGTGAGCGCTTCTACCCCCTGCGCGCCGAGTACAACGACTACTGCCGCTGGGCGGCCCGGAAGCTGGGCGACGCGGTCCTCTTCGGCCGGCGGATCGACACCGTCGAGTACGACCCGGAACGGGCCGTCTACCTGCTGCACAGCACGGACACCGCGACCGGCGAGCGGCACCTGCACCGCGCCCGCCGCCTGGTGCTCGGCACGGGCACCCCGCCGTACGTCCCCGCGCCCTGCCGGGACCTGGGCGGGGACGCCGTGCACAGCTCGGACTACCTGTACGCGAAGGAGAACCTCCAGTCCAAGCGGAGCATCACGGTGGTCGGCAGCGGGCAGAGCGCCGCGGAGATCTTCCACGACCTGCTCCAGGACGTGGACGGCCACGGCTACCAGCTCAACTGGGTCACCCGCTCGCCGCGCTTCTTCCCGCTGGAGTACACCAAGCTCACCCTGGAGATGACCTCCCCGGAGTACGCCGACCACTTCCACTCCCTCCCGGACGACACCCGGGACCGTCTGGTGACCTCGCAGAAGAACCTGTACAAGGGCATCGACACCGACGTGATCAACGCGATCTACGACCTGCTCTACGTCAAGAGCAGGCTGGGCCCGCCGCCCGTGCGGCTGCTGACCAACACCGAGGTCACCGGGGCCGGGCACGATCCGGACCCGGGCGGATACCGCCTGGAGCTGCGCAACACCGACCAGGAGCGCGACTTCACCCTGGACACGCAGGGCCTGGTCCTGGCCACCGGTTACCGGTACCGGCGGCCGGACTTCCTGGCGCCGGTCTCCGACCGCCTCGCCTGGGACGCCGCCGGTCGCTTCCGGGTGCGCCGCGACTACCGGGTGGACGCCGACGCGCACGCCGCCGCCGGGGAGGCCGTGGACGGGCCGGGCGCGCAGGCGCCGCCGGGATCGGTGTTCGTGCAGAACGCCGAACTGCACACCCACGGCTTCGTCTCCCCCGACCTGGGCATGGGCGCCTACCGCAACTCCTACATCCTGCGCGCGATGCTGGGCCGCGAGCCCTACGCCGTGGAGCGCTCGATCGCCTTCCAGGAGTTCGGCGCACCCGCTCCACAGGCCCCCGGCTCCCCGGACTCCGGGTCCGCACCGGTGGGGGACGAGGCGCTGGAGGTGACCAACCGATGAGCCGGTCCGCACAGACCGCCCGGCTCCCGGGCGGTCTGACCAGGGTCGACCCCGGACTGGGCGCGTTCGCCGTCCGCCCCGTCGACCCGGACGCCGACATCCCGCTCCTGCACAGCTGGCTGACCGAGCCCCGGGCCCGCTACTGGCTGATGACCGAGGCGAGCGAGGAGGACGTGGCCCGCCAGTTCCGGGCCGTGCACGACTCCGAGCACGAACAGGCCTACATCGGCACGTGGGAGGGCGGGCCCCGCTTCCTGGCCGAGCTCTACTCCCCCGGCCACAGCGAACTGGCCCCCCACTACGACGTGCTGCCCGGGGACACCGGGATGCACTTCCTGGTGGCGCCGACCGACAGCCCGGTGCACGGGTTCACCCGGGCCGTCATCACCACGGTGATGGAGCTGGCCTTCGCCGCCTCCGCCACCGAGCGCGTCGTCGTCGAACCGGACGTGCGCAACCACCCCGTCCACGCGCTCAACGAGGCGGTGGGCTTCCGGATCGAGTCCACCGTCACCCTGGGCGAGAGCCGCAAGGACGCCTACCTGAGCACCTGCACCCGCGACCAGTTCCGCTCCGCCCTCGCGGCGGCCGCGCCCACGAGAGGAGTCGACCGATGACCGTCAGCCACCCAGGGAAGACCTTCGCAGGAGGGCAGGACACCGGGGCTCCCGTCCCGGAGGACGGACACTCCGGGGCCCCCGCCGCGGGACACCGGTCGCTCCCCCGGGCGACCGGCGTCCCGGACGACCCGCGCGGGGCCTCCGCCCACCTGGACCCCGACCTGTGGGACCGGGCCAACCGGCTGCTCGTCCGCAAGGCCCTGGCCGAGTTCTCCCACGAACGACTGCTCACCCCCGAACCCGGCGCGGACGGCACGTACACCGTCCGCACCGACAACGGGAACGCCTACCGGTTCACGGCGCGCGTCATGGCCCTGGACCACTGGAAGGTCGACGCCGACAGCATCGTGCGCCTGGACGGCGACGGCACTCCAGCGAAACCGGACGCGCTGGAGCTGGTGCTGGACCTGCGCGACACCCTCGGCCTGGGCGAGGAGGTCCTGCCGGTCTACCTGGAGGAGATCACCAGCACCCTGGCCAGCAGTACCTTCCGTATGGCGAAGGGCCGGACCGGCGCCGCCGAGCTGGCGCGCTCCGGGTTCCAGGAGATCGAGGCGGGGATGACCGAGGGACATCCCTGCTTCGTCGCCAACAACGGCCGCCTGGGCTTCGGGGCGGACGAGTACCTGGCCTACGCACCCGAGGCCTCGGCCCCGGTACGGCTGGTGTGGGTGGCCGCGCGCCGCTCGCGCACCGCCTTCTCGCACTCCGCCGACACCGACCCCGCGTCCTTCCTCCGGTCGGAGCTGGGTGACGGCGTCCTGGCCGCCTTCCGCGCGGAACTGACCGGCCAGGGCCTCGACCCGGACGACTACCACCTGATCCCCGTCCACCCGTGGCAGTGGTGGAACAGGCTGGCGGTGACCTTCGCCGCCGACGTGGCCCGCCGCGACCTGGTGTGCCTGGGGTACGGTCCGGACGAGTACCGGGCCCAGCAGTCCATCCGCACCTTCTTCAACACCTCCGCCCCGGAGCGGCACTACGTCAAGACGGCCCTGTCGGTGCTGAACATGGGGTTCCTGCGCGGGCTGTCCGCGGAGTACATGGAGGCCACCCCGGCGATCAACGACTGGCTGGTCGGACTGGTCGAGGGCGACCCGGTCCTGCGCGGCACGGGGGTCGAGGTGCTGCGCGAGCGCGCCGCGGTGGGCTACCGCACCTCGCACTACGCACGGGCCGCCGCCAAGGGCTCGCCCTACCTGAAGATGATCGCCGGGCTGTGGCGCGAGAGCCCGGTACCGAGGCTCGGCCCGGGTGAACGGCTCGCGACGATGGCGTCGCTGCTGCACACCGACGCCGACGGCGGCTCCCTGACGGGGGCGCTCATCGCCGAGTCGGGCCTGCCGCCGGCCGTATGGCTGCGCCGCTACCTGGACGCCTACCTGGTCCCGCTGCTGCACGCGTTCTACGCGCACGACCTGGTGTTCATGCCGCACGGGGAGAACGTCATCCTTGTCCTGCGCGACGGGGTGCCCCAACGGGTGCTGATGAAGGACATCGCCGAGGAGATCGCGGTGATGGGCGCGGACGTGGAGCTGCCCGAGGCGGTGGAGCGCATCCGCGCCGAGGTGCCCGAGGACATGAAGCTGCTGTCGCTGTTCACCGACGTCTTCGACTGCTTCCTGCGGTTTCTCAACGGCATCCTCGCCGACGAGGGCACCCTGGCGGAGGAGGACTTCTGGCGGACGGTGGCGGAGTGCGTCGCCGACTACCAGGCGTCGGCACCGCACCTGGCCGGGCGCTTCGAGCGCTACGACCTGTTCTCGGACCGGTTCGCGCTGTCCTGCCTCAACCGGCTCCAGCTGCGCGACAACCGCCAGATGGTGGACCTGGAGGACCCCGCCGGGGCGCTCCAGCTGGCCGGCACGCTGGAGAACCCGATCGCGGCGCACCGCCCTGGAGGCGCCGCCCGGTAGGGGGCGGGGCCGCCGCGGGCGGGGGCGTCCCCGCCGGAACCCCCACACCGGTTCCGGAGGTCGGGCCGCGGGAACGGCGGGGCACACGGGGCCGGGTCCCGTGCCGCACGCCGTGCCGCACCGTCGGGGCGTGTTCCGGAGGGATCCGGCACACGCCCCGACCGCGTCCGGCGGCCGTCCACCGGTCGGCGCGGACCGGCCTCCCGGTCCGGCCGCCCCCGTGTGAGGGCCGCCACAGGGACGGGGTGCGGCGTCGCACACCACCCCGCGTCGGCGCAGGTGGGAGCCCCGAGCCGCAGAACGGAACAGGTCCGACCACCACAAGCGCGACCATTCGGAAACCCACGTCGCCGCGCTCGCGCGCTTGGTACTTTCCGTGTGCTCGACGGACGCCCCGCGTCCGGACGCACCACGGAGAGGACGTTTCCCATGGGCACGACCCGCGCGCAGGTGGCCCAGCACCTGCCAGAGGCGTACAGCGCGCTGGCCCGGCTCGGCACGGTCGTGGACGCCGCCCTCGACGACGACCTCCACACCCTCGTCAAGCTCCGCGCCTCGATCCTCAACGGCTGCGCGTTCTGCGTCGACATGCACCACCACGAGGCCCTCGCCTCCGGGATGTCCCCGCAGCGCGCGGCCCTCGTCGCGGCGTGGCGGGAGGCGGGCGCCCACTTCACCGAGGCCGAGCGCGCCGTGCTGGAACTCGTCGACGCCCTGACCCTCGTCGGCGGGAACGGCCTCCCCGACGAGGTCTACGCGCGCGCCTCCGCACACCTGTCCGAGCAGGAGATGGTCGCGCTCATCACCGCCGTCGGCCTCGTCAACCTCTACAACCGCCTGGGCGTGGGCACCGGCATGGCACCACCGGTGCGCTGACCGGGCCGAACACACGGGGCCCGACCGCGGGCGGGGCGCTGACGCCCCCGCCCGACGGGGTGCGCGCACGAGGACCGGCCGTTCCGGGAGCGGCGGGCGCCGCTCCCGGGATGCGGGGTCAGGCGGGACGACGGCCCTGCACGGAGTAGATCACGCACGAGCAGGCGCGGAACGAGGGATCGTCCAGCAGCCCCCGCACCCGCGCCAGCCCCTCGTCCGTCATCCCCTCGCGCACGAAGGCGTCGCGCAGGTGCAGGGTGTGGTGGCGGATCAGGTGGACCCCCGGGGAGTCGGCGTCCCACAGTTCCACGTGCGGGCGGGGATCGACGTCGACCAACCCGGCCCGGCGCATCGCCTCTGCGGCGCCCCTCCCCCACGCGGGGTCGGCCCCGGCCCGGGTCATCAGCCGGATCTTCGCTTCCAGGAACTCCTCGTACAGGTCCCGGGCCCCGGGGTCGGGCATGAGCAGGGAGGGCCCGTAGGTGATGTCGAACTCGTCCAGCTGCAGCACGCCGCCCGGTTTGAGGGCGCGCACCAGGCGGTCCAGGACCTCGATCCGCTCGGGCAGGTGCAACAGGACCAGCCGCGAGTGGATCAGGTCGAAGGCGGCCTCCGGCAGGGGGTCGCGGGTGACGTCGTGCCGCCACACCTCCAGTCCTTCGGCCGGGGTGATGTGGTCGGGTTTGACGTCGGTGGCGACCACCCCTCCGCCGGGGGCGACCCGCGCCGCCAGCCAGTGGGCGACGCCTCCGCCGCCGGCGCCCACCTCCAGGCAGCGCCACCCGGGGCCGACGCCGGTCTCGGCCAGCCGGCCGGTGGTCAGCGGGTCGTAGGCGGCGGACAGGAACCGGTGCTGGTCGTGGGCGTTCTCGTTGTGGTTGTCGAAGACGTAGCCGGGTCCGGCGGTGGCGGTGTCCGTCATCGTGGGCCTCCTGGGAGTACGGTCGGTCGGTCGCGGACCGCCCCGGCCGCCAGCCGGGTCAGGGTGGCGGTGCACACCTTCCCGGTCGGGCCGAGCGGCAGCGCGGGAAGGAACAGCACGTGTTCGGGCAGGGCGCGGACGTCCACGCCGTGGCCGTCGCGCAGGTGCGCGATCAGTTCGCGGGAGGTGGGCGGGTCCACCCCCGGCAGGGGGCAGACGCAGGCGCACATGCGCTCTCCCAGGTCGGGGTCGGGCACGGGGACGCACTGCGCCTCGCCCAGTGCGGGGTGGGCGGCCAGGGCGCGCTCCACCTCCGCGGGGAAGAGGGTGACCCCGCCCCGGATCACCGTGCGGCGCAGCCGGTCCACGACCCACAGGGTCCCGTCGTCGTCCAGCCGGCCGGCGTCGCCGGTGCGCACCCAGCCGCCGGGGTCGCGCCGTTCGGCGTCGAGTTCGGGTGCGGCCACGTGGCACAGGGGCGTCATCGGTCCCCGCGCACGGATCTCACCGACCTCCCCCGTCGGCAGCGCCCGTCCCCGGGGGGCGCACACCCTGATCTCGGCGACGGCCGGGTCGGGGCGTCCGGCCATGCCGGGCACCCAGGCTCCGGGGTCGTGCGCGGTGTGGCAGTTGACCCCGTCGGTGGAGCCGTAGACGTTGACCACGGGTCGGCCGAAGCGCCGTTCGCACAGGTCGCGCACGTCGCGGTGCAGGGGCGCCCCGCTGGACACGAGCGCCCGCAGCGACCCGGTGTCGGCCGTCTCCTCGACCAGGGCGGTGCGCCGCAGCATGGTGGGCACGCCGATCAGGTGGGTGGGCCGGTCGCGTTCGACGGAGCGCAGCACGGCCACGGGGTCGAAGCGCCCGGGGACG
Organism: Nocardiopsis codii; assembly: GCF_036327455.1. NCBI lineage: Bacteria > Bacillati > Actinomycetota > Actinomycetes > Streptosporangiales > Nocardiopsidaceae > Nocardiopsis > Nocardiopsis codii. The sequence goes on along the minus strand of NZ_JAUZMY010000004.1, from coordinate 165,332 downwards.
ACGAGGGCCGCTCCGAGCCGGACCAGGGACACGATGCCCAGCGATCCGAAGGAGGAGGCCAGGGGGACCGGGATCAGGGCGCGGACGGGGCCGCCGCCGAGCAGGGCACGCGCGTAGTTGCCCCGCCCCCCGGCCATGGCGTTGTGCGAGTACGCGACCATGGTCGGTTCGCCCTCCGACCCCGAGGAGACGAGGATGCGGGCGGGCGACTCGGGGTCGGGACGTGCTCCTCCGGGCGGGGACGCCCCCGCGAAGGGGCCGTCGGTGTCCAGCGCACCGCCGTCCGCGCACCAGACCGGTGTGCCCCGCGGGTCGCCCTCGCGGGCGGGGTCGGTGACCACGAGCGCGGCACGGGACCGGTGCAGCAGGGAGAGCACGTCGGCGCGGGAGCGCCCGTACGGGATCGGCAGGGCGACCGCTCCGAGGGCGGCGATCGCGAGTTCGACCGCGATCGCGTCCCTGCCGTCGGGCAGCAGCACCCCGATGACGTCGCGTGCGCCGGCCCCGTGGTGGGCGAGGGCCGCGGCGGCCCGCCGCACCCGGGCGGCCAGTCCGGCGCGGTCCAGGGTCCCTCGCCCGTCCACGACCGCCTCCCGCGCGGGATCCTCGCCCACCCGTGCGAGGAACAGGGAGTACATGTCCAGGCCGGGGCACAGCCCCTCCCCGACCCACCGGGCGCGCAGCGCGGCGGGGACGAGATCGGTCAGCACCAGGCCGGCGGCGGAGGTCCAGGTCGTCACCGGCCCTCCCCGTCCAGGGGGGCGAACGTCCACGGCGCACGGGGGAGGGAGACCCCGTGGACCGTCGTGAAGGACTCCGGGAAGGCGGCGGCCACCGCGAGCGGGTCGGCGACCGGTGGCGTCCCGGCGCGGGGCAGGTGGGCGGTGCCGCGCCCGACCCGGCGCAGCAGGCGGGCGGCGTCGACCAGCGCGGTCCGCGCCGTCGCACCGGCCCCGGTGCGGGCGCGCAGCAGCAGGCCGGCCAGCGCCGCCTCGGCCGCGATGATCCCGCCGAGCACGTCGGTCAGGGTGACCAGGGACGGGGCGGGGGCCGTGGCGCCGTCGGCGACCAGGTCGGCGATCCCGCCGTGGGCCTGGACGAGGAAGTCGGTGGCGGGGATCCCGGGGCCGGGGTCCTCGTCGGCCCACCCGTCGGCGTGGACGTGCACCAGGCCCGGGGCGCGGGCCGCGAGGTCGTCGGCCCCCAGGCCGAACCGCTCGGCACGGCCGGGCGGCCAGTTGTAGAGCAGGACGTGGCCGGAGGCCGCCAGGTCCGCCGCCGCGCGGCGGCCCCCGGCGGTCTTGAGGTCGAGGCGGACCGCGCCCTTGCCCCGGTTCAGCGCCGCGAATCGGGCCGAGAGGTCTCCGGCCAGGGGCGGGACACCGCGCATGGGGTCGCCGCCCGGCGGTTCGACGCGTACGGTGTCCGCGCCGAGCAGGGTCAGCAGCAGGCCCGCCAGGGGGCCCTGGACGCGGTTGGTGGCCTCCACCACCCGCAGCCCGGCCAGCGGCCCCGCACCGGCGGCCGACCACGGCGGCAGGTCGGGGCCCAGCCCCTCCGCGGTGCCGCGCAGCCGCCACGGCGACACGGGGTCCTCCTCCGCGGCCGGGACCGGGCGCAGGGGGACCACGCCCACCCCGCATCCCCGGGCCGTGTCGCGGACGGCGGCGAGCGGCAGTGCGGCGAGGGTCGCGAACAGTGCGGCGGGCAGGGGGCACACGGCGGTGGCGAAGCGGCGCTGGAAGGGCGCCCACCCGGTGGCGATCGCCTTCGGGGGCGCGCCCAGGGCCTCCCAGAACCGCAGCCACGCCTCGGGGTCGAGGGTCTCGATCTCGAAGCGGACCCCGTCGGCGGAGCGGAACGGCGGCGGCTCCCCCTCGCCCGTGACGGACGGCGTCCCCCGCGCCGCGGTGGCGTCGGCGACGTACGGGGCCACCGCCAGGAGGGCGGCGCCGGCCACCGAGACGGACGCCCGCAGCGCCGGTCCCCCGCGCGCCTCGGTGAGCACGGCCACCGACACCGCCTGGGCGGCCAGCACCCCCGCGCACACCGAGGCATGGTCGACGGGCAGGAACCGGGGACCTCCCCGGGCCAGCCCGTGCAGGTGGGCCAGGCCGCACGCGGCCTGGACGTCGCGTTCGCCGCTCAGGGCCGCCGAGGACGGCGACCACGCGATGTCGCACCCGGCCCGGCCCCGCCCCGGACCGGAGACCAGGTCGATCCGCCCGGCGAGCGCGCCAGCCTTCCCGGGGGCCCGGTCGACCTCGCACCCCAGTGCCCGCAGGCGGGCCGCCGCGACACGCACCGGCACCGTGTCGCCCACGGCCCGGACAGCGGTCCCCGCCAGGGGAGGGGCCGCGACCGCCGTCGCGGTCACGTCCACCGCCCCTTCCCCGGGGTGTCGGGGCCCAGCCCGAGGTTCTCCCGGAGCACGCCCCGGCGGACCTTCCCGGTACCGGTGCGAGGCAGGTCGTCCCAGGTGAGGACGGTCGGCTCGGCCATCGTCGGCAGGTCGAGGACCGCCTCCTTCCAGACTCCGGGGGCGAGCGTGCCGTCCACCGTGGCCACGACCGGGACGGGCGGACCGTCGGCGACCCCCAGCACGACGCACTCCAGTACCTGGGGAAGCCGTTCGTCGACGACGTCCTCGATCTCCAGGCAGCCGCCGTCGGCCAGGGCGTCCACCGCCCGGTCCACGAGGCGGACCGCTCCGGTGCGGTCGATGGACCCGATGTCCCCGGTGGCCCACCACTGGCCCACGAGCTTGGACCGCCAGCGTCCCTCCTCGCCGACGTAGCCCAGGCACAGTGCGTCGGTGCGGCAGAACAACAGGCCGGGCGTGCCTGCCGGTACGGGGCGCAGGGTGCCGGGGTCGACGGCGCGCAACCGGGTCCGGCCCGGGATCGGGCGCCCCAGGTCGCGGGTGGTGGGGTCGACCCACTGCCTCCGGGCCAACGACCGGCGGGTGAGGAACCGGAAGGTCAGCGGCCCCGTCTCGCTCTGTCCCCACCCCTGCATCCACACCGGTGAGCGCCGCCGCCCGGCGTTGAGGAAGGTGCGGACGGTGGACGGGTGCACGGCGTCGAAGGTGCTGACGAACAACCGCACCCGCCCGAAGACGTCCCCCTCCTGGTCGACGTGCCGCTGCCAGCGCACCAGGGTGGAGGGCTGGGCCTCCAGGGTGGTGGGGCGGTGCCGGCGCAGCGCGGGTCCGGCCTCCTCCCAGTCGGGCGAGGTGATCAGCGAGATCGCCTCCGGGAACATCCACAGGACCCCCGCCGTCCAGGCCAGCGCCCGGCCGTGCGCGTAGGACATCGAGGAGGCGACGGTGTCGTCGCGCCGGCTGCCCAGGACCGGCCACCGGTGCGATTCGAACCCCGCGAGCCTGCGCAGGATGGTGCGGGTGGAGTGCACTGCCAGTTTCGGCACACCGGTGGTCCCGGAGGTGTGCATGATCGCCAGCGGGGCGTCCAGGTGCGGGCGGTGCGCCGGCGGCGCGGTCCCGCCCCGCACGTCGTCCAGGGAGAGGGCGCGCTCCGCCGTGCCGTCCACCACCAGGGTGCGGGCGGCGTGGACGGAGGGGTCGCTCCCCGCCGCCCGGGCGGTGGCGAGCAGGTCGGTGTCGGTGACCAGCAGCGCCGGGTCCAGCCTGCGCAGGAGGATCCCGAGGGTGTCGGGGGCCAGGTGCGCCGACAGCGACGCGGGCACGGCGCCCAGGCGGGCGGCGGCGCACGACAGCAGCACGTAGTCCCAGTGGTTGCGCTTGACGACGGCGACGCGGTCACCCGGCCGCACCCCCGCCTCGGCGAACCACCCCGAGACCCGGCGCACCAGGTCGGCGACGGCCGGCACGTCGAGTTCGACCCCGGCCCCCGGGGCGATGTCCAGGGGCCTGCTCAGCCGTACGGCGGTGGCGGAGCCGCGTGCGGCCAGGTCGTCGAAGAGGGTGCCCAGGTGGATGGGTTTGCTCAGCGGTGTCATCGTGCCTCGGTCGGGATCGTTTCGCGGGTCGTGGTGAGCCTGGCCGACATACGGTCGGCGGCCGTGAAGGCCGATGCCACCGCCCCCTCGCTGCACGGGCGCAGCGAGGTCCAGTCGCCGGCGTAGTCGACGGCGGCCAGGGGGCGGTCGACGAAGGCGGGGCGTGCGGCCAGCGCCCGGGTCTCGGGCAGGGGCAGGCCGTACCGGAAGCGGTGCACGATCGTGCGCCTCACGCGCGCCGCCACTCCTGGCAGGAGTCGCTCGGCGCGTTCCGCGAGGCGCCGTCCCACCTCGTCGTCCGGGGCGTCGGCCAGGTCGCGTGCCGCCGCCGGGGAGGCGACCAGGGAGACCAGGCCGCGTCCCCGGGGCGCCCGGCCCGGGTGTTTGGCGTGGTCCGCGGTGACCACGGCGAGCAGGGGGTCGTCGGGCACCATGACGGCGAAGCCGCGGCGCGCCCCTCGCGGGGACATCGGCGCGTCCAGCAGCAGGGACACCCGGAGCATGGGCGCGTACCCGCAGGCCTCCAGGTACTCCCGTTCGGCCGGGGGCGCTCCGGGGTGGAGGCGCAGGGCGACGGGGGCGGGCACGGCCAGGACGACCGTGCGTGCGGTCACCGGCCCCCGGGGCGAGTCCAGGCGCACTCCGTCCGGTCCGGTCACCACCCCCGTCACCGGGTGGTCGGTGCGCACGTCGAGCCGGGCGGCCAGCGCCCGGGGCAGGGTGTCCATCCCGTCCCGATAGGTGCGCCAGGTGGCGGTGCTGCCGGAGGCGGCCAGGTGTGCGGCGAAGGGGGCGGCTGCGGCCCGCTCGGGCGGCCAGCCGAAGAACCCGGAGGCCAGCGGGCCCAGGAGGCGTTCGCCCACCTGCGGGTGGTACCGGCTCAGGAGGTCGGCGACGGTCGCCTCCCCCAGCCCGGCCCGCTCGGGGTGTGCGGGGTCCAGCCCGGCCCGGTCCAGGCGCCGCAGCAGGCGGGCCAGGTCCAGGCGCGCCCGCGCCGACAGTCCCATACCGGTGAGCAGCCCCAGGGGGCGTCCGGCGTGGGGACGGGCACGCCCGCCCCACCACACCGACAGGGCGTCGCGCACCAGCGGGATCGCCTCGGGGTCGGTGTCCAGGCCGATGGCGCGCACGAGCCGCCATGTCGCCGGGTAGGCGTCGGCCGACGGGATCATCTCGGCGCCGGTGTCGACCAGGTGGCCGTCGGTGCGCAGGGTGCGCATCCTCCCTCCCACGGCGTCGGCGGCCTCCAGCACCCGTACCGTGCGCCCCGCGGTGGCCAGGAGGTGCGCGGTGGCGAGTCCGGCGGGGCCGGCGCCCACCACCGCCACGTCGAGCGGCGTGCTCACAGGACGCCCGGCAGGAACGCGGCGACCAGGTTGGCTCCGATGAGGAGCACGACCGTGACCCGGTGGGTGTGGATGGCCATGCGGCGCGCGCGCAGGATGTCGCCGAGGACGAACCCGATGAAGAGCTGCGCCACCCGGAGGGCGATGACGGGCAGCAGGGCGACGGTGAACCACCAGGGGGCGATGCCGAGCAGGTGCGAGCCGGTGACCAGCAGGGTCTCCAGTGCGGTCAGCGCGATGATGAAGACCTTGTTGGCGCGCGGCGAGACCTTCGCGGCGACGGTGATGCGGCCGGCGGCCCGGTCCCCGGCGGCGTCGTTGGTGTTGGAGTACAGGCCGAAGATCATGGGGCCGCCGCCGAACACCAGCGCCTGGACGATCACGAAGCCGTCGACGTTCCCGACGAGCAGCCCGTAGGGGACCAGGACCCACCCCACGCCCAGGCCGACGAGGAAGATCTCCTGGAAGCCCCGGTAGCTGATCTTCAGGCCCCAGGAGTACTGGACCGACGCGACCAGGCACAGGGCCGCCCCGGCGACGGCCCACAGGGGCCGGTTCGGGGCGAGCGCCACCACCAGTGTCCACAGGACGACGCTCGTGGCGGTCGCCGCCCGGCCGAAGCGCAGCGCCTGGGGTTCGGTGAGGGTCCCGTGGACCAGGGGTTTGCGGGCCAGTCGGCGTCGGGCGGCGTCGGAGCCGTAGTTGGCGGCGTCGGAGCCGTCCCGGTACCCGGTGACGTCGTCGAAGGAGACCATGGCGGCCACCACCGCCACCTCGGCGACCAGGACGAGCAGCAGGAATCCGACGGTGTCGGCGCGCGCCCCCAGCAGGGGCAGCGCCATGGCGAACACCAGCGGCAGGCCGATGTAGTAGTCGACGATGTCGAGTTTGGCCAGCCGGGCGTAGGCGCCCGGGGTGGGCCTCGGTGCGGCGGGCGGGGCGGACGCCGCGGGCGGCACGGTCATGTGGTCGGTCATCGGTTCCTCCCGTGGGCGAACGCGCGCACGGCGGCGATCACGTGCTCGACGCGTTCGTCGGTCAGGTGCGGGTACAGGGGCAGCGAGATGTTGCGGCGCGCCGCGTCGCGGGCCCGGGGCCACTCCCCGCCGCGGTTCGCGTACGGGGCGAAGGCCGGCTGCTCGGGCAGGACGCGGGGGTAGTAGACGTGGGTGTCGACCCCTGAGGCGGCCAGGTGGTCGCGCAGCCCGTCGCGGTCCTCGCACAGCAGCGTGTAGACGTAGGGGAAGCGCCCGTCCCCGCCCACGGGGGGCGCGACGACTCCGCATCCGGCCAGGTCGGCGAGGTGCGAGGAGTAGTGCGAGCAGATCGCGGTGCGGCGGGCGACGCGCTCCTCCAGCCCCGCCATGCGGTGCAGCTGGAAGGCGGCCATCACCTCGTCGAACCGGCTGTTGTGGCCGATGCGGTGGTGCAGGAACCGGTGGCGACCGTCCTGGCCGTGGTTGCGCAGCATCCGCAGCCGGTCGGCGAGCTCGGCGTCGCCGGACAGCGCCACACCGCCCTCACCGGGCATGCCGAAGACCTTGACCTGGACGAAGGAGTACACCCCGGCGTCGCCCCACAGCCCGGCGGGGCGTCCCCGGAGCGTGCCGCCCTGGGCCAGGGCCGAGTCCTCGACGAGCCGCACCCCCGCCCTGGTGGCCAGGTCGCGCAGGCGCGGCATGTCGGCCATGACGGAGAACATGTGCGCGGGCATCAGGGCCCGGGTCCTGTCGGTGACCAGGCGCTCGGCGTGGTCGGGGTCCATCGTCAGCGTCACCGGGTCGGTGTCGGCGAACACCGGGGTCGCGCCCCGCGCCAGGACGGTGCTCGCCAGGGGGGCGCAGCCGAAGGCCGGGACGATCACCTCGTCGCCGGGACCGACGTCCATGGCGGCCAGGACCAGGGTGAGCGCGGAGGTCCCGCTGGAGCAGGCGACGACGTGGTCCGCGCCCAGGGAGGTGCGCAGGGCGTCCTCGAACCGGGCGGTGCGCCGTCCGAGGATGAACTTCTGCTCGGGATCCGTGCCGACCTCGTACAGGGCGGCGAGGAGGGCCTCCCGGTCGGTGTCGAAGAGGTCGGGCGGGAAGAACGGGATGGCCCGTTCGGTGGTCACGGTCATCGGGACCCCCCGGTCAGGAAGCGTTCGACCTCGTCGCAGACGCGGTCGACCCGCTCCTCGGACAGGTCGGCGTACAGCGGCAGCGCCACGGCCGACCGGCACACGGCCTCGGCCCGGGGCAGGGCGCCCGGCCGGTACCCCAGGTGGGCGAAGCACGGCTGCAGGTGCAGGGGGCGCGGGTAGTAGACCTCGGTGCCGATACCGGCGGCGTCGAGGTGGGCGACGAGGCCGTCGCGGTCGTCCACCTCGACGAGGTGGACGTAGACCACGCGTTCCTCGCCGGACCGGGTGGCCGCGTCGCCGGGGACGGCGCGCACACCGGGCAGGCCGCGCAGACGGTCGTCGTAGCGGCGCGACAGCACGGTGCGGCGCCGGATGTCGGCGTCGAGCCGGGTCAGCTTGGCCAGCAGGACGGCGGCCTGGAGGTCGTCCATCTTGCTGTTGCCACCGGTGACGACCGTCGGGTTGGAGATGCCGGGGAACGCCGCCAGGGTGTGACCGGAGCGCCCGTGGTGCCGCAGCATCCGCGCGGTCTCGGCGATGGCGTCGTCGTCGGTGAGCAGGGCCCCGGCGTCGCCCACCGCCCCCAGGGTCTTGGCGGGGAAGAAGGAGAGCACGCCGCCCGCGCCGAGCAGGCCTGCGTGCGTGCCGTGCAGGCGCATGCCGATGGCCTCGGCGCTGTCCTCGACCACGGTCAGCCCGTGCGCGCGGGCGACGCGGCCCACGCCCTCCATGTCGGCGAGCCGGTCGAAGAGGTGGACCGGCATGACCATGCGGGTGCGCGCGGTGACGGCGTCCGCGACCGCGTCCGGGGAGACGCCGTACCCGTGGTCCTCGATGTCGGCGAAGACCGGAACGCCGCCGGCGTGCACGACGGCGGTGGCGGTGGCGACGAACGTGTAGGCGGGGACGATCACCTCGTCTCCGGGGCGCAGGCCGGCGGCGCGCAGCAGCAGGACGAGGGCGTCGGTCCCGGAATTGACGCCGACGACGTGGCGGGCGCCGGTGTAGCGCTCCATTTCCCGCTCGAATTCGGCCACCATGGAGCCGTGGGAGAACTTACCGTCGCCCATGACGCGGACACAGTTCCCCTCGATCTCCGGCCATAGTCTTCGGAAGCTCTCGGACTGATCGAAGAAGGGTATGCGCGAGCGGCCCCCGCCGCGTTCTCCCGTGGCCGGGGAGGAGAGTGCCGACTTCATGTCTTCCGTTCTACGAATAACAGGGGGGACCGGAACCCGGCCGCGCCGTGGGCGCGGCCGGGCCGGAAGGGGTCGGGATCCAGGGGGGATCAGACGCCCAGGAGGGGGATGTCGTTCTTGCCGAGGTGGTAGTCGCGCACCGCGGCGACGAGCTCGGTGACAGTGAGGGAGCCGTCGTTGTCGGTGTCGATCTCGCGGAAGGCCTCGCCGGCCTGCTCGGTGCTCAGGCCGATGGCGGCGAACCACCGCTCGAGCTCGCTCGGGTTGATCTCACCGTCGCCGTCGGTGTCGGCGATGGCCATGATCGCCTGGATGGTCGGCTGGAGGACCTCGGAGAATCCGGCGTCGCCCCTGCTGACGATCTCGCTCTCGGCCGCCCGGACGAAGTCCTCCTTGCTCATCTGCTCGGTGCCGGCGGCCTGCGCCAGACGGTCGAACAGGCCCAGGTAGGCGCCCCGGAGGCCGGTGGCCCCGGGAGCCGAGGCGTCGACGCCGAAGCGGGAGAGGATGCCCTCGATCTCCTGCTCGAAGTCCGAGCGCTCGATCACGCCGTTGCCGTTGTGGTCCCACAGACGGAAACGCTCTTCGAGGCGGTCGTTGGCCTTGACGGCGGTCGTCATCCGTTCTCCTTCAAGTGAATAAATCGAGAACAACAAAAGCAATACCAAGGAGAGGAGAACTGAAATGCGATTCGAGAATCGCTCTCCCTCGATTCGAATATTACCGAACCAGGGACCCCAGAAAAGCCAATCCAGGAAAATTATCGATGCTGCGTGAATTTTATTTCGGACATTTTTCGACATTAGTCGCGGATGGTGTGGAAAAAAGCTCGGCCACGGTGCGCGAATTCCCCTGGCGGAACACCACGGGTTCCTCCGGGCACAGCCCCAGATCGCGCCCGGTGGGAGCCGGATCGGCGTGGATCAGCACGTTGTAGTGGTTGGGCGTGTGGCAGGCGTCGAACCCCAGCACCACGCCCACCCGGCGCGGGCCGATCCACACCTCGTCGCCGCGGTCCACGACACCGGCCGCGGTGATCTCGGCGAAGCCCAGGAACCCCACCCTGTCGATCCGGGCTCCCCCCGCGGTCTCGGTGTGGTCGGTGGCGACCAGCTCGTGGACCTCGCCGGCCCGCACGCACCGGCTCGCGAACGGTTCCAACCGCATGCCGCGCTCGGTCCTGCGGTGCACCAGGACCTTGAGCAGGGTCGCGGCCACGTCGCGCTTGGCCCCGTCCTCGTGCGGGTTCACCGGGCCACCCGCTCCCCGAGCTCCGCGGCACGGTAGGCGTCCGCGACCAGGCGCAGCGCGGACACCCCGGCCCCGTCCTCGACGCGTCCCCCGCGCACCCGCCGCGCGAACTCCGCGGCGATGCCCTCGTACTCGTGCCACAGGGACTCCTTGAAGGCCGGACGGCCGGCCAGCAGGTCGGCCGTCCACTCCCGCCCGTCGGCGGTGCGCACGACCACGTCCTTGCGCTCCCCCGGATGGGACCAGTCCAACAGCACCCGCGCCCGGGCTCCCCCGGCCGTCAACGCGACGTCCGCGCTCCGGTCCACGCCCTCGGAGTCGTACCCGACCCGGGCGCCGGTCACCTCGGCCCTGCCCAGCAGCGCCTCCACCAGGTCGAAGGCGTTGGGCCCGTTGTCGGCCACGCACCCGCCGCCGCAGCGCTCCGGGTCCAGGTACCAGGTGTCGTCGCCCGCGTGCTCCTCGATCCGCTCCAGGTAGCGCACGGTCACCTCGGTCACCTCGCGCCCGACGAGCCGCTCCCGCAACGCCGCGAACTCGGAGTTGTACCGGCGGTGGAAGGCCGTGGACAACGGTACCCCCCGTTCCCGGGCCAGGGCGGCCAGGGCCTCCCCCTCCGCCAGGTCCAGGGCCAGCGGCTTCTCGACGCACACCGCGGCCCCGGCGACGAGGGCGTCCGCGCAGATCCGGGCGTGCGCGTCGTTGGGGGCGGTGACCACGACCGCGTCCAGGCCCGCCTCCGCCAGCATCCTCGTGTGGTCGGTGTACCCGGCCGCCCCCGGCGGCGGCCCGGCGACCCTGGACGGGTCCAGGTCGCACACGGCCGCCAGGTCCCAGTCCGGGGACGCCGCCAGCGCCACCAGGTGGAACCGGGAGATCACCCCCAGGCCGACCACGCCCACGCGCAGAGGTCCGCTCATCGTCCCTCCCCCGCGACCGCCGGCGCGGGGATCCCCGCGCGTTCGGCCACCTCGACGAGGTCGGCGTACAGCCCCGCGGCCAACGGCACGCCCCGGGCACGGCGCTTACGCGCCGTGCGGTGCTCGTGCCAGCCGGGGTAGCGCACCGGGTCGCCGGAGTCGACCGGCGGACACGCCGTCACCACCCCGAACAGCTCCTCGGCATCGGTCTCCGCCCCCTCCCTCAGCGCGTCGGGGGCGATGGCGAGCATCAGGAAACCGATGTCGTCGTCACGGCCGGAGGGTCCGCCGTCCCCGGCCAGGGCCTCGGGTGCGGGTCCCCGGCCGGCGCCGGACACCACCGCGGACAGCACCTCCACCAGCAGTCCGAGGCCGAACCCCTTGAACCGTCCGGCCTCGCCGCCGAGCCACATCAGGTGCGCGCTCCCCGCGTCGAACGCGGACGGGTCGGTGACCGGGGTCCCGTGGTCGTCGCACAGCACCCCCTCCGGCAGCGCGCGCCCCTCCCTCGCCGCCTGCCGGACCCGGCCCGTCGGCGCGGCCGTGGTGCTCATGTCCAGCAGGAACGGCGGGTGCGCTCCGGCGGGGGCGGCCGCGCTGAGCGGGTTGGTCCCCAGCAGGGCCGCGGCGCCGCCCGGCGGCCGGGCGATGCGCTGGCGTCCGCAGTTGCTCGCGACCACGCCGATCATGCCGTGGTCGACCGCGCGCAGCGCGTGGTAGCCGGCGCAGCCCAGGTGGGTGGCGCCGCGCACCGACACCAGTCCCACCCCGTGGTGTCCGGCCCGCCGCGCCGCGAGGTCCATCGCCTCCGACGCCGCCCACAGGCCGAGCGCGCGCCGGGCGTCGAGCAGCACGGCCGCGCCCAGGTCGGCCACCACGCGGGGTTCGGCGCGGGGGTCGGCCCGCCCCTCGTCGAGCAGGGGCAGGTAGAGCCCGGCCAGGTTGGCGACGCCGTGGGAGTCCATCCCGGTGAGGTCGCCGTGGCTCAGGGCGCGTGCGGCCTCGGCCGCCCGGCCGCGGGGCAGGCCCCGGCCCGCGAAGACCTCCGTGAGGAAGGCCAGCAGCGCGTCGTGGTCGACCGGCACGGTCGCCCGTTCCGGTGCTTGCGGTGACTCTGGGGAGAGGGTGGTCACGATCCTCCGTCGGTCTCGTGGGTGAAGGCGGTCAGCAGACGGGCCACCGTGTCGGCGAACCCGTCGAGGTCGGCCAGGCGGGCGCGCTCGTCGTCGCCGTGCGCGCCGTCGGCGGCCAGGTCCCCGGGCCCCAGCACGACCGTGCAGGTGTCCGGGACTCCCGCCATCCAGATGGCGTCGCAGGTGAAGGCGGGTTCGTCGTCGGGCCAGGGGGACGCCCCGGCCCGGCGCACCAGGTCGTGCCCCCACCGGTCGCGGTCGTCGAGGACCGGCAGGCCCCGTTTGGTCCAGTCCAGGCGGGTCAGGCGGCGCGCGTCGGTCGCGGTCCGGGCGAAGAGGGCGGTGCCGCCGAAGGCGGCGCCGAACTCCGCGAGGGCGGTGTCGAAGGCGTCGTCCACCGCCCCCTCCAAGGCCCTGCCCGCTCCGGCGTCGGCGTAGGACAGGTTGAACAGCAGGTCGCCGGTGCCGTACACCCGGTTGTGCAGAGTCCCGGTGTGCAGCCCCGCCACGCACACCGCCCCGTTCCGGGCGTGGCCGTCCAGGGCGCGGCCCATGCTCTGCGCGAGGAACCCCAGCAGGACCGAGGCGTTGTGCCCGCTGTGGGGCCGGTCGTCGACGGCGTCGTCGCCGCGGACCGACACCCGTGCGGTCATGGACGCCGTGGAGCGGGTGAGGAACCGTCCCGACGTGGGTTCGCAGAACACGTTGAGCCGTCCGGTGTGGCCGCGTTCGACCAGGGGCCGGGTGCCCAGCACCCCCATGGCCCCGCCCTCCTCGCCCGCGACCGCCTGGACGACGACCGCGCTGTCGCGCCCGAGGCCCGGCGAGCGCTCACGGGCGGCGCGCACCCCGGCCAGGAGCGCCACCGCCGGCCCCTTGGCGTCGATGGCGCCGCGTCCGCGGAAGACCTCGCCGTCGAAGGAGACCGGGGGACCGCCCGCGACGGTGTCCAGGTGCACGTTGAACATCACGGTGCGTTCGCGCGGCACGGTGTCGGGCCCCAGCCGCAGGACCAGGCTGGGCTGGCAGGCGAGGAAGCCGGGGTCGGCCGCCGCGGCGGCGCGCACCGTCGCGGGCACCCCGGGCCCCGCCAGGTCGGCCGGGTCGGCGGGGGCGTGGCGGACCACCCGGAACCCGGTCCCCGCGGCTGCGCGGGCGTAGTCGCGCTGGGCCTCCCACAGGCGGGGCGGCGGGCCGGCGGCGCCGACCTCCAGGGGGCCGGCCGTGGGCGTGGCCATCAGCCGGAGCAGCAGGGAGTGCTCCTCCGCGGTGAGCGTCATCGGACCGCCTCCGTGCGCCAGATCCGGTTGACCGTCTCCTCCAGGGCCCGCCCGTACTCGACGAACGCGGCGGGGTCGCCCCGGCCCGGGTCGGCGCCGGTCCCCCGCAGGTGGGGGCGCAGGTGCAGGTGGGGCTCGATGGACAGGGCTCCCCGATAGCCCCGGTCGGCCAGGATCCGCAGGCACCCGGCGACCCCGGCCCGCCCCCGGCCGGGCAGCACGTAGGCGGTGTCGCCGCCGGGGGTGTCGACGGCGTCCTTGACGTGGACGTGGGCCACGTACTCCGCGAGCGGGCGGAGCATCGCGACCGCGTCGTAGCCGTGGGCGACCCCGTTCCCGGTGTCGAACAGCACGCGCAGCGCCGGGCTGTCGACGTGGGCGATCAGGTCCAGGGCCCGGTCGGCGTCCTCCCCCGCCCAACCGGCGCAGTTCTCGTGCACCAGGACCAGACCGGCGTCCTCGGCGCGGTGGACCAGCGCCCGCACCCGCGTGCGGACCAGGCGCCCCCACGCGGCCTCGGCCATCCCTCCGGAGGGGTAGGACATGATCCGCACCATGCGTGCGCCCAGGACGGCGCAGCGCCGGGCCAGGACGTCGAGTTCGGCCAGGTCCGCGGAGAAGTCCCCGGTGGCGGGGCGGGACCAGTCGCCGATCTTGGCCGCGACGGCGACCACCTCCATCCCGGCGGCGCGGATGCGCTCCGCGGCCCGCTCGAAGTCGGCATCGCCCATCGCGGCGACCGGCACGCCGTCCAGGGTGCGCACCTCCAGCAGGTTCCAGCCGAGCTCGCGCACCGCGGCGATCTGGTCGGGCAGTCCCGGGGCGGCCTCGTCGCCGATCCCGGCCAGGCGGGGCGGTTCAGGCGCCGACGACACTGTCGACCTCCCGGGGGGCGGTGTGCGGGGAGCAGAGGGTCTTGGCCTCGGCCAACAGGCGGACGGCCTCCACGTGGACGGGCAGGTCGCCCCGGGCGCGGCGGGGGCGGGAGTAGCGGGTGTAGCAGGCGCGCAGGAACGCGGTGAAGGCGTCGTCGCGGAAGACCGACCGGGTGGGCTCCCGTCCCGGTGCCGCGACCGACAGCTGGGCCGTGTGGTCGGCCTCGCTGCACGGGTAGTGGCCGGTCAGGACGACCTCGTCGAACTCCAGCACGATGCGCCGCTCGCGCAGCGGCGCGGTCAGGTCGGACTCGATCCGGGTGAGCACACCGGTGTGGTGGACGAGGTCCAGGCGCGCGCCGCCCAGGCCGGGCAGGCGCGCCCCGTCCACGACCATGTCCTCCAGTTCGGCCGCCGCCACGTCGGCTCCGCCGGCGAGTGACACGACCACGGCCAGGGCGTGGGGGACCTCGATGTCGAACGCGGTGGGGTGCCCCGGCGACTCCAGGCTCCTGGTGAACCGGGGTTTGTGCTGGAGCACCGTGACCGCGCGGAGGGCGCCGAAGGCACCGGACCGCCGGGCCGCCGACAACCGCCTGCTCAACGTGCTGGCCGACCAGGGGGTGGCGACGCTCAGGTCCAGGTCCCATCGGCGGCGCAGGCGGGCGATCGCCGCGAGTTCGACCAGGTCCAGGGCCAGCGGCTTCTCCACGATGATCCTGCGGTAGCCCAGGCGGGCCAGCGACTCCATCGGCCCCGCTCGCAGGTGGGGCGGTGTGCACAGGTGGACCACGGTGTCCCTGGGCGGGCGGCGGCGGGCGGCCTCCTCCGGGGAGGCGACCGCCAGGACCCCGTCCCCACCCGGGCGGAGGGGGTCGTGGCCCATCACCGGCCCCGGCGCGAAGAGGGCGGGGGCCGCCGCCCGCACCTTGGCGAGCGACGGCAGATGCAGTCCTTTTCCTGACCTGCCCAGGCCGACGATGAGGGTGTGCAGCATGGAGGGAGCGCGCCTTTCCGTTCGCCGTCACCATCGTTCCGCGCCTTTCCGGGCGGTCGGAACCATCGAACGGAAACCCACCTTGGAGCATCACGGAAAAAGCGTCAAAGCGGGAAACACCCGCCCGTGCCCCAAACCCGGGCCCCACCATTCCTTAATCGGGAAGAAGAAGAGGGAAAAGTGGTGGGTGCACCAATGGGGAGCATTGCCCGTTTTCGTCGGCCTATGGGCTCAGGCCACGGAGAAGCTGAACAGGCCGCTCGGCGGGGCGTGCCACCCGCGGTCCGGGGCCACGGTCACCCCGGGGCCGAAGCACCTCGTGCCGGCGTGCAGGCGTACGTTCGCGTCGGTCAGGTTGACCAGGACGTGTGCGGTGTCGGGAAGCCGGACGCAGCTCCCCGGGGCGGGGTCGGAGTAGCGAACGAGGTCCTCGAACTCGGTCGTGAAGACCACGACCTCACCGGTCGCCGCCTGCGCGGGGGCGGCACCCAGGAGCATGCTCCCCATGACCATGGCGAACACGGCGGAAAAAGCCTTCATTCCACCATCCTTTCTCACTTCATGTGCGTTTCACGGAGACGACCCCCTCGGCCGCCAACGACACGGAGGACCGCCGGGACGATCTTCCCGGACACCCTCACCCCACCGCAAGCGGAAGTCCGGAATCTCTTTTCGGGCTGCCGGGCGAGAACGAACAGAACCTCGGCATCACTGCCACGAAAAAGAATGCATTTCGCTCTTATGATGATGAAACGGGCGAAGGTCGGCCGCCACGAGGGCGTGCGCACACGAAGCCCCCGCCCTTCCGGGCAGCCCCGGTGGTGCGGTCGCGGCGCCGGGCCGGGGGGTGCCGCCCCCTCGGGCGGGCCCCCGTGCGCACCCGGCCCTCAGATCTTGCGGAAGTCCCAGCTGGTGGCCTTCTCCGGCACGAGCCGGAGCCAGGCGTGGCGGCCGTCGACCGGCATCTCGTCGGTCCCGAAGTACTTGCGGGCGTAGAGCCGCTCGGGTTCGGCGAGGTCCGGATCGGGCGTCCGGGTACGGGGCACGTCGCCGACCCTCTCGATCCTGCCCCTGAGCTCGACCCCGCGCAGTTCCCCGTACTCACGTCCCGCGTCGACCAGGACGGCCGCCCTGGGGTCGCGTTCGAGGTCGGTCCACCGCTGGCTCCTGACGATCGACCACAACCACAGGGCGGCGCCGTCCCACACGAACCACAGGGGTGTCAGGTGCGGCCCGTCCCCGCCCGCGGTGGCCACCCGGCAGGTGTGCTCCTCCCGGAGGAACGCCGACCGCTCGTCCTCGTCCATCGCGATCCTGCGGCCGCGGCGCTGTTCCCTCACCCTGTGCTCCCGCTCCCTCGGCGACGCGGCGGACACCGCCCCGCGTGTTCTCGTCGTCGGCGTCGCGAGCCTAGCCGTCGGACAGGGCGGGCCGGGCCTCGCGGCGGTGGCCGCGAGCGTCTCCCCAGTGGGAGCCGGAACGGCCGCACCGGGAGCCGCCCCCTTCGATCCCGCCCGTGCACCGTCCGGACGGTACGTTCTAGTTCCGGGACCCACAGCCCGTGGACGGCTCCCACACACAGCGGGCGAGGCGGCCGGGCCCCGTCCTCGCCCCCACACGGAGGTTCGAGTGCCGATCAGGAACAGGAACGTGCTCATTGCCGGAGGCGGAGCGGCAGGACCCGTGCTCGCCCACTGGCTGGCCCGCCACGGGTTCGCGCCGACGGTCGTCGAGCGCGCGCCGGAACCCGCGGCGGGCGGCTACCTCGTCGAGGTGTCCCCGCAGGGGATGGGCGTGCTGGACCGGATGGGCGTGGGCGAGAGGGTCCGGGCGGCGGGCGGCCCCCTTCCGGACGTGCACTCCTACATCAGCGGACGCGAGCGGCCGATCGTCCTGCCGCAGGGACACGTGGGCGCGGTCGCGATCAGGAGCGGGGACCTGTCCCACATCCTGCGCGACCGGGCGGGCGACGGGGTCGAATACCTCCTCGGCGACTCCGTCGTCTCCGTCGACGAGGACGCCGACGGTGTGGACGTCGTGTTCGCGCACGCGCCGGCACGCCGCTTCGACCTGGTCGTGGGCGCCGACGGTCCGGACTCGGCCGTGCGCGGGCTGGTGTTCGGCTCCGGCGCGGACGGGCACGCCGAGCACCTGGACGTGAACCTGGCCGCCTTCGAGATCGACAACCACCTCGGCGTCAGAGACGTGATGATGTGCCGCGTGTGGCCCTACCGCGGATGCGTCGTCACCACCTTCCCGGGCAACGACCGGCTGGAGGTGGAGCTCCTGATGCGCAACAGGACCCCGGCCGCCCCGGCGGAGATGGACCTGGAGGCGCGGTACCGCTTCCTGGAGGAGGTCTACGGCGAGGACGGCTGGGAGGTCCCCGGCCTGCTGCGCGCCATGCGCGGGGCGGACGTGCGCCTGGCGCCGTCGACCCAGATCAGGCTGGACGTGTGGAGCAGTGGCCGGACCGTGCTGGTCGGTGACGCCGCCTACGCCGCGGACCCGATGGCGGGCCAGGGGACGGCCCTGGCCCTGATGGGCGCGACGGCACTGGCCGGGGAACTCGTCTTCGCCGAGGGCGACCACGAACGGGCCTACTTCTCGTACGAGGCGTCCATGCGCGGGACGGTGCGGGCGGCGCAGAGCCTCGGCCCGGCCCTCACCCGGGACTTCGCCCCCGAGGGCAGCCGGGGCGAGGTGTGGCTGCGCGAGCGCGCCGACGCGGCGCTGATGTTCGGCAGCCGCCTGATGGCCCAGTACGGCGCCCGTTCCGGCTACGAGTACGTCGGCGACGACTTCCCCGCCGACCGGTACGCGCGCATCCTCGCCCCCTGACGCGCGGCGGCCCGCACAGGCCGCGGCCCGGACCCGGGGGGCGCCCCCGCCGGTCCGGGCCTCGCGGGATCAGCCGCAGTTGGTGGCGGGGAGGGTGATCGTGGCGGTGCCGATGGTGCCGCCCCAGTTCATGCAGTGGCCGGCTCCGCTGCGGTAGACCGGACCGGCGTAGGTGGTGAAGTTGCCGGCGTCGCGCACCCAGGTGCTCTCCCCGGTCCTGCGGACCATGGCCTCCATGAAGGTGGCGGCGCCGGGGTTCGTGCGCACGGTCACCACGCAGTTGTAGCCGTTGGAGTTGTTGTAGGTCAGGAACGCGGTGCCGCGGTTGTCGGGGAACTCGATCCTGTTGACCTCGACGTAGCCGCTGCCGCAGGCTCCGTTGTAGGTGGCGGCGGCGGCCGGGGACGCGGTGGCCGTGACACCGGTGACCGCGAGCGCGGCCGCGGCGGCGAGGGCCGCGGCCCTGCCCAGGAAGTTCTTCACGTCATCTCCTCCGGGTCGGGGCGGTCAGCCGCAGTTGGTGTTGTTGCGGTGCTCGTTGGTGCCGTCGATGTAGCCGTACCAGTCGACGCAGCGCCCCGCCGCGCTCAGGTAGACCGGGCCCGCGTAGGTGGTGAAGTAGCCCGCGTCCGTCGCCGCGTTGGCGGGGTTGTCGCCGGAGCGGACGACGCTCACCACCATCTCCACGGCGGCCCCCGGTGTCGCCCGGACCGTGACGGCGCAGTTCCTGCCGGTGGAGTTGTTGTAGGTGAGGTAGACGGTGCCCTTGTTTCCGATGTCGGCCTGGTTGACGACGTTGTAGCCGGTTCCGCACACCCCGTTGTAGGGCGCGACGGCGGCCTGGGCCGGGCCGGCCAGCATGAGGGAACCCGCGGCGGCAACCGCGCAGAGCGCACTCGTGGCGATGAGCTTCCGGAGCTTGTCCATGTCACTTCCCCGTCTCTGTGGCGTCGGGTCCGACGCAGGGGAATCGTCTCCGGGGGGACTTCCTTTCTCCTTCTCATCCGCTTTCGTCCGGCTCCCTCGCCGGTGGGGGCGCCCTGCCTCCCAGGAGTCCGCGGGGCCCCGCGCCGTCGGGCGCGGGGCCTCCGCGGCGGGCGGCCCCGGAACCGGTGGCGCCCTGTCAGGGCTGTCGCCCGCCGCCCTCCCGCAGGGCCCCGGTGATGCGGTGGTAGAGGCCTCCGGAGGTGAGCCCGCCGTCCACGACCATCTCCGCGCCCGTGACGTAGCGGGACGCGTCCGACAGCAGGAACAGCACCACGTCCGCGATCTCCTCCGGGTCGGCGACCCGCCCGGCGGGCACCGACCGCAGGCTCTCGTCGACGAAGTCGTCCGACCCCGAGCGGAGCAGCGGCGTGTCCACCAGGCCGGGGTGGAGGGAGTTCACCCTCACGCCCGCCCCGGCGAACTCCAGCGCGCCCACCTTGCTCAGCCCGCGCACCCCCCACTTGCTCGCGCCGTACCCCGCGGCGAAGTAGCCGGTCATCCCCGCGATCGAGGACACGTTGACCACCGACGCCGCACCGGACTCCCTCAGGAGCGGGGCCATGTACTTCATGCCGTAGAACACGCCGGACAGGTTGACCTCGACCACCCGCCGCCAGTCCTCGTCGGTGGTGTCCTCGATCCCGAAGCGGTGGCTGACCCCGGCGTTGTTGACCAGGCCGTCGAGCCGTCCCCCCTCCTCGCCGATCAGGTCGCGCAGCTCCCTCCAGCCACCGGGATCGGCGACGTCCAGCCGCGCGGACCGCGCCCATCCGCCGTCCCGGCGGATCCGGTCCGCGAGGTCCCGGCCCCGCGCCTCCTCGAGGTCGGCCACCCAGACGCGGGCCCCCTCGGCTCCCAGCGCCAGCGCCTCGGCCCTGCCCATCCCTCCGGCGGCCCCCGTCACCAGGACGGTCCGCCCGGCCAGTCCGTGCCCCATGTCCGCTCCTTCCTCGTCGTTCGCGTACTCAGTCGACCCTCAGTTCGGTGCCGCGCGTCTCGGCGACGAAGAAGACCGTCACCAGGGTGATCAGCGCGGTGAGGACGAAGTAGCCCGCCGGGGCCAGCGAGTGGCCGGTGGCGCTGATCAGCCAGGTCGCCACGAACGGCGCGGTGCCGCCCAGGAGCGTGTTGGTCACGTTGTTGCCGAGCGCGATCCCGCTGTAGCGGGTGGAGGCGCTCAGCATCTCGGCGTAGGTGACGAACGAGGCGCCGTTGACGACCGAGACGCAGACGAAGAGGACCGACTGGCCGACCACGGCCGCCCAGGCGGGCCCGGCCGCCATCATCATGAACATCGGGAACCCGAGGAGGGCCGCGCCGACGCTGCCGATGAGGATGACCTTCCTGCGGCCGATCGTGTCCGCCAGGTAGCCGGAGAGCGGGAGCGTCGCCGCGCCGACCACCATGGCCACCGCCGTGGACGCGAAGGCCAGCTGGGACGAGTGGCCCGCCGTCGTCTGGAGGTAGGTGGCGGCGTACACCGAGACGATGTAGTACCCGCCGGTGATGACCGCGCCCAGGCCGATGATCTTCAGCACCGACCGCCAGTTCGTCACCAGCAGGGTCTTGATCGGCATCTTCTTCGTCTCGCCCTGGTCGGCGAGCTCCTTGAACTGCGGGGTGTCGTCGAGGTGGCTGCGGATGTACAGGCCGATCACGCCGATGGGGAGGCTGAGCAGGAACGGGATCCGCCACGCCCAGTCCAGCATCTGCTGCTCGGTGAACAGCGAGGTCGCCGCGAGGGCCACCAGTGCGGCGAACAGCGATCCGAGGTAGGTCCCGGAGTTGACCAGCGAGGTCTGGGTGGCGCGCCAGCGGGCGGGGGCCGACTCCGCGACGAACGCGTTGGCACCGCCCAGTTCGCCGCCGGCCGCGAACCCCTGCACGCAGCGGCACAGGACCAGCAGGGTGGTCGCCCACACGCCCAGTGTGAAGTAGTTGGGCAGCATTCCGATGAGGGCCGTGGCCAGCACCATCAGGAGGATCGTCCACGACAGGGCCTGCTTGCGCCCGTACCTGTCCCCGATGTGCCCGAAGAAGATGCCGCCGGGCACGCGCATGAAGAACGCGACGGCGAAGGCGGCGAACGTGCCCATGAGGGCTGCCGTCGGGTCCTCCGAGACGAAGAAGAGCATCGCCACGAAGGTGGCCATGTACCCGTAGATGCCGAAGTCGTAGTACTCGACGACGGTGCCGATGATCGCCGCCCGGATGACCTTCACCCGGGACTGGAAACCCCCGTCGGCGGTGGTCGTGCTCGGTCCGTCCGCGGACCTGTGGTCCAGTGGCATGCTGCCTCCTCGGGCAGGGTCGGTCCGGTGGGCGTGGCAGCCGTCCGGTCCTGGTGGTTCTGGGGGTGGGGGGCACGGCTCCGGGCTCAGCCCCGGGCCGCCGCCCCGCGGCCGGCGATGCGGCCCATGGTGATGGCGTTGGCGACCGCGTTGCCGCCGCCGACGTAGCGGAGGCCGAGGACCCCGGCCCCCGCCTCGCCCGCGGCGAAGAGCCCGGGGATGGTGCGGCCGTCGCGGTCGAGCACGGCCGCCGCGGAGTCGATCTCCATCCCCGCGTGCGTGCAGACGAGTTCGGTCGGCAGGAGGAGGGCCGCGTGGAACGGCCCCGTGCCGATGGGGTCGGGGTTGTCGCCCTTCCCCTTGTTGCGCAGGCTGAGGTGGCGCAGGAAGCGCGCGTCCTCCCCGAGCGGGAGCTGGGCGTTCCAGGTGTCCACGGTCGCGCGCAGGGCCCCGGGCGGGACGCCCATCAGCTCGGCCAGCCCCTCCAGGGTGTCGGCCCTCAGCGTCCGGCCCGCGTCGGCCTCCTCGGTGACGCGTTCCGGCGTCCAGTCCGCGTACCCGGAGGGCAGGGAGGCCCTGGCCCGGTCGTCGAAGACGCACCAGACGGGCCCGTCCTGGGCGTCGATGATCCCGGTGGAGACCGCGTAGGACGCGTCCTCGTCCATGAAGCGACGGCCGGACCGGTTGACGTACACCCGCGACACCGGGGGGAACCCGGACTGCCAGTGGTGGTGCCGCTGGAAGTACGCGGTGGGCAGGCGCAGGCCCCACCCCGCCCCGGTGACCGAGGCCCCGACGCCGTCCGCGAAGCGGATGTGGTCGCCGCGGCTGCCCGGGGCGGCCACGACGAACGCGTGCTCGCCCGCCTCCAGCGCCGCCGGGTAGTACTGCGCGAGCAGGCCGGGGTCCCGGGAGAGCCCCCCGGTGGTGACCACGACCGCTCCCGCGCGGACCTCGACCCCGTCGGCGACGACGCCGACCACCCGGCCGTCCTCCGCCACGAGCCGTTCGACCCGGGTGTTGAGGACGGTCTCGACCCCGTGGCGCCGGCAGGCCGCCGCGAGGACCTGCACCAGGCCCAGCCCCTGGTCCTTGGGGACGTGGCCCCGCCAGACGTCCTCGACCCCGGCCTGGCACAGGCCGGGCATGTGCGCGTTGGTGGACACCCGCGCGGGGACCTCGACGCCGAGGCCGATGAGCCAGTCGAGGGTGGGCCCCGCGTTCTCGCAGAAGGTGCGCACCAGGCCCGGCTCCAGCATCCACTGGTTCAGGTCCATGTAGTGCTGGTAGAACCGCTCGGCGGTGTCCTCCACCCCCACGCCGCGCTGGACGCTGGTGGCGGCGGCGGTGAAGAGGCCGGCGGACAGCTGGGTGGACCCGCCCAGTTCGGTCTCGGCCTCGAACAGCAGGACGCTCGCCCCGGCCTCCGCCGCGGTCGCCGCCGCGGCGAGTCCGGCTCCCCCGCCGCCGATGACGACGACGTCGACGGACTCCTCGGCGGACGCGGTCGGCTCAGACATGGCGCGAACCTCCGTCCACCGCGATGCTGTGACCGGTCACGTAGCGGCTGCTGTCGGAGAGCAGGAACAGCAGGACGCCGACGACCTCCTCCGGGGAGCCGACGCGGTGCAGGGGGACGTTGTCCAGGGCGGCCTCCAGGGCCTCGGGATCGTCCTGGAGCCACCTGGTCATCTCGGTGTCGATGAACCCGGGGGCGATGGAGTTGACGCGGATGCCCCGGTCCCCGAGCTCGACGGCGAGCGACTCGGTGAGGTGGCCGACGGCGGCCTTGGACGCGCAGTAGGCGCCGCGGCCCCTGCGCACCCGCACGGCGGAGACCGAGGACATGTTCACGATGGCGCCGCCCGGCCCCATGTGGCGGGCGGCGGCCTGGGCGCCGTGCAGGACGCCCTTGACGTTGACGTCGAGGACGGCGGAGATCTGGTCGGCGGAGATGTCGTCGACCAGGGCGTACGGGAAGACACCGGCGTTGTTGACCCAGTAGTCGAGGGCTCCGAACTCCCCGACGGCCGCGAGGGCGAGTTCGTCCTGCTGGCCGGGGTCGACGACGTCCACGCGGTGCGAGGCGACCCGGCCCGGCCGGACACCGGGCGGGTTCGCGGCCAGGTCGCGGTTGATCTCGTCGGCGGTCCGTTCCATGTCGGCCCCGTTGAGGTCCGCTCCGACGACGTCGACCCCCCGGCGGGCCAGCGCCGCCGTGAAGGCGCGTCCCATGCCGCGGGCCGCACCGGTGACGACGGCGGTGCGGCCGGCCATCTCGGGGTGGACGACCTCCATGGGACGGTCGAGGACGCGCGCGGGGCCGGTGCCCTCGTGCTGGGTCATGGCGTGTGCCTTTCGGTGGGTGGGGTGCTGTGTCGGAGGGCCCGGCGGCGGGGCCTGCCGGGCGGCCGGTCCTGCCGGGCGGCCGGTCCTGCCGGGCGGCCGGTCCTGCCGGGCGGCCGGTCCTGCCGGCGTCGACCGCTCAGGCGGCGTCGTCGCGCCTGACGTCGCGGCGCGCGACGCGCCAGTCGTCGCCGTGTCGGACGAGCAGGTCGTGGACCGTGGTGAGGCGCAGGAGCCGGGTGCCGCCCGTCACACTCGTGGCCACGACCTGAAGATAGGCGCTGACCTGGGCTCGCGCAGGGTTCACGGACTCCACGTACACGTTGGTGACCACGTGGCGGTGCACCTCTCCCGCGGCCCGGGCGTTGCGGGCGAAGTCCTGGGCGAAGTCGCGGAGAGGCGCCCGTCCGGCGACGGGGGCGGGATAGGTCGGCGAGTGGAACTCGCCGTCGGGGGTGAAGGTCCGCGCCCACCCCTCGGCGTTCCCGGAGTCGATCAGGTGGGACTGGCGCGCGTAGAGCTGGTGGATTCCGATGACCAGGGTGCCGTCCATGAACCCTCCCCAGGTGTGCGATAATCGCACTAGGTGTGCAATTAAAAGTTAACGTATGTGTCCCACGTCACCGGCGTCAAGAGGCGGGGTGTATGTTCGCCCTGCGAGAGGAGCCCGATGCCCACCACACCGGCCCCACAGCCGGACACACGGACGTCCAAGACCCTGCACAACGGGATCGAGGTGCTCGAACTGCTCAGCCGCAGCCCGCACGGGCTGTCGGTGACCGAGGTCGCCGAGGGGATCGGGGTGCACCGCACGGTCGCGCACCGGCTGGTCCGCACCCTGGAGGAGCACCGGCTCTGCAAGCGCGACGCCTTCAAGCGGATCACGCTCGGCCCCGGCCTGGTCGCCCTCGCCGAGTCGGTGGAGGTCGATCTCCGCGAGGTCGCGCGGCCGGTCCTGACCGACCTCGCGGAGGCGCAGGGCGCCACCGCGCACCTGGTGGTGCCCGAGGGCCCGGACGAGGCCCGCGCGCTCATGGTCGTCGAGCCGCGGCACGCCAGGGCGCACATCGCCTTCCGCACGGGCAGGGTCGACCCCCTCGACAAGGGCTCCGCCGGGCTGGCCCTGCTGTCGGCCATGCCCCCGCGCCCCGGAGAGCGGGAGGAGGTCGCCCTGGCCCGCCGGCGCGGCTACGCGGTCTCCCACGCCGAGGTGACCAATGCCGTCACCGGCGTCTCCGCTCCGGTGATCAGCCCCCGCAACGGCCCCGTGGCGAGCATCGGGATCTCGGTCCTCGAACTGGACGATCCGGCGCCGTTCGGCGCGGCCGTGGTCGAGGCCGCGCGGCGGATCGCGGGTATGGTGCACCTGCCCTGAGCCGACCCCGGGCCGGTCGCACCCGGCGCGGCGGCCCTGTGACCTGCCGTCGGACACGGCCGGACCCTCCACCTCCGCGCGGTGCGTACGCTATCGGCGTCGGCAGATCCCGGAGGACGGGGCGCCGGCATGTCGACGGACCCCGGGTACGGCCCGCCGGGGTCCACCCCTCCCCCAGGGCACGAGTGGAGACCGACCCGTGAGGATCAGCAACGAGTTCACCGTGAACGCGCCGGTCGAGCGAGTATGGCGCCTGCTCACCGACGTGGAGGCGGTGGCCCCGTGCGTGCCCGGCGTGAGGCTGACCG
Organism: Nocardiopsis codii; assembly: GCF_036327455.1. Classification (NCBI taxonomy): domain Bacteria; kingdom Bacillati; phylum Actinomycetota; class Actinomycetes; order Streptosporangiales; family Nocardiopsidaceae; genus Nocardiopsis; species Nocardiopsis codii. The sequence goes on along the minus strand of NZ_JAUZMY010000004.1, from coordinate 140,080 downwards.
GGGTCGACGGCCCCCTGTACTCCGGTGCGGTGCGGGTCAAGGTCGGCCCGGTCGTGGCCGCCTACTCCGGCACCGCCCGTTTCACGGAACTGGACGAGAGGGAGCGCCGGGCGGTGCTCGTCGCGTCAGGACGGGCCAGCCGGGGATCGGGGAACGCGTCGGCGACGGCGACCGCGCGGCTGCGGGCCGAGAACGGGAGGACCGTGGTCAGCGTCGAAACCGACCTCACGGTCACGGGCCGACTCTCCGAGTTGGGCGTCGGCGCGATCAGTGGCGTGGCGGCCTCGCTGACGGCACGCTTCGCGGCGGCCCTGGAGGAGGAGTTCGGTCTGGCCCCCTACCGGTCCGGGGACGCGGGACCGGTAGGGGAGGCCCCTGTGGAACGGACCGCGGTCGACGGGTCCTCCGGATCCGGCGACGCGCACCGGACGGCGGGGACCGGCAGCACGGAGGCTGCGGACGGGGCCGGGGGCGCCCGGCCCGGGCGGAGCACGGTGGACGGGTCCCCCGGGGCGGAGGGGACCACGGAGCCCGGAGCCCGCGGATCCGGCGGGACCGACACGGTCGGTGAGCCCGACGGGACCGGTGAGCCTCACGAAACAAGCGGGGCGAACGGTACTTGTCGTGACCACAGTGAAAAAAATGATGACAAGATTCCCGAAGCCTCCACTGAGGACGAAAACGCCTCTGATCAGGCAGAACACCCGAACCGACACGTCTCCCCCGCCACTGCCGGGGAGGACGGGCCCTTGGGGAGCTCCTCCGTGTCTGATATCACAAGCGGTGTGACCGGTGCTCAGAAGTTCCCCGACCCCATCGACCTCGCCCCGGCGACCGCCCCGGGAGGGGCGATCGCCGACCGGGTCTGGCCGCTCCTCGCCATCGTGGTCGTGGCGGGCGGCATGATCCTGGGCTACGTCTTCTTCACCTGAGCCCGCGCGTCCCCGGCCTCCTGCACCGCCCCGGCCGTGAGGCTGCCCAGGACGGCGAGCTTGTCCGCGGACTCCGACCCCGGGAGCGCCCGGTACACCTTCAGCAGCAGGTCCGGGGCGCTGGTGGGGCGGAAGGTCTCGTACACGAGGTCCAGATCGCCGACCAGGGCGTGCCGTACCTGGAGGACGTCGGTGGTCTTCTCCCGGACGTCGGCCCTGGCCCACAGTCTGGCGAAACGCGGACTGCGCACCGCCAACTCACCGATCAGCGCCATCAGCTCGGGGTCGTCGGGGGTGTGGGCCGCCGCGGCGCGCACCGCCGCGACCGTCGACGCCGTCGTGCGCTCCCACTCGCGGTGGAAGCCCGGGGCCCTCTCGTCCAGGAACAGGAAGCGAAGGGTGTTCCCGCCGACCCCGACGTCGGAGTACAGCGCCCGCCCCAGGTGGTTGGCGGCGACGATGTCGTTCAGCGAGTCGACCAGCAGCGCGGGGTGGTCCCGCCACTCGTCCACGAGGGCGGTCAGGTTCTCCCCGACCGCGCTCCGCCGCCGGTGCGCCGCACCCCTCGGCCCCGGCGTCGCGATGGCGAAGAGGTACCGCTGCGCGTCGGCCCCCAGCCGCAGCGTGCCGGCCAGGGCGTTGAGGACGCTCGCCGACGGATGCTGTTCACGCCCCTGTTCGAGGCGCGTGTAGTAGTCCACGCTGAGTCCGGCCAGGGACGCCACCTCCTCGCGGCGCAGTCCGGGGACGCGGCGCCGTCCCCCCGGGGGGAGGTCGACCTCCTCGGGGCGGACCCGGCCCCGCCGGGCCCGCAGGTAGTCGCCCAACACGTTGGCGTTGTCCATGGCCTCATGCTAGGCAACGCCCGGAGGGCGAGGGAGGGTGTGCCGCACCCAGGGTGGACCGCCGGCGCTCGCCCTCGTCGGCCGCCCGGCCGCCTTCCGTCGGCACACGCCGCGACCGGTCCGCGGCGGTCCCGGGGAACGCTGCGCCGGGACGTGGCGGCGCGGCCCGCGGCACGGGCGGCGCACCGTCAGCGGGTGGGACTCCGGTCGCTCCTGCGGTTGTAGGACACACGCAGGTCCTCCGGGGCCACCTCGCGCCCCTCGGCGTCGACGTATCCGACGCGCACGGGCGCCCCGGTCACGTCCTCGACGAGGGACAGCGGGGCCCCGTCGGGCTGGAGGTGGGCGTTGCCCCACTGGAACAGCGCCATCACCGCTGGCATGAGGTCGCGCCCCTTCCCGGTGAGCAGGTACTCGTAGCGGGTGCGGGCACCCGGCTCCCGGTACGGTTCGCGGCGCAGGAGTCCGGCCGCGGTGAGCTGCTTCAGCCGGGCGGCCGCGGCGGCCTCGGTGACGCCGACGCGTTCCACGAACAGGTCGAAGCGCGTGGTGCCGTAGAAGGCCTCACGGAGGATGAGCACGGACGTGTGCGGTCCGATGACGTCGAGGGCCCTGGTGATCGAGCACCCGTCCGGCTTCCACGAGCGCAGGTCGGCCAGGACCGGGTCCAGTTTGATCGACATGCGAACAACCTACCCGTCCGCGCCTCGGACGCCCGGCCGCCGACGCGCGTCCCCGCGCGCGCCCGCTGGTCCCGGGGAGCGGGGCGGAACGCCCCTCAGGCTCCGCCCAGGCTCGTGCCGGGCAGCCGGGTGGCCAGCCACTGGTCGTCGGAGTCCTGGCGCAGTTCCAGTGCGCCGGGGTCGTCGCCCCCGGCGAAGACCAGGGTGACCGTGGCGATCGGGGTGTCCCCGTCCAGGTCGGTACCCATCACGGCCTCACCGACCTCGGCGCCCTCCGCGTCCGGGAGGGACTCCGCGTAGGCGGGGAAGGCCTCGGCGCAGTCGGCGGCGCCGTGCGCCTCGACCAGCACGTTCTGGGCGGCCGGGTCGATCAGCGCGCAGCCGGCCTCGCCGTCGACCGCCTGGAGGGAGGCGAGGAAGCCCCCTGCGGCGCGCAGCGCGTCGGACTCGGCCCCGGCCTCGGCGTTCGCGTCCCCTCCCGCACCGGCGTCGGACTCCTCCGCCTGCTCGGAGGCCTCCGGCGCCTCCTCCCCACCGGCGCAGGCAGTGGCGGCGAGGAGCAGTGCCAGGGGCAGGGCGGGCAGCAGGAGCCGTCGCATGGGGGGCCTTCCGAAGGGGGTGTGACACGTCCGCACCATTGTTACCGCATCCACCCGATCGGTGACCACAGGTGCACGCCGCCGCGCCGCGGCCCCGGCGGGAATCGTGGGCCGGTCCCTGCTCCCGCGACCCCGCGGACCCGCGCTCTCCCCCGGGCGCGCGGAGGCGGGCCCCGGCGCGGACGGCCCCGGTCCGCGGGGGCGGGGTTGTCCGCGTGTCCGGGCTCTGGTGATATGGAGGAGCGTGGCGCCCGTCACCCCGTCGGGCCCCACCGGAACCCGTCCTTTCTGGCGCACAGAGCACGCGCGGGCGTGCCACGGGCGGCTTCGCCGCGCGTCCGCGCCGGAGGTGACATGACCTACCCGCTGCGGGAGGACCACAGGACGGACCCGTTCTCACGGATCCCGCCGGAGCTCGGCGCGCGGCTGCGACCGCAGGTGCCCTCCCTGGTCGAGGAGGCGCTGGAGGACCTCCGGCACAGGGCGTCGGGGCACGCTCCGCCCCTGGAGGCCACCGGCGCCGAGGGGCTGCGCAGGGCGATCTCGGCGGGAGTCCACGGGTTCCTGGACCGGGTGGAGGGCGGCGCCCCGCCCCCCGGCCTCCCGAACGCGCTGGCCGCGGAGTTCCGGGCGCTGGGAGCCTCCGAGGCCCGGCACGGACGCACCCTGGAGTGCCTGCACACCGGGATGCGCACGGCGGCCGCCGCGGCGTGGAGGAGGCTGGCCGTCGCGGACGCCCTCACCCGCGATCACATGGGGGTGCTGGGCGAGGCGATCTTCGCGTTCCAGGAGGAGATCTCGGGAGCGGCGGCCGAGGGGCACGCGCGGGTGCGCGGCGCCGGCGCGGACGCCCTGCACCGGCGCCGGGTCCGCCTGCTGGAGGCACTGCTCGCGGAGGCGGGCACCGGGTACGACGCACGCGCGGTCTCGGCTCTGGCCGGGGCCGCCCGGTGGCGGGCGCCCGAGCGCGTGGCGGTGGCGCTGCTGTTCCCGGACGGCCCGGAGGCGCAGGCGCCGGCGCTGCCGTCGGACGTGCTCGCCGACCTGGACCGGGCGGAGCCGTGCGCGCTCGTGCCCGACCCGGAGGGGCCCGGCCGGCTGCGGTCGCTGAGGCGCGCGCTGCGCGGGGCCGGCGCGGTACTCGGGCCGAGCGTCCCCCTGGACCGGGTGCCCGTGTCGTTGGCGCGCGCCCGCGACCTGGCGGAGCTGGTGCGGGCCGGGTTGGTCGAGGGCGGGGGCGTGCTGCGGTGGAGCGACCATCTGCCCACGCTGCTGCTGACGCGCGACCCCGCGCTGGTCGCGGAGTTGGCGCGGACCCGGCTGGCACCGCTGGCCGGGCTCCGCGCGCCGCAGCGCGAGCGGATGGCCGACACCCTGCTGGCCTGGTTGGAGTCCGGCCTGAACGCCAACGAGGCAGCGGACCGGCTGCGCATCCACCCCCAGACGGTGCGCTACCGGATGCGCCAGTTGGAGGAGCTGTTCGGCGAGCGGCTGCGCGACCCGGCGGAGCGCTTCGAGTTGGAGCTGGTGTTGCGGGCCCGCGGCCTCCTCCGCCCTCCGGCGGAGGGCGGAGGGTAGCCGTCCCCGGGCGGAGGCCCGTGGTCCGGGGCGCGGTTCAGCCCCGGGGCGCCAGTGCGCGCACGACCGCCGCCGGGTCCGCGGACGACTGCCCGATCGGGGCGATCACCGGGGTCGTCACACCGTTGTCCGCGTAGGCGCGGACCCGCTCGCGGCAGTACTCGGCGGGCCCGTGCACGATCAGGTCGTCCACCACCGAGTCGGGGATCGCGGCGAGGGCCCCCTTGCGGTCGCCCTCGTCCCACTTCCTCCACATCGGGGTCAGCTCCTCGCGGCCCAGCCACTCGTGGAAGGCCCGGTACACGGGGACGTTGAGGTAGGCGGAGACGGCCCACCTGCCGATCCCGCGGGCGGTCTCCGCGTCGGTGTCGGGGATGACGAAGATCCTGGCCACGACCTCCTTGTCCTCCCCGGACGCGCGGACGTAGGGGGTCACCGTGCGCACGTCCTCCGCGGACAGCCAGTTGACGACGGCGCCGTCGCCCTCGCGGCCCGCGAGCTTGAGCATGCCCGGGCGCAGGGCGGCGACCAGCAGCGGTGGGGCCTGCTCCGGGACCGCGCCGAGGGTGAAGCCCCCGACGCTGAACGTGTCGTAGTCGGCCGTGACCTTCTGCCCGGTGAGCGCCGTCCGCAGGAACCGCACGGTGTCGCGCACCTTCTTGTACGGCTCGTCGAACGGGATGGAGTTCCACCGCTCCACGATCACGTTGGAGGAGGTGCCGATCCCCAGGGCGAACCGGCCCGGCGCCGCCGCGGCCATGGTCGCCGCGCTCATCGCCAGTGTGGCGGGGCCGCGCGTGTACACGGGCACGATCGCCGTGCCGAGCCGCAGCCCGGGCGCCCACACACTGGCCAGGGCCAGCGGGGTGAACGCGTCGGTGCCGTTGGCCTCGGCGGACCAGACGTCGGTGTAGCCCAGGTCCGGCATCTGCTCGATGACGGAGCGCTGGTCGGGCAGCGGGACGCCCTCCAGCGGGATGGTGATGCCCCAGCGAGTGGTCATGGCGACTCCCTGTCGGTTCCCGGAGACCGGATCCGGTGCGGTTCCTCGTGTCGACAAGCACCGTACCGCCCGGTCGGTTTGTTGTCTGCGCTCCCTCCCCCGCAATCCCCGGCGCCGGACCCGCCGCCCCGCCGCGTCCCGCGCTCCGCGCGGGGCCGGACCGACACGGCGCCCCCGGCCTTCGTCGCACGGGGCCGACGGGGCATATGTTCGTAGGGACCGTCCCCCGGGCGCCGCCCCGCGGCGGAACAGTCCGGCCGGGCGGGGACAGCCGCCCCAGACGAACGAAGGAGGCCCTTCCGTGGCCACGCCACCCTCCCCCTACGACTTCCTGCCCCAGGTCGCGTCGTTCACCGTGACCAGCGACGACGTCGCAGACGGGCAGACCCTGCCCACCGCCCAGGTCAGCGGGATCATGGGCGCCGGAGGCAAGGACGCCTCACCGCACCTGGCCTGGAGCGGGTTCCCCGAGGGGACGCGGAGCTTCGCCGTCACGTGCTTCGACCCCGACGCACCCACCGCCAGCGGCTTCTGGCACTGGTCGGTGGCGAACATCCCCGTCGAGGTGACCGAGCTGGTGACGGGCGCCGGCGACGGCTCCGGACTCCCGGAGGGCGCCGTCACCCTGCGCAACGACGCGGGCGGAAACCGGTACGTCGGAGCCGCCCCTCCCGCCGGGCACGGGCCGCACCGCTACTTCTTCGCGGTGCACGCGGTGGACGTCCCCCGCCTCGACGTCGACGCGTCGGCGAGCCCGGCGTTCCTCGGCTTCAACCTGTTCTCCCACGCGATCGGCCGCGCCCTCCTCACACCGGTGTACGAGCAGGCGTAGGTCCGCGGGGGGATCCCGGGATTCCCGAGGGGGCGGTCGGTGCGGCGCGGCACCGACCGCCCCCAGCCCTTTCCTCCCGGGGGCCGATGGGTACACGCGCAAGGCACCCGTCCGGTTGTCCTGGCAACCGGATCCGGCCAATCACGGGTGCCCGGGCACACCTCGGTCTAGGCTCTGTCTATCGCCCGGACCGCCTCCCGAACACGCCTGGAAGGGTGCAACCGGTGCCACAGCAGACGTCGAGGAAACCAACCGTCGTAGTCACGACAGCGGGGTCCGCTCCCACCCCGGGCACCATCCTCCACCTGCGCGAACGAGGATTCCGCGTGGTGGCGACGGACATCGACCCCGCCGCCCCGGGCCTGTACCTCGCGGATCGGGGACACCTGGTCCCTCCCGGTGACAGCGAGGCGTTCCTCCCGCGGATGCGGGCGCTGTGCGCCGAGGAGGGGGCCGTCGCGGTCATCCCCCTCGTGGACGAGGAGCTGCTGCCGATCGGCGAACTCGCCGGGGACGGCGTGTCCGTTCTCCTGCCCCGGCCGGACTTCGTGTCCACGTGCCTGGACAAGTACGTCCTCATGCGGGAGCTGGCGGACGCCGGGATCGGGGTCCCCCGCACCTGGCCGGCCTCGGAGTGGCCGGCCGGGGAGACCGCCTCGGCCCCGGGCGGGTTCGTCGTCAAACCGCGTACCGGGCGCGGCAGCCGCGGGGTGGCGGTCATCGACTCGGTCCACGACATCGCCCGGGTCGTGGCGGAGGGCGACTACTCGGCCGACGAGCTGATCGTGCAGGAGCGGATCACCGGCCCGGAGTACACCGTCTCGGTCGTGGTGTGGCGCGACGGCGAGGTCCAGGCCGTGGTGCCCAAGGAGGTCGTCCTCAAGCAGGGGGTCACCAGATACGCCGTGACGCGCCGCCACCACGGGGTCGTCCGCACCTGCCGCGCCGTCCAGACCGCGCTGCGCGCCGACGGGCCGTTCAACGTGCAGCTCTGCCTGGACGACGCCGGTCGGCCGCGGGTGTTCGAGATCAACCCGCGCTTCTCCTCCACCGCGGCGCTGACCGCGGCCGCCGGGGTGGACGAGATCGCGGGACTGCTCGCGCAGGCCGTCCGCGGCGGGCCCAGGCTCACCGACGCGTGGCAGGAGGGCGTGGCGATGGTGCGCCGGTGGACGGACGAGTTCATCAGCGAGGCGGAGTTCACCTCGCACGGCCTCTCGCCCGCCCCGGCGGGCACCTCCCTCCCGAGCCTGCGGGAGACCGGGCCACCGCGGGCGCCCGTGGTCGCCACGGCACCGCTGGACCCCCCGTTCCCGGCCGCTCCGGCGCGTGCGCGGTGATCTCCGGAGCGCAGCCGAGCCCCTCCCACCCCCTGTCCGAGGCGATGGCGGAGGCGGTCGTCGCGGTCGGCGAACGGCTCCGCGAGTGGCGTTCGGACACGGCCGCGCGCGGCGGGGTGTGGACGGACGGCCAGTTCAAGGCCGGCGCCGACGCCCTGGCCCACCGCGCGCTGTCCGAGCGGTTGGCCGCGATCGACGGGAGCATCCCCGTCATCAGCGAGGAGGACCCCGCGTCGCTGACCCGGGAACGTCCGCCGCGGTACTGGCTGATCGACCCGATCGACGGGACGGCGAGCTACGCGCACGGGTTCCCCGGGTACGTCACCCAGGCCGCGCTGGTGATCGGGGGGCGGCCGGAGGTCGCCGCGGTGTTCGCCCCGGAGCCGGAGACCCTGTACACGGCCGTACGCGGACAGGGCGCGCGCCGGGACGGGCGCTCCCTGCCGCCGTTGGACGCCGCCCCGGCCGGCCGGGGCGTGCTGACCGACAACACCCCCGAGCCCCTGGGGATCGCCCACCGGGTCTACGAGCACTTCGGCTACGGCGGGTACCTGGAGAGCGGCAGCATCTCCCTGAAGCTGTGCCTGATCGCCGACGGGTCGGCGCACCTGTTCGTCAAGGACGTCCCGGTGCGCGACTGGGACGTGGCCGCGCCCGCGCTCGTCCTGGAGGAGGTCGGCGGTCTGGTCACCCGTCTGGACGGCGCCCCCTTCGGCTACCGGGGGACCTACGAGCACACCGGCCTGGTCGGCGGCGCGGACCCCTCCGCGTGCCGCGCCGTCTCCCACTGGCTGACCTCCTGACCTGCGGTTTCGCACAGCTGAACAAGGCGTTGGAAACCGTGGCGCCGAGCCCTTTTCCCCACCGGTCGTGGCGCGTATCGTGTGGTCACCAACTCGCGCCTTTGGGGGTGGGAAGTGGAAGGCCGAAGTCTGCCGCTGAGCCGGATGCGCGCCTCGGACGCCGAGCGCGACCAGGCGGTCGACCGCCTCACCGTCGCGTTCGTCGAGGGCCGTCTGGACCACGAGGAGTACGACCGGCGGGTCGGCCTGGCCCTGACCGCCGTCCTGGTCGGCGACCTCCGGCCGCTGACCGCGGACCTTCCGGGCCCCGAGCCGCAGCCGCACCGCGCGGCTCCCCACCGCGATCCCCGGTTCCACGGCGCCCCCTCCGAGGGGGACCTGTCCGTCCTGTCGGTGCCCTGGCGGGAGTGGGGGGACGAGTGGCGCTGGTGGACGGGGGTGGCCACGGCCCTCACCGGCGTGTGGGGGGCGGTGAGCCTCATGGGCGGCGAACTCGTACCGTACTGGCCGCTGGTGCCCCTGGGGATCTGGGCCGCCGTCCTGCTGGCCTCGGCCATCTGGCCCAGCGACGAGGAACCGCCCTGAGGGCGGTCCGGCTGGCGGCCGCCCTGCGCGGCCCCGCGCGGTAGGCGTACCCGGCCGGGCTCGGGGGTGACCGCGACGTGCGGCCCCGCGGTCGCGCGCGGCAGTGCGCCGCGCCGCCCGTCCGGGCCCGCACGTCGTGGCGGACCGGGTCGGGGGCGGGCTCAGCCCACGGCGTGGAGCCAGCGGACGGGCGCGCCGTCACCCGCGTAGCGGAACGGCTCCAGCTCCTCGTCCCACGAACGCCCGGTGAGCAGCTCGATCTCGGCCCCGAGGTCGGTGCCGTTCGCGGCGGCCTGCTCCATGGCGTGGCGCAGCCGCCCCTCGGGCACGAGGACCTCACCGGCCGCACTGGTGACGGCGGTGAACATTCCGAGTGAGGGCGTGTAGCTGTAGCGCACGCCGTCGCACCCGGGCGACCCCTCCTCGGTCACCTCGAAGCGCAGGCGCTGCCACTCGTTCAGCGCCGAGGCCACCGCTCCCGCGGTTCCCGGCTTCCCCTGCCAGTTGAGCTCGGCTCGGTGGTTGCCGGGAGCCGCCGGTTGGGCGACCCAGTCGAGTTTCACGGGTACTCCAACGACGCCCGCGACCGCCCACTCGACATGTGGGCACAGCGCCGCCGGCGCGGAGTGGACGTACAAGACGCCACGTGCGGACACCGAACCTCCTGATACGAACGAGTGCGCTTCCCCGACGCCCTCGTACCACGAGAAGGTTGCATACCCGCCTGAATACTTTTGCCCCATTGTGCCCCACGGGCACCCTGAGAACCAGCTCACCAGCTGGTATTTTCCAGCGTTCCCGTCCCGAACGGCGGCCCCAGGGGTTAGCGTGAGCACCGGACGAGCAGGGAGTCCGATCATAGTGGGGGCGGGTTTGTCAGACCAGTCGCACGAGGACATCCGTGGCACCCAGGCATCTCCCCAAACCGTACTTACGGTACTTCCAGGGGAGAAAGCACCCCTCCTGTTGTCGGTTTCGGCCAGAACCGGCCCCGTTCCCGCCGTCGCCGAACCGCGCGGCCCGGACACCCCCCGCCCCGGCAGGACGGACACCTGCCCCACCCGTCTCACCGACGTCGGTTCCAGCCCCTGCGGCGGACCGGACGGCGACCGGACCCCGCCCGCCCCGGCGGCCGGGGACACGGACGGGTCGGCGGACGAGCCCCCGGACGGTTCGGCCGAGGACGCCGATCTGGTCCGGCGCGCGCTCCGCGGGGAGTACCGCGCCTGGGAGGGGATCGTGGACCGCCACCTGCCGGTGGTGAACGCGATCGCCCGCTCCTACCGCCTCTCCGGACCCGACCGCGAGGACGCCGTGCAGACGGTGTGGCTCACCCTCAACCAGCACCTGCCGCGCCTGCACTCACCCGGTCGGCTCCGCGCCTGGCTGCGCCGCGTCACCCACGGCGTCTGCGTGCGCCAGCGCCGCAACAGCTCCCGCCACCGCACGGTGGACCCCCACGACCTCGAGGCGCTCCCCCTCGCCGGGGCGGCGGACCCCGAGGCGGAGTACCTGCTCGCGGAACGCCGCGAGGAGCTGTACCGCGCGATCCGCGGTCTCACCGACCCGGGCGACCGTCGCGCCGCCCTGGGGTACCTCGCCGAACCGGCCGACAGCGGCGCCGCCGGCCGCGCCGCGCACCGGGAGCACCGCGAACCGAACCCCCGGGCCGCCTCGAACCAGCGGCGCCGCGTGCTCCGCAGACTCCGCCGCCTCCTGGAGGAACCCACGTGAGGAACCGCTCCGACACGGGCCCCCCGTCACGCCCCCCGTCGGCGGAGGCCGGGCGGGCCGCCGCCCTGGCCGCCTTCGACCGGGGGGACGACACCGCCGAACTGGCCCGGACCCGCGCGGACACCGTCCCGGTCACCGAGGCGGCCCGCGCGGAGGACGGCGCGGTGACCGCCACGTTGAGGTTCGAGCACGAGGGCGTGGCAGTGGACCTCCAGATCCGTTCGCACGGGCGGACGCGCTCCGTGTCGGGCCTGGTCACCGGGGACTTCGAGCACGCCGTCCTGCGTGTGCGCCGCCCCGGCTCCACCGACAGCCCGACCGTGGGCGAGGACGGCCGGTTCTCCCTGGACGGGCTGCCCCGGGGGCCGATCAGCCTGTCCCTGCTGAGGTCGGGGCGTCCTCCGGTGGTCACCGCCTGGTTCACCGTGTGACCCCCGGGGCGGGGCGGCGGCGCCCCGCCCCGGAACAGGACGCTCCGAACCCGGATTGGGGACGCGCTCGAACGCACCCCCGTTCATGGGCGCTCGCCCGGCTTCGTCCTGCTTCGCTCCCGCCTGTTCGTCCACAGCCCGGCGGACACCGTTCCCGCGCGGGCCCGCGCCCTGCTATCACTGGAATCGGCCCGCCCCTCGGCGAAAGGCAGACCGGACGTGTCCCTCGGTTCACCGCCAGCCCCCGCCGCCTCCCCCTCCGCTCACCGGCACGGCGACCGCGCGTCGCTCTCCGGCGGGTCCCTGCTCTCCCGGGTGACCCACGGGGTGCGGTTGGCGCAGAGCGGCAGGTTCGAGGAGACCGTGGACCTCCTCACCGACACCCGGCTGCTCCTGAACGGCCATCCGGTGGCCGACGCGGCACAGGTGACGCCGGGGATCCTGGTCAACCTGGGGCTGGCACAGATCCTGTGCGGCCGTTTCTCCCAGGCTGAGGACCACCTGCGCGAAGCACTCTCCCTCACGGAGGAGCGCGGGCTCCCGCTCCTCGGCATGGTGGCCGGCCAGAACCTGGGCTGCCTCGACCTCTACCGGGGCGACGCCTCCTCCGCCATCGCGGCCTTCCACGCGCTCGCCCCGCGTCTGCCCTCCGCCCGGAGGGAGGCCCTGCACGTCGACCTCGCGGAGGCCCTGCTGGCCGAGGGCCTGGTGGAGGAGGCCGCGGAGGCCCTCGCGGACGGCCCCTGGGCCGACGGGAGGTCGACGTCGGCGAGCACGCTGCTGGTGGAGGCCAAACTACGGCTGCTCCGGGGCGACCACCGCCGCGCGGTGGAGCTGACCGGGCGCGTCCGCCACGGGTTCGGCCGGGGGTCGCTCTGGTACCGGTTGGCCTCCCGCCTGGAACACAGGGCGCTCCGCGAGGCCCGCTCCCGCACGCCGTCGCCCGTGGAACGGGCCGAGAACGCGCTGGCGGCCCGGGTCCCGCTGGCCGTCACCGCGAGGGGAGGTCCGCCCGCCCGGCACGAGGCCCTGGCCTCGCTGGCCGCCGCGGACGGTTCTCCCCCGCAGCGGGCGGCGGGGGCGGCCGAGGACCCGCACGTCGTGCGGGCGGGGCTGGAGGGCGCCCTGGCCTCCGGGGACGCGGCAGCCGCCCTCGAATGGGCGGAGCTGGCCCGGACCTGGGCCGTGCCGCGCGTTCCGGGCCCTCTGGAGCGCGCGCCCGAGATGGACGCCCTGGCGGAGGGGTACCGCGACGCACTGGTCCACGACCGGGACGCGGGCGCGGCGGCCCGGCGCTGGGAGTCGGCGCGCTGGTACGCCCACCACGCGGCCCGGGCCCCGGTCCCACCGGGCGGCGCCTGGTTCGCCGGGCACGCGGCGCCCCGCCGCGGGACGCCCCCGGGTCCCGCGGCCACGCCGACGCGCCCGCAGACCGTCAGGCGTCCGGGAGGCGCCCGGTTCGACGACCGCCCGGTCCCCGTCACCGGCCCCCTCCTGGAACGGCTCGGGGACCGGGCGTTCCTGCGGTACACGAGGACCGCGGACGACGCGGTGGTGCTCATCGCGGTAGCCGGGCGCGTGCACGCCCGCGCGCTGGGACCGCTCCCCCGGGTGGCCCGGGCCCTGTCCCGGTTCGTCCACCCGCTCCTCGTCCCCGGGCGCCCGCCGGGGCCGTCGGCGCGCGAAGCGGCCAACCTCGCCACCCGGGCCCTGCTCGGCCCCGTCCTCCCGCTGGTCGGGGACCGTCCCCTGGTGGTGGCCGGCGACCCCTACCTGGGCGACCCTCCCTGGGGCATGCTGCCCTCTCTGCGGGGCCGCCCGGTGAACCTGGCGCCCACCGCCCGCTTCTGGCTGGACCTCCACGGGGATCCCCGTGCGGGGGCGCCCCGCCCGGGCCGGGTCCTGCTGGTGGCCGCGCCCGAACCGGAGGGCGCGGCCCGCGAGGTCGCGCAGCTCGCGGGCCTCTACCCCGAGGCGCGGGTGCTCACCGGCGACCGGGCCCTGCGCGGGGACGTGCTGGCCGGGATCGGACGGGCCGACCTGGTGCACCTGGCCGGGCACGGGCACGTGCCCGACCGCTCCCCCATGCTCGCCTCCGTCGGCCTCGCCGACGGCCCCCTGCTCGCCTGCGACCTGGCCGCGCTCTCGGGCGTACCGGACGTGGTGGCCCTCTCGACCTGCTGGAGCGGCCGGGACTTCGCGGGCCGCTCCGGCGCTCCGCTCGGGTTCGCCGGCGCGCTCCTGGCCGCCGGGGCGCGCACCGTGGTGGCCAGTCCCGTCCCCGTGGGGGACTCCGGCACCGGGGAGGCCATGCGCCGCTTCCACCGGGCCCTGGCCAACGGGGTGCCCGTGCCCGAGGCGGTGGCCGTCCACCTCGGGCCGCTCGGCTTCTGCTGTTTCGGCGCCTGACCGGCGCCGCCCGGACCGGACCCACGAGGGCTCACGCGTGGCGCCCGGCCGCCGGCGGGTCCGTGCCCCGCCGCCCCACGGGGGTCGTCACCAGCCGCGTTCGCGCCACTCCGCGAGACCGGGGCGCTCGGCTCCCAGGGTGGTGTCGGCTCCGTGCCCTGGGTAGACCCAGGTGTCGTCGGACAGCGCCCCGAACACGCGCTCCTCCACGTCCCCGAACAGGGTGCGGAAGTCCTCGTCCGACCAGGTGCGGCCGACGCCGCCCGGGAAGAGCGAGTCACCCGAGAACAGGTGGGTGCGGCCGTCCGGGTCGTCGTAGCGCAGGGCGATCGACCCGGGCGTGTGCCCGCGCAGGTGGATGACGGTGAGGGAGCTCTCGCCCACGGGGATCCGCGTGCCGTGCACGACGGGTTCGTCCACCGACACCGGGAGCTCGTCCCCGTCGTCGGGGTGGGCCACCGTCCGCGCCCCGGTCTGGCCGACCACCTCGGCGAGGGCCGTCCAGTGGTCCTGGTGGCGGTGGGTGGTGATCACCCGGGCCAGTCCGTCCTCGCCGACCATGTCCAGGATCCGGTCCGGCTCGGCGGCCGCGTCGATGAGTACCGCCTCACCTGTCGCGTGGCAACGCAGCAGGTAGGCGTTGTTCTCCATCGGGCCGACGGTGAGTTTGCTGATCGTCAGGTTGGTTAGTCGTCGCAGGTCGGCGGGACCGCCGACCCTCGTATCTCCGGAGTAGCTCACCCGACCATTGTGGCCTGCCGGCGGGAGCGGACGCACCCGGGCCGCGCATGCCGGACGCCCGGTGACCCGGGCGTCCGACCTCTCCGGCCCGGAACTCCCGCGCCGGCCCCCGTGCGCCCGTCCGCCGCTACTGCGCCCAGCGGGGTGAGCGCTTCTCGAAGAAGGCCGCCCGGCCCTCGGCCGCGTCCTCCCCGGAGAAGAACTCGGCGGACAGCTCGCCCATCCGCGTGAACGCCTCCCGGCGCCGCTCGGGCGCGGCCAGGGCGCCCGCGCCGAGCTCGCCCAGGAGCTCCTTGGTGCGGGACAGCGCGCGCGGGGCCGAGCCCCGCAGCCCCTGGAGGACCGCGTCCACGGCGTGCGCCATGTCCCGGTCGGGCACGGCCTGGGTGAGCAGCCCCGCCTTGGCTGCGGCGGAGGCGTCGAACAGCTCACCCGTGAGGAAGTAGCGGCTCAGCTGGCGCGAGTGCATCCGCGCGGACACCGGCACGGAGATGATGGCCGGGACCACGCCGATCCGCACCTCGGTGAAGGCGAAGGTCGCGCTCTTGGGCGCGAGCGCGATGTCGGCGGCGGCCACCAGGCCGATCCCTCCCGCGCGGGCCGCGCCGTTGAGGACGGCGATCACCGGTTTCGGGGCGCCCATGATCTGCTCGAAGATCTCGGGGAGCTCGGGGGCGGGCTCGGCGGGGGTGCCCTGGAGCGTCGCTCCGACCTCCTTCAGGTCAGCCCCGGCGCAGAACACCGGGCCCGTGCCGGTGATCACGATCCCGCGCACCCCGTCGTCGGCCACCGCCTCGGCGAGCGCCTCGGACAGTTCCGAGCGCAGCCGTGCGGAGAGCGCGTTGCGGTTGCGGGGGGAGTCGAGGGTGACCGTGGCGATGGCACGGTCGACGGCCAGGGTTACCAGGGGGACGTCGTCCGGGGGCGTCGGGGACGGGTGCTGCGTCATCGCAGGCTGACCTTTCTCCGTGTCCGTCTCCGCGTGTGCGGAGAAGGGGTGTGAACCGCGCGCGGACCTGTCGGACACGACGCGCGTACGCGCCCGGTGGGTGACCGGTCGCGTCTCGCTTGTGGCGGTATGCGCGAATCCGATTCAACCTTAGACGGCCCGAATGTTAAGGCACCACGCTTCGTCACACCCGGTTCGTTAAGTCCCTGTCACGCGTGGCGCACCGGGTGTTACGCAATCCGGCAAAGCCCGCCTTTCCCCGTCGCCGTCCTCCGCCGCGGCCCCCGGGCACACGCGCCGGGGGGCGCGGACCCGCAGGTCCGCGCCCCCCGGAGGAACGGGCCGCCGTCGGGCGGCGGTTCAGCGCGTGGTGGCCGTGGACAGGGCCTCGGCGAAGTGCAGCATGGCGGAGACCGCGGCGGGGCCGTCAGCGGCCTCGCTCACCCGCAGGGTGAGGGGTTCCGCGGTGATCGCGCCCGTGTACCCGTGGTCGAGCTCGCACGTCTCGTCGGCGCAGGCGGCCGGTTCGAGGTCGATGTTGGCGACAGCGCCCCAGTTGACCGACAGGTTGACGCTCAGCACCAGCTCGCTGGGCAGGCTGCCCGGGGTGTACTGGGCCGGGTTGGGCACCACCCGGGTCAGGGCGACCGACTGGATGTTGCCCATCTGGATGCTGTCGGTCGTGGTGGAGGCGTGCGAGGTGCCCTCCGTCTCGTTCGGCGGGTGCTCGTCCGTGTGGCACACCACGAGCCGGGTCTCGGTCAGCAGCATCACGGTGATGTGCCGCCGCATCTCCATCGCCGGGTCGAAGGTCGCCTCATGGTGCACGATGAACGCCTCGGCGCTCTCTCCGCCCAGGGCCTGGGCGACGGCGTCGATCACCAGCGCGGGGTAGTACCCGCTGCGTTCGATCTCCAGTCGCCAGTCCGTGGACACGGCACGTGTTTTCCTCATACCCCTATCCTGCCTCTTTCCCGTGACACTTCGCGACCGGCCGGAGAAGAGGGAGGACCAGCCCCTGATCAGAACGTCACCCCGCGCAACCGCCGCGGCCCCGCGTCCGGACGTACGTCGGGGGCCTCCCGCAACCACATGCGGGCGCCCAGGACGTGGGCGCCGGTGGCGTTGACCAGGACCGGGTCCAGGTCCACGTAGCCGATCTCCGGAAACGCCTCCACCAGCCGGGACACCCGGATGAGGAGTTCCTCCAGCGCCTCCACGTTGGGCTGCTCCGCGAGCGAGGTCGCGCCCGCGGGCAGTCCGAACAGCAGGGGCGCCGCGCGCACCGCGTGGATGAGGTCCGCGGCGTCCATGTCGGTGAGGGGCGCCAGCCGGAACGCCCGGTCGTCGAGGAGTTCGGCGGTCACGTCGGCCAGGCCGAACGAGACCACCGACCCGAAGGACTGGTTGTCCCCCGCCCTGATCACCGTGGGCACTCCGGGCGCGGCCATGCGCTGCACGACGAGCCCGGCCTCGGCGCCGAACCGGTCGTGCAGCGACAGGAAGGCGCTGCGCACGTCCTCCGGTGTGCGCAGGTCCGCACGGACGAACGTGCCGCCCGCGCGCACCCGCAGGTCGGGTGAGTCCGCCTTGACGACCACCGGGTAGCCGAGTTCCCCCGCGGCGACCACGGCCCCCTCGGCCGAGGACACCGGGATGTCCGGGTAGGCGGCGATGCCGTAGCAGGACAGCAGGTCGCGGGCGTCCTCGCTGGAGATCGCCGTCTCCTCGTCGTAGCGGCGCTCGCCGCCGAACCAGGCGATGTCGTCCGCCGACGGCTTGGCGTTCCTGAGCGCGCGGACCAGGGTGGCGCGGGCCCGCGCGCCGTCGATGTCGGGCAGTTCGGGGTGGCGTCCCGGCTTGCGGTTGCGCCACTGCGTGTAGCGGGTCGCGTAGGCCAGGGCGCGGACCGCGTCCTCGGGTGAGGGGTAGGAGGGGACCGACCCGCGCAGGGTCTCACCGCTGTCGCCGACGTGGCGCAGCTCCTCGGGGAGCCCCTGGCGCCCCAGGTAGGTGGCGACGATCGGCTTGTCGGAGTCGAGCGAGCGCGCCCGCAGCACCCGTGCCACGTCGTCGGAGATGGGGTGGAGGGCGGGGATGAAGACGACCACGACCGAGTGGACGTCCTCGGCCGCCAGCGCCGTCTCCAGCGCGAGGTCGAAGTCCTCCGCGGTGGCCTGGGGGCCGAGGTTGACGGGGTCGTGGGGCTTGAGGCCCTGGCGGACGGCCGCGTCCTTGACCAGCAGCTCCAGGGAGTCGGAGTTGCCGATGATGCCCACCCGGGGCCCCTTGGGCAGTGGCTGGTAGGCGAACACCTGGGCGGCGTCGAACATCTGCGTGATGTCGTCGACCCGCACCACCCCGGCCTGCTGGAACAGCGAGGTGACCGCGTAGTCGGGCAGGGAGAGCCCTCCCGCGGCGTGGCCCGTGGGGGTGGTCTGCGCGGAACCTCCGCTGCGCACGGCCACGACGGGCTTCTGCTTGGCGAGGCGTCGCGCCAGCCGGGTGAACTTGCGCGGGTTGCCGAGCGACTCCAGGTACTGGAGCACGACCTCGGTGGCGGGGTCCTCCTGCCAGTACTGCATGAGGTCGTTGCCGGACACGTCGGCGCGGTTGCCCGCGGAGACGAACGTGGACAGGCCCATCCCCCGCTCGGCGACCCGCTGGAGGATCGCCCGGCCCAGGGCGCCGGACTGGGAGAAGAACCCGATCGATCCGACCGGCGGCAGGTCCGGGGAGAGGGTGGCGTTGAGCGAGACCCTGGGGTCGCTGTTGGCGATGCCCAGGCAGTTGGGGCCGACGACGCGCATCCCGGCGGCGCGGGCGGTGCGCACCAGCTCGTCCTGGCGTTCACGGCCCTCCGGACCGGTCTCGCCGAACCCGGAGCTGACCACCACCAGCCCGAGCACGCCCTTGTCGGCGCACTGCTCGACGACGTCGACGACCATGTCGGCGCGGACCGCCACGACGGCGAGGTCGACCTGGTCGGGGATGTCCAGGACCGAGGGGTAGGCGCGCACGCCCACGACCGCCTTGGCCTCGGGGTGCACCGGGTACACGGGCCCCTGGAACTCGCCGCCGAGCAGGTTGCGCAGGGCTGTCTGCCCGATGGTGTGGGCGGTACGGCTCGCGCCGATGACGGCGACCGAGTTCGGGAACAGGAGCCGGGCGATGGAGCGCGACTCGGCGCGCTGCTCGCGGGCGCGCATGACCTCGGTGGAGTCGTCCGTCGGCTGGATGTCCAGGGTGAGACGGATGACACCCTCGTCGAAGGTCTGCTGGGCGGTGTACCCGGCCTCGCGGAAGACGTTGATCATCCGACGGTTCTCGGGCAGCACGTCCGCGATGAAGCGGCGCACCCCCCGCTCCCGCGCGGCCGCGCCGATGTGCTCCAGGAGCACCGACGCCAGTCCGCGCCCCTGGTGGCCGTCCTCCACGACGAAGGCGACCTCGGCCTCCTCCGGCGCGACCTTGTCGTAGCGCACCACCGCGACCAGGGAGTCGGAGATGGTGGCGACCAGGGCCACGCGGTCCTCGTAGTCGACCGTTGTGAAACGTTTCACGTCGCGGTCGGAGAGCTTGGGATAGGGCGCGAAGAACCGGTAGTAGATCGTCTCCGGGGAGAGCCGTGCGTGGAACTCGCGCAGCAGGTCGGCGTCGTCAGGGGTGATGGGGCGCATGTGCGCGGTGCCTCCGTCGGTGAGGACGACGTCGGCTTCCCAGTGGTTCGGGTAGGACTGCACGACTGCGAGACTAGACGACAATCGGTCGAATCCGGGGAAAGTCCATGCGGGCACCGCGAAAACACCGCACCGGGCTCGCCCTGTGCACCCTGCGCGGTCCCCGGTGCCCTTCTCCGAGCCGACCGGCCACGTGGGCCGGGTGCAAGCGACAGAGGGCGCCCGGACCCCGGCGACGCCTTCCACGGCGCCGTTTCGCGCCCCTCCTCCGACGTGTGGCCGGGGCGCGTTCACTTCGTTACACGCCGCTGACGGTTCACCTGTTAACGTCGTGCGAGCACGGATTCTTATAACCCTCGGTGGTGGCTGGCGAAATGACACGAGTGGTCGTGATCGGTGACCTGATGACCGACGCCGTCGCGCGCGCGTTCCACCCGTTGGCCCGCGGCAGCGACACTCCGGCGTCCGTGATCATGTACGGCGGGGGCTCCGGGGCGAACATCGCCTCCTGGCTCTCCGTGGAGGGCACCGACACGACGTTCGTCGGGCGCCGCGGCTCCGACATCACCGGGCGGACCCGTGAGATGGAACTCATGGGCTACGGGCTGGACTCGCGCATGGTGATGGACCCGGAGCGGCCCACGGGCACCTGCGTGGTGATGATCACCCACCGGGGCGACCGCACGATGCTGAGCGACCCGGGCGCCAACGCCCGGCTCCAGCCCGAGGACCTCCCCCGCGACGTGTTCGGTCCCGACGGGCACCTGCACGTGTCGGGGTACACGCTGATCAACGCCGACTCCCGGCGCGCCGCACGGGTCGCGCTGCGGATGGCGCGCGAGAGCGGGATGTCGATCTCGGTCGACGGCGGCTCGCACGCGCCCCTGGAGCGCGCGGGCGCGGAGAACTTCCTGGAGTGGACCCAGGGCGCCCGGCTGCTGTTCGCCAACGTCGACCAGGCCCGGGTGCTGACCGGGCGTGACGAGCCCGAGGCCGCGGCGAAGGTGCTCACCGCCTGGTTCCCCAACGTGGTGCTCAAGCTCGGCCAGGGCGGCGGCCTGTGGGCGTCCAAGACCCGCGACGACTGCGTGACCGCGCCCGCCGAGCCCGTGGAGCCCTCCCCCGGATCGGTGGGGGCCGGAGACGCCTTCATCGCGGGGTTCCTCCCGGCGTGGCTGGCCGGACGCCATCCCAAGGAGGCGCTGGGCCGGGCCCACCGCCTGGCCGCACGCGCCCTGCACCAGCCGGGCGCCCGCCCTGACCTGGGCGAGGGGCAGCCCGTACGCCGCGGCGCCCCCCGCGGCCAGCGCATCCGCTGACCCCGTTCCCCGCGTGCCGCCGGGTCCCCCGGCGACGCCGTTGCGCCGTGCCGGCCGGGACGGCGGTCCGCGGTGCGGCCCGCCGTCCCGGCACCTGCGCTCACCCCCCGGTGGTGGCCAGGGTCAGCGGCAGCACCTCGGGGGCGCCGGCGCTTCTGAGCAGGGCGGCGCCCACGGTCAGGCTCCAACCGGTGTCGGTGTAGTCGTCCACCAGGAGGACCGGCCCGGGTGTCTGGGCCTGGACCTCGGCCAACCGCTCGCGCAGCTCGTCGCCGACGCTCAGGGACGTGTACACCTGGGCCAGGCGCATGGCGCTGTTGTGCCTGCGCTGCTCCCTGCCGCCGCGGTACTCCAGCGCTCCGACCGGGGTCAGCCGGCCCAGCCGTGACAGGCGGGTGGCGAGGTCGTTGATCAGGGCGGGCCGGGTGAGGGACGGCATCACGACGACGCCGACCGGCCTGCGCTCCCATCCCCAGGTCGCGAGGACCCGCACCACGCCCTGGAGCATCCGCTCGTCGACCGGGGCGTCCGGCGCGTCGTCCGCGAGCACGCGCCGCAGCTCGTTGCCCCACCCGATGTCGGTGAGGCGGCCCAGGGCCCGCCCCTCGCCCGCGCGGAGGTCGTCCTTGATCTTCCCGGACAGGCTCACACCCAGGGTGTCCATGCCGGACGGCCACTGCCTCCGGGGGGCGATGGGCGTGCCCGGGCGGTCGAGGTGCTCAGCGGCGGCCTCCTGGCGCCCGGGGTCCACGTCGGTGCTCCAGTACTCGCCGGTGCACACGTCGCAGCGCCCGCAGGTGACGCTGTCGGGATCGTCCAGCTGACGGCGCAGGAACTCCATACGGCAGGTGTCGAGGTCGATGTAGTCGAGCATGGCGCGCTGCTCGCGCTCCCGGGCCTCGGTGACGGCCGCGTACCGCTCCGCGTCGTAGCTCCACGGCCGCCCGGTGGCCTCCCAGCCGCCGCGGACCCGGCGGACCGCGCCGTCCACGTCCAGCACCTTCAGCATCTGCTCCAGTCGGGTGCGGCGCAGGTCCACCCGGGTCTCCAGCGCGGCCACGGAGAGCGGTCGGCCCTCCGCCCCGAGCACGTCCAGGGTCTGGCGGACGGTCTGCTCCGGCGGGAAGGACAGCCCGGCGAAGTACTCCCAGATCTGGGTGTCCTCGCGGCCGGGAAGCAGGACCACCTCGGCGCGCTCCACCCCGCGCCCGGCGCGGCCGACCTGCTGGTAGTAGGAGATCGGGGACTGCGGTGCGCCCAGGTGCACGACGAATCCCAGGTCCGGCTTGTCGAAGCCCATGCCGAGCGCGCTGGTGGCGACCAGCGCCTTGACGCGGTTGGCGAGGAGGGCGTCCTCGGCCTCCCGGCGCTCGTCGGGGTCGGTCTGCCCCGTGTAGGCGAGCACCTCCAGCCCCTGCTCGCGGAGGAACCGGGCGGTCTCCTGGGCCGCGCTGACGGTGAGCGTGTACACGATCCCCGAGCCGTGGACCTTGGGAAGGTGCTCGGCGAGCCAGCTGAGCCTCGCGGTGGGGTCGGGCAGGCGCGCGACGGCCAGCCGCAGGCTCTCCCTCTCCAGCGAGCCGCGCAGCACCAGTGTGTCCTGGCGCTCGCCGCCCGCCTGGAGCTGTTCGGCGACGTCGCGGGTGACCCGCTCGTTCGCCGTGGCGGTGGTGGCCAGGACGGGGACGCCGTCGGGAAGGTCGTGCAGCAGGGAGCGGATGCGCCGGTAGTCGGGACGGAAGTCGTGGCCCCAGTCGGAGACGCAGTGGGCCTCGTCGATGACGACCAGGCCCGCGCCCGCGGCGAGCTCGGGCAGGACCCGGTCGCGGAACTCGGGATTGTTGAGGCGTTCGGGGCTGACCAGAAGGACGTCGACCTCGCCCGCGGCGACGTCGGCGTAGGTGGCCTCCCACGCGGTGGTGTTGGAGCTGTTGATGGTGCGGGCCCGGATGCCGGCCCGCTCGGCGGCGGAGATCTGGTTGCGCATCAGCGCCAGGAGCGGGGAGACGATGACCGTGGGACCCGCGCCCTCGGCCCGGCGCAGCGCCGTGGCCACGAAGTACACCGCGGACTTGCCCCATCCGGTGCGCTGGACGACGAGTGCTCTGCGGTGCTCCGCGACCAGGGCGTGGATGGCGGTCCACTGGTCCTCGCGCAGTCGGGCGGAGTCCCCGGCGAGGGCCCGCAGGTGCGCCTCGGCCTGCTCGCGCAGCGCGCCGCCGGAGGCGTCGGCGGGGACGGTGGTGTCAGCGGTGGGTGTGGCCATGCCTTCCTTGGTACCAGAGCCGGGGGACATCGGAGCGGTCGTCCACAGGCCGACCGCGCGCGGGGCCCCGGTTCCCGCGCAGGCGGAGCGGCCCGCAGCCCGCAGGGAACCGGGCTCCGGGGAAACACGAAAGACACTCCGAGTAACGAAACGGAAACTATCCGTCTTCCCGGCATTGCACTCCCGAGCGGACATCTGAACACTCGACGCCAGGGCTCACGTCTGGGGCCGCTCACATCTGGGAGCGCTCCCGGACCTTCGCGAATGGCATGGCGAAAGGACACGGACATGCATCGACCATGGGGCCGGACCAGCCCTCGACAGGCCTCATCGGAGGCCTCAGCCCACCGCCGGGGAAGGCCCTCGCGCCCCGCGCTCCTGGCCGCCGGAGCCGCCCTCCTCCTCACCGGCGCGGTCACCCCGGCACTCACCGGTCCCGGGACCCCGTCCACCGCGGCCACCACCGCCGCCGCGGGCGCGGCGAACGTCCCGGTGGGCGCGGGCAGCTACACCGACACCCTTCCGGCCGGGGCCTCCGGCCCCTCCGACCTCAGCGGGGCGCCGGTCTCCCCCAAGGTGACCGACGACTACGAGGGCGCCGCCCCCACCAACGAGTGGTGGTCCTCCCTCATCTTCCAGCGCTACCCGGAGAACCCCCACGGCGAGAACCTCTTCGCCCACCCCGCCAGCTACCACCCCCACGAGGGCGGCCTGGAGATGGGCTATCCCGACACGCCCTCGCTCGTCGCCGAGGGCCTCAAGTACGAGCACCCCCACGCCGCCGACCTGTCCCTGGGCGCGGTCGGGCTCGACTCCCCCGACACCCGTGTGGCCGACAGCGGCGACTGGACGGTCACCGCCGAGTGGCAGGGCGGCGGCCCCACCCTCCGCGTCACCATAGGCCAGGGCCTGCCCTTCGCCTACGCCCGGACCAGCGGCGGCGACGCCGAGGTGAGCTTCGAGAGCCCGCCCGACGTCTGGCACGAGGACGGCTCCGTCGTCGGCGCGAGCGTCGACGGCCGCCACTACGCGCTGTTCGCGCCGTCGGGTTCCCCCTGGACCCGGTCGGGCGACACGTTCACCGCCGCCACCGGCGACGACGGCCACTACTCCGTCGCGGTCCTGCCCTCCCCCGAGGACCTGGACGCCTTCGCCCCCTACGCCCACTCCTTCGTCACCGGCTCCGTGGTCGACTACGAGTACGACGAGGCCGGATCCACCCTGACCAGCACCTACCGGGTGGAGACCGAGGCGGTCGAGGGCGACCGGACCGGCACGCTCATGGCGCTCTACCCCCACCAGTGGGACAACGCGGTCACCGACGTGTCCGGCCTGGCCTACGCCTCTCCGCGCGGTGAGATGCGCGTGGCCGAGGGCGGGAGCTTCACCACGGAGCTGACCACCAACGGCGTGCTGCCCAGCCTGCCCACGGCCGACGGCGTGGACCAGGACCGCATGCGTCAGCTCATCGACAAGGTCCTCGCCGACGACGAGCTCTTCCCGGAGCCCGGCGACACCTACTGGGACGGCAAGGCCATGGGCCGTCTCGCCCAGCTCGTCCCCATCGCCGACTCCATCGGCCACACCGAGGCCCGCGACGAACTCCTCGGCCTGGTCAGGGACCGTCTGGAGGACTGGCTGACCGCGGGCGACGCCCGGCAGTTCCACTACGACGCCGAGTGGGGGACCATGCTCGGCTACCCCGACAGCTTCGGAGCCGCCCAGGAGCTCAACGACCACGACTTCCACTACGGCTACATCGTCTCGGCCGCCGCCGTCGTCGCCCGCTACGACCGCGAGTGGGCAGCCGAGGACGCGTGGGGCGGCATGGTCCGCCTCCTGATCCGCGACGTCGCCGCCACCGACCCCGACGATCCGATGTTCCCGCGCCTGCGCTCCTTCTCGCCCTACGCCGGGCACGGGTGGGCGTCCGGGCACGCCGGGTTCGCCGCGGGCAACAACCAGGAGTCCTCCTCCGAGGGCATGCACTTCGCCGCCGCCACGACCCTGTTCGGCTCCCTGACCGGGGACGAGGAGATCCGCGACCTCGGCGTGTACCTCCACACCACGCAGGCCTCCACCGTCTCCCGCTACTGGCAGAACGGAGGCGGCGGCACGTTCCCCGAGGGGTACGAGCACGACGTCGTCGGCATGGTGTGGGGCGACGGCGGCGACTACCGCATCTGGTGGGACGGCGGCGCCGAGGAGCACTACGGCATCAACTACCTGCCCATCACCGCCGGGTCGCTCTACCTCGGGCACGACCCCGAGCACGCGGGGGCCGTCTACCAGTCGCTCGTGGACCGCCTGGGCCGCGAGCCGGAGGTCTGGAGGGACATCCACTGGGCCCACCGCGCCCTCTCGGACGGCGACGACGCCCTGCGCATGTTCGAGGAGCAGTGGCAGACCTACGAACCGGAGGCGGGCAGCTCCAAGCCGCACACCTACCAGTGGGTCTCCACCCTGGCGGAGGCCGGCGCCGTCGACGCCTCCGTCACCGCCGACACCGCCCACTACGCGGTGTTCGACAACTCCGGGACCCGCACCTACACCGCCTTCAACCCCGGCACCGCCCCGGTGACGGTCACCTTCTCCGACGGCGCCTCCCTGGAGGTCCCCGCGGGTGAACAGGCCGTGACCGGCGGCTAGGGCGTGGTCCGTGGATGCTTTCGGTTGACTCGGCGCTTGCGCCGATCGACGCGAGCGGCTTCCGGGCCATCTCTCGCAAGACGAGTAGCGCAGGTCAGCCCGGGTTCGGCTGTCCAAGCGCAGTCGGCGCAGCGAGAGGCAGCCCGGGAGACGCGAGCCCGGAATGATCCGCGGAACGCGGCCTGGAGGAGGCGGCCCGGGCACACGTGTCCGACCACCCCCTGGGGGCCGTCCCCCGGCCCCCAGGGGGCACACCCCCACGTCACGGGGTGTCCGGGAGGCGGACCCCCGGTCACGAGACGGTGCTTTTCGCCCCTCCCTGCTTTCGGGGCGAAAACCACGTCGCAGGCGGTCAAAACCCCTCAGTCGCGCGACTCACACAGTCCCAACCACGCGTCTGCGTACGTTTCAGTCTCTGGCACAGGCCAGAATTACGGACATGGCCCGTACTACTTCCCGTCCCCCCGAGGATCTCGCCGAGAAGATCATCGACATCGACGTCTCCGAGGAGATGCGAGGCAGCTTCCTGGAGTACGCGTACTCGGTCATCTACCAACGCGCGCTCCCAGACGCCCGCGACGGCATGAAGCCGGTGCAGCGGCGCATCCTCTACCAGATGAACGAGATGGGACTCCGGCACGACCGCGGGCACGTCAAGTGCGCCCGCGTGGTCGGGGACGTGATGGGTCGGCTCCACCCCCACGGTGACAGCGCCATCTACGACGCCCTCGTCCGTCTCAGCCAGTCCTTCGCGATGCGCGTGCCCCTGGTCGACGGCCACGGCAACTTCGGTTCGCTGGGCGGCGACGACGCCCCCGCCGCCATGCGCTACACCGAGGCCCGGCTGGACCGCGCCGCCGAACTGCTGGTCTCCTCCATCGACGAGAACGTCGTCGACTTCAAACCGAACTACGACGGACAGGAGACCGAACCCGAGGTCCTTCCGGCCTCCTTCCCCAACCTGCTGGTCAACGGGGCCTCCGGCATCGCCGTGGGCATGGCCACCAACATGGCCCCCCACAACCTGGGCGAGGTCATCGCGGCCGCGCGCCACCTGATCTCCCACCCCGACGCGACCCTGGAGGAGCTCACCGAGTTCGTGCCCGGTCCGGACCTGCCCACGGGCGGGACCATCGTCGGACTGGACGGCATCCGCGACGCCTACCGCAGCGGCCGGGGCACCTTCAAGACGCGCGCCACCGTCGCCATCGAGAAGGTCTCCGCGCGCCGCACCGGTCTGGTCGTCACCGCGCTCCCCTACAACGTGGGGCCGGAGAAGGTCGTCAGCCGCATCAAGGAGCTGGTCCAGTCCAAGAAGCTCCAGGGCATCTCGGACCTGAAGGACCTCACCGACCGCACCCAGGGCCTGCGCCTGGTGATCGAGCTCAAGAACGGCTTCAACCCCGAGGCCGTGCTGGAGGAGCTCTACCGGCTCACGCCGATGGAGGAGTCCTTCGGCATCAACAACGTCGCCCTGGTGGAAGGCCAGCCCCAGACCCTGGGCCTGCGCGAACTCCTCGAGGTGTACGTCAACCACCGCCTGGAGGTCGTCCGCCGCCGCAGCGAGTTCCGCCGCACGAAGCGGCAGGAGCGGCTCCACCTGGTGGACGGCCTGGTCACGGCGCTGCTGGACATCGACCGCGTCATCGCCCTCATCCGCGAGGCCGACGACACGGCGGCGGCCCGCGAGTCCCTCATGGGCGCCTACGGCCTGTCCGACATCCAGGCCCGCTACATCCTGGACACACCGCTGCGCCGGCTGACCCGCTTCGACCGGCTGGAGCTGGAGGCCGAGCGGGAGAAGCTCAACCAGGAGATCGACTCGCTGACCGCGATCCTGGACTCCGACAAGAAGCTGCGCCGCGTGGTCTCCAAGGAGCTCGCCGACGTCTCCAAGGAGTTCGCCACCCCGCGCCGCACCCAGCTCCGCGAGAGCGACGGCGCCGCACGCAGCGCCGTCGTCCCGTTGGAGATGGCCGACCAGCCCTGCCACGTGCTGTTCGGCGTGGACGGCGCCATCGGCCGCAGCAAGGGCGCCACCGTGCCGCGCGTCTACGAGGGGCTGCGCACCCGGCACGACGCGATCCACGTGTCGGTCCCCACCACGTCGCGTTCGGACGTCGGCCTGGTCACCGACCTGGGCCGGATGATCCGCGTCCCGGTGGTGGAGCTGCCCGAGCTGCCGGACCGGGACGAGGAGCGACCGCCCCTGGCCTCGGGCCTGGACGTCGGAGAGTTCGTCCAGCTCGAGGAGGGCGAACGCGTCGTGTCGGTGGTCGCGATGAACGCCTCGGGGCACGGATTCGCCGTGGGCACGGTCGGGGGCGTGGTCAAGCGGGTCGCCCCGGACTACCCGCCCAACAAGGACGACTTCGAGGTCATCGCGCTCAAGGACGACGACCGCGTCATCGGTGTCACCCAGCTGTCCTCGGGCGAGGAGGACCTCGCGTTCATCACCTCGGAGGCGCAGCTGCTGCGCTTCTCCGCGGCCACCGTGCGCCCGCAGGGCAGGCCCGCGGGAGGTGTGTCCGGCGTGCGCCTGTCGGAGGAGGCACGCGTGCTCTGGTTCGGCGCCGTGCCGAGTCCCGAGGACTCGGTGGTGGTCACCGTCTCCGGTTCGTCCGACGCCCTGGACGGCACACAGGCCGGTTCGGCCAAGGTCACCCCCTTCGAGACCTATCCGACGAAGGGCCGCGCCACCGGTGGTGTGCGCTGCCACCGCTACCTCAAGGGCGAGGACACCCTGCTGTTCGGCTGGATCGGCCGGGCCCCGGCCCGCGCCTCGCGGGCGGACGGCAAGCCGGTGCGCCTGCCCGATACGAGCGACCGCCGGGACGGGTCGGGTGACGCCCTCCCGAGGGCCATCGTTACTGTTGGTAGCGGGCACACCGACTCCGGGATCACGGTTCCCGGGGCGGGCGCCTGATCTCGTCGCAACGTGCCGTGCACATCGGAGTGCTTCGATGTGCACGGCACATCTGCGACCAAGGACAAGGGAGTGACTCCACATGGGAGACAACAGCGGCGCCGTCCCCTCCTCCGGCGCCTTCGACGACGTGTTCGCGGCCAACGCGGACTACACGGCCGGTTTCTCGCTGGCCGGGCTCAAACCGGTCGCCGCGCGCGGCCTCGCCCTGGTGACCTGCATGGACTCCAGGATCGAGCCCCTGGACATGCTCGGCCTGGAGCCGGGCGACGCCAAGATCCTGCGCAACGCCGGCGCCCGGGTGACCGACGACACCCTGCGCACCCTGGTCCTGGCGGTGTACCTGCTCGGGGTCGAGCGGGTGCTGGTCCTGCCGCACACCCGCTGCAAGATGGCGTCCGTGGCCAACGACGACGTCGTCCACGACCTCATCCAGGAGGAGTACGGGGTGGACACGCGGAGCCTGGAGTTCCACACGAACAGCGACCAGCTGGGCGCCCTCCAGCACGACCTCGAGCGCATCCGCCACCATCCGCTCCTCCCCGCCGGCCTGCCCGTCGCGGGCGCGATCTACGACGTGGACAGCGGGCGGATCTCCCCGACGGAGCTCTGAGGGCACGGGCCGGGACGGCGTCCCCTTCCGGCGGGAGCACCGGCCCGGTCGGCAGACCGGGTGTGCGGGCCACGTGTGCGGGGATCCCTCTAGTGGAAGTGGTGGCGCCAGTGGGTCGCACCGGACCCCGCCGAGCGCCTCCTCCCCCACGCGCCACCCCGGGGAATGCGGCCGCACACCCGGCCGTTGTGATCCGGGACGGCTCGCCGTCGGAAGGAGCACCGTGGAAGAGAGCACCTACGAGACCTACAACCGCGCGCGCATGTTCATGGAACTGGGCGACCCGATCTACGCGGCCCGCACCCTCGAACCCATCGTCGAGCACGAACCCGACAGCCGGTCGCTGCTGGAGCTCCTGGGGCGTGCCTACTTCCACTCCGCTCAGCTCAACAAGGCCGAGAGGACCTTCCGCAGGATCATCGAGCTGGACCCGGTGGACAACTGGGCGCACATCGCGCTCGCCCGCACGCTGGAGCGCCAGAGCCGCCACGACGAGGCGGCCACGTACAGGCGCATGTACTCGGTGATGTCCGGGGGTTCGCTGGACTGAGAGCGGCCTGCGCGCGACCCGGCCCGCCCCCGGCGCCGCGGACTCCGCCGGCGCAGGGGCCGCCGCCCGGGCGGTCGTACGTCCACGACCTGAGGCCGGACCCGCAAGGGCCCGGCCTCCCGCGCGCCGGGGTGCGGGAGGAACGGCGAACGCGGAAGGCTACCCTGCTGACCATGGCATCCTCACCAACCGGACCGGAACCGGACGACGCTCCACCGTGGGTCGACCGCTCCGACGACGGCACTCGCGCCTGGGTCGACGAGGCCGTGCGCAAGGTCGTGGCGGACGCGAACCGCTCGGCCGACACCCACCTGCACGTCTTCCCTCTGCCCCCGGAGTGGGGCATCGACCTGTACCTGAAGGACGAGTCGGTGCACCCCACCGGCAGCCTCAAGCACCGGCTGGCACGTTCGCTGTTCCTGTACGGGCTCGCCAACGGGTGGATCCGCGAGGACACCACCGTCGTGGAGGCCAGTTCGGGGTCCACCGCCGTGTCGGAGGCCTATTTCGCGCAGCTGATCGGGCTGGACTTCATCACGGTCATCCCCCGCAGGACCAGCCCGGAGAAGATCGCCCTCATCGAGCGGTACGGCGGCCGGTGCCACTTCGTGGACAGCCCTCCGGCGATGTACACCGAGGCGGAGCGGATCGCGGCGGAGAGCGGCGGCCACTACATGGACCAGTTCACCTACGCCGAGCGGGCCACCGACTGGCGGGGCAACAACAACATCGCCGAGTCGATCTTCGAGCAGCTCGGCATGGAGCGCTACCCCTGCCCGGACTGGATCGTGGTGGGGGCGGGCACCGGCGGAACGTCCGCGACCATCGGCCGGTTCCTGCGCTACCGGCGCCTGGACACCCGCCTGGCCGTGGTCGACCCGGAGAACTCGGCGTTCTTCCCCGGCTGGGTGAGCGGCGCCGCGGACTACGCCACGGGCATGCCGTCCCGGATCGAGGGCATCGGCCGCCCCCGCATGGAGCCGAGCTTCGTCCCCTCGGTGATCGACCTGATGATCCCGGTGCCCGACGCGGCGAGCATCGCCGCGATGCGGCAGCTGCACGACCACACCGGCCTGTCCGCGGGGGGATCCACGGGCACCAGCCTGTGGGGGGTGTGGCACCTCGTCGCCAGGATGCTCCGTGAGGGCCGCAGGGGCAGTGTGGTCACCCTGATCTGCGACGGCGGCGAACGCTACCAGCACAGCTACTACAACGACGCGTGGGTGGCGCAGAAGGGGCTGGACCCCGCCCCCTACCGGGCCGCCATCGACCGCTTCCTCGGAGAAGGCGTGTGGGAGCCCCCCGGCGCACCCTGAGGACGCGTGAGGGCCCGCACGGTGTGCGGGCCCTCACGCGGAGCCGACGGGGCCCGGGTCAGATGGTCAGATGTCGACGCGCGCGATGTCCAGCTCCTGTGCGCCCTGCTGGATGAACTTGCGCCGCGGCGCCACCTCGTTGCCCATCAGCAGGTTGAACACGGCCGCGGCCTCCTCGGCCTGCTCGACCCGGATCCGGCGCAGGGTCCGGTGGCGGGGGTCCATGGTGGTCTCCGCCAGCTGGTCCGCGTCCATCTCGCCCAGGCCCTTGTACCGCTGCACCGGCTCCTTCCAGCCGATCTTGCGCTTCTCCAGGTCCAGCAGGGTGCGCTGCAGCTCGGCGTCGGAGTAGGTGTAGATGTAGCGGTCCTCGGGCTTGGCGCCCCGCTTGCGCCGGACGTTGGTCAGCTCGATGCGGTGCAGCGGCGGCACCGCGGCGAACACCCGCCCGGCCTCCAGCATCGGCCGCATGTAGCGGTAGATGAGCGTGAGCAGCAGGCAGCGGATGTGCGCGCCGTCCACGTCCGCGTCGGCCATGAGGATCATCCGGCCGTAGCGCGCGGCGTCGATGTCGAAGGTCCGGCCCGACCCCGCGCCGATCACCTGGAGGATCGCGGCGCACTCGGCGTTCTTGAGCATGTCGGTGACCGACGACTTCTGCACGTTGAGGATCTTGCCCCGGATCGGCAGCAGTGCCTGGAACTCCGAGTTGCGCGCCAGCTTGGCGGTGCCCAGCGCGGAGTCCCCCTCGACGATGAAGAGCTCGCTGTGCTCCAGCCCCTCGCTGCGGCAGTCGACCAGCTTGGCGGGCAGCGCCGAGTTCTCCAGGGCGTTCTTGCGCCGCTGGGTCTCCCGTTGCTGACGGGCGGCCAGCCGCGCCTTGGCGGCGCCCACGACCTTCTCCAGGACCGTGCGGGCCTTGGCCTTCTCCAGCTTCTTGGTGGAGGTGAGGAACTCGCGCAGCTCCTTGCCGACCACCTGGGAGACGATGCGGGTCGCGGCGGAGGTGCCGAGGATCTCCTTGGTCTGGCCCTCGAACTGCGGTTCGGGCAGCCGGACGGTGACGACCGCCGTGAGCCCCTCCTGCGTGTCGTCCTTGGTGACGGGGTCGTCGCTGTTCTTGAGCAGCTTGGTGGCGCGCAGCTGGTCGTTGACGACCCGCACCAGCGCGCGCTCGAACCCGTTGATGTGCGTGCCGCCCTTGGGCGTGGCGATCACGTTGACGAAGGAGCGCACGGTCGTGTCGTAGCCGGTGCCCCAGCGCAGGGCGACGTCGACGTCGAGGCGGCGCTCGACGTCGGCGGGCACCATGTGCCCGGCGTCGTCCAGGACCGGGACGGTCTCGGTGAAGCTCCCGCTGCCCTGGATGCGCAGGACGTCGCTGACCGGGTCGTCCGGGGCCAGGAAGGTGCAGAACTCGCCGATGCCGCCGTCGAAGCGGAACTCCTCCTCGTGGGCGGGCTCCCCCTCGGCGCGCTCGTCGCGCACGGCGATGGTCAGTCCGGGGACGAGGAACGCGGTCTGGCGGGCCCGGTCGAGCAGGTTGTCGCGGGTGATCTCCGCGTCCTTGAGGAAGATCTGCATGTCCGGCCAGAACCGGATGCGGGTGCCGGTGGTCCTCTGGGCGACCTTGCGGACCTGGTCCAGCCCGGACGTGGGGGTGAACTCGGCGTCGGGGCCCGGACCGGCGAAGCGGCCGGGGATGCCCCGGCGGAAGCTCATCGCGTGGGTCCGGCCCTGGCGGTCCACCTCGACGTCGACCCGGGCGGACAGGGCGTTCACGACGGAGGCGCCGACGCCGTGCAGGCCGCCGGAGGCGGTGTAGGAGCCCGAGCCGAACTTGCCGCCCGCGTGGAGCTTGGTCATGACCAACTCCACACCGGACAGCCCGGACTTGGGCTCCAGGTCGACCGGGATACCGCGCCCGTCGTCACTGACCGCCACCGATCCGTCGGCGTGCAGTGTGACGTCGATCCGGCCGCAGAAGTCACCCAGGGCCTCGTCGACGGAGTTGTCGATGATCTCCCACATGCAGTGGGTGAGGCCGCGGCTGTCGGTGGACCCGATGTACATGCCCGGACGTTTGCGCACCGCCTCGAGACCTTCGAGGACCGACAGGTGCCGGGCTGAGTAGTCCCCCGGGTCGTGGACGGCTGCGGTCAAGGCGGTCACTCGGACATCTCCTGCGTTTCGAGGGCCATCGGGGTCTGATGCGGTGCGTGCCCTTTGTATCGCGCCGCACCGACGAAGGGGGGCCTGGCCACGGCGCGCCGGTCGCTTTCCCTCGCGCGCGGCGGGATGGGCGGGCATGCACCACTGGGGCGCCTACCGGCGTCGTCGCCGGGAGCGCACGGAGCGGGTTCCGCTGAAACAGGGTGGAGGGAGCACGGGTCCTGCCCCGCGCGAGACTACCACCTCTGGTGGATGCGACCTGGATACTCCCCTTTTCCGGGGATGCAGGCCCCTCCCGGGGGGTAGAACGGGAGTGAGAACAGTCGACCGGCAAGAAAGGGCCAAAGCGTTCCTTCCAGGCACCAACCAGACAGATTCCGCTGTCGGCGTACACGGCAGCTGGTTGGGAACGTCTGGGTCGGGTTAGATGTTGTCAGAGGTGACTAACGCCGAGTATTGAGGATGGCGAAGTGACTGGAACCCTTGCCCCCACCCAGCCGCTGACGGCTGCTGACCGTTGCGACCGCTGTGGTGCACAGGCTTACGTCCGGGTGCTGCTGAACTCCGGCGGCGAACTCCTGTTCTGCGCGCACCACATGCGCAAGCACGACGACTCTCTCCGAAAGATCGCTTCGGACATCCAGGACGAGACCGACAAGCTCACCGAGAGCAAGAACTCCACGGACGAGCGTTAGCCACACGAGCACAAGAGAACACGGCCTGACACCGACGGCGGCCCCTCCGGGGGCCGCCGTCCTCGTTGTGCGCGACCCCCGCCGCCCTCAGCCCAGGACCCGGTTGTGGTAGCGGGAGACGGGGCCGAACCCGGCGCTCCCGTACAGCCGCAGGGCCGGCTCGTTCCCCTCCACGACGCACAGGTAGGCGCTCCGGGCGCCCCTGTCGTGCGCCCAGCGCAGCAGGTCGGCGAGGAGGACGGAGGCCACCCCCCTGCCGCGCGCCTCGGGTGCGGTGACCATGGCGCAGATCCCGACCGACTCCCCGTCCACGACGGCGCAGCCCCGCCCCTCCCCCGCGGCAGCGACCCCGTAGGCGGTGTCGACCTGCCCGAGGATGCGCGTGACGGTGTCCGCCGTGCGCCCGTCCACCCCGGTGCGCCCGAAGAGGGCGGACCACCCGGGGGTGGGCCGGGTGGTGATCAGGGAGGATCCGTCGGCCTCCGGGCGCTCCCGCAGTTCGCGGGCGAGGACGAGGGTGGGCTCCACCACCGCGTAGCCGTGCTCCGCCAGCCTGGCGTCGGCGTCCTCCTCCCCCGGCCACACCTGCGCGCACGGCCGCACCCCGCGCTCGGTGTAGAAGGCGGTGACCTCGGCGACGTCCGCCCCGGGGTCCACGAGCAGCGCGGAGTTCGCCCGCTTGGTGACACCGTCCGCGAAGCCGAGGCGCCAGCCCCCGCGCGTCTCCACACCGAAAGCGGGCCAGTCCCGCGCCACCCGTGCCGCCCACTCGTGCATGTCCGCTCCCCGGAGTCCTCGTCGGCAGAAGCGGACGATGCTATCCGGGGGCCGCCCCTGCGGGTTCGCTGCCCCGGTGGCAACGGCACCCCCTGCGGACCCGGCGCCCGCCCCCGGACGGCCGCCGTGGAGGGGCGCCCCCGGTCACGCCCCGGAGGGGTGTCCCGCGGGCCGGGGCGAAGTCCGGCCCGGCCGCGCCCCGCGGGCGCAGCGGTGCGGCGGGAGGGGCCCGGCGGCCCCGGGATGACGGACGGGACGCGACCTGGCCGGCAGTCCCGTGTGCGTCGCCTTCGTCACCCTCGCCGTCGGGATCCCCCGAGCCCGCCCCGCGCCGCCGCACACGCCCTACCATGGGCGGGCACCCACCGCCCTCGCCCACCGGGGAGTCCGCACCATGCTCGTCCTGCTGCCGCCGTCCGAGGGCAAGGCCACCTCCGGGGAGGGGCCGCGCCTGGACACGGGCGCGCTCACCCTGCCGGAGCTCGCGCCCGCCCGTGAGCAGGTGGCGGAGGCTCTGACGGAGCTGTGCTCGGGGCCCGAGGACGTCGCCATGGACGTGCTGGGCCTGACCGTCAACCAGGCCGACGCGCTCAAGCGCAACCTGGACGTGGCGACCGCGCCGACGCTGCGCGCCGCCGAGCTGTACACGGGCGTCCTCTACGACCGGCTGGGGCTTCCCGACCTCCTCGGATCACCGGCCGCCGACCGCGTCCGCGAGCGGGTCCTGGTCTTCTCCGGCCTGTGGGGCGTCGTCGGACCCTCCGACCGGCTGCCCCCGTACCGGTTGTCCATGGGGGTGCGGCTCCCCCCGCTCGGCGGTCTGGGAGCCCACTGGCGCCGCGCCCTGGCGGGGCCGCTGGGCGGCCTCTCCGAGGGCCGGCTGCTGGTGGACTGCCGCTCGGCCTCCTACGCCGCCGCGTTCCGGCCGGCCGGGGAGGCCGCCGGGCGCACCGTGGCGGTGCGCGTACTGCGCGAGCGCGAGGTGGACGGGTCCGTCAAGCGCTCGGTGGTCAGCCACATGGCCAAGGCGACCCGGGGCGACATCGCCCGCGCCCTGCTCGTGGAGGGCGTGGACGCCGGCACCCCGGAGGAGCTGGTGTCGGCCCTGCGGGACCTGGGGCACACCGTGGAGCTGCCGCCCGCGGCACGGGCAGGGGCCTCCCGGGTCATGGACGTGGTCGTCCGCGACTGACGGCGGACGCGTGAGGCAGGAGTGACGCACAGTCACTCCCCGCGACATAACGACTCGGTATCGCAACTTTATGCCGCACCTACAGCGCGTGCGACACCATGGGCGGCGTCGGATGGACGACGAACACACCCCGGGACGCCGCACCGCACACGCGGGGAGGGGCGTTCCCGCCGGACGCCGAGGACACGCGGGGGTCGCCACGCCCGTGGGCCGACATGGCGCCGGAAGCCGTTGTGCCGCCCCGCACGTGGGCGGGGCGGCACAACGGACACACGGTCTGCTTCGGTCGGAACTACCCGGAGGACCTAGTCCAGGTAGTCGCGGAGCACCTGCGAACGCGACGGGTGACGGAGCTTCGACATCGTCTTGCTCTCGATCTGCCGGATGCGCTCACGGGTGACCCCGTAGACCTTGCCGATCTCGTCTAAAGTCTTCGGCTGGCCGTCGGTGAGCCCGAACCGCATGGAGACGACGCCGGCCTCGCGCTCGGACAGGGTGTCCAGCACCGAGTGCAGCTGCTCCTGGAGCAGGGTGAAGCTGACCGCCTCGCCCGGCTGGATCGCCTCGGAGTCCTCGATGAGGTCACCGAACTCGCTGTCGCCGTCCTCGCCCAGCGGGGTGTGCAGGGAGATCGGCTCGCGGCCGTACTTCTGCACCTCGACGACCTTCTCCGGGGTCATGTCGAGTTCCTTGGCCAGCTCCTCCGGGGTGGGCTCGCGGCCCAGGTCCTGGAGCATCTGGCGCTGGACACGGGCCAGCTTGTTGATGACCTCGACCATGTGCACCGGGATACGGATGGTGCGGGCCTGGTCGGCCATGGCGCGGGTGATCGCCTGACGGATCCACCACGTGGCGTAGGTCGAGAACTTGAAGCCCTTGGTGTAGTCGAACTTCTCCACGGCGCGGATCAGACCGAGGTTGCCCTCCTGGATCAGGTCCAGGAACAGCATGCCGCGGCCCGTGTAGCGCTTGGCGAGCGACACGACCAGCCGGAGGTTGGCCTCCAGCAGGTGCTTCTTGGCGCGGCCGCCGTCCTCGGCGATCCACTCCAGCTCGTCGCGCAGCTCGAAGGTGAGGATGTCGGCCTCGTCCGAGAGCTTCTCCTCGGCGAAGAGGCCGGCCTCGATCCGCTTGGCGAGCTCGACCTCCTGCTCGGCGTTGAGGAGCGGCACCTTGCCGATCTGCTTCAGGTAGTCCTTGACCGGGTCCGCGGTGGCTCCGGCGGCGACCACCTGGGCGGCGGGGGCGTCGTCGTCATCGTCGTAGAGGACGAAGGACTCGTCCTCCTTGTCAGGCTTGACCGGCGAGCCCACGGCCTCGGGCTTGGCCGGCTTGGCGTCCTTGTCGGACGGGTCCGGGGTGTCCGGGGTGTCCTCGACCAGCTCCAGCTCGGCGCCGGTGTGCTCCAGGTCGTCCAGGCCCTCGTCGTCGTCCTCGAACTCGCCGTCCGCGGCCAGTTCGAGGTCCTTCTTGCCCGCCTTCTTGGCGGTCGCGGCCTTCTTGGCGGCCGGACCCTTGGTCGCGGTCGTCTTCTTGGCCGCCGCGGCCTTCTTGGGGGCCGCCTTCTTGGCGGTCGCGGTCTTCTTCACCGCGCCCTTGCGGTCGGCACCGGGGGTGCCCTCCGCGGAGTCGACCACCGCGGTGACCGTCTCGGGCTGCTCGTGGGCGGCCGCGGCGCGCACGGGCTTGGCGGCCCGGCTCGTCGTGGTCGTCGTGGTGGACTTGGTCGAGGTGGACCGCGTGGTCGCCGTCTTGCGCCGCGGGGCCTTGCGCCGGGAGGAGGCCGACTCGGGGACGAGTACGGTCACACCCTCCTTGGCGAGGCTGCGGAGCACGGACTGCGCCTGCGACATCGGAATTTCGGCCTCTTCGAAGGCACGGCGCACGTCCTCGGGCTCAAGAAAGCCCTGGGACCGCCCACGCTCGATCAGCTGCTGAATGACGGGCTCTTGCAGTGACTCGGACTGCTTCGAGCGAGTCGAACTGGCAGATGACACAAACACCTCTCGAACGGACGTGTGGCGAGATTGTCGGACCCAATGGTCCGCCCGGTCGGGACCGGGCACGACACCCTCTCCCACCTGCGGCCTGGGATCGTCCCCACTGGGGCGGGGAAGCCGTTTGTCTTTCAAGCGTATGCGCTCCCGGAGGTCTTCCCCGTGGGGGACCACCTCCGCTTCGCGGGGCGGAACGGCTTCTTCACTGTAGGCAAGGCAATGGACTTGTTCGTACGGTCTACCGCTCCGACACGGAATCGATCACCGGAAGCTGGACGGCGAGCAGAGTGACGTCATCGTCCTGCTCATACCCATCGAGCATGCTCTCAACAAGGTACTCCAGCATCTGCTGTGGATCGCCCACCACCTCCGGAGGAGCCGACGCCGCCACGCTGACGAGCTCGTCGAGTCCGGAGTCGACGGACCGTTTGCGGTTCTCAACCAGTCCATCGGAGTACAGGGCGACGGTGTTACCGGGTTGCACGAAGAATTTGTGGTGGCCTCGTGGCGAGCTGATCCCGAGCGGTGTGTCGGGTTCGGTGTCGAGCAGTGACGGCCCGGCGTTGCCCGCCACGACCAGCGGCGGGAGGTGTCCCGCGTTGCTGAGGTCGAGCTGGCCGGTGACCGGGTCCAGGACGAAGTAGACCAGTGTGGTGACCTGGTCCATACCCTCCGTCGCGGTGAACATGCGGTCCAGCCCCGCCAGGACGTCGGCGGGCTCCGGCATGGAGAACGCCAGTGCCCGCAACGCGTTCCGGATGCGACTCATTCCCGCCGCTGCCGGAATCCCCTTTCCCATGACGTCGCCGAGCACTCCGGCCACGCGCCCGTCGGGCAGCGGGAAGGCGTCGTACCAGTCGCCCCCGACCTGCACGTTCTGGGAGCCGGACCGGTAGTAGGCGGCGAGCCGCACACCCCGGACCTCGGGGAGCTCCTCCGGCAGCAGGCTGCGCTGGAGCTCCTCGGCGGTGTTGTGCTCCTGCTCGTAGAGGGTGGCGCGGCCGATGGCGAGCGCGCACTGCCCCGCCAGGGCCTCCAGGAACACGCGTTCCTCGTCGGTGACCTCGCGGGGCGCGGAGAAGGCGAGGCGGAGCGCGCCGATGGGACGCCCGGCGACCATCATCGGCAGCGCCACCCAGGCGCGCTCGTGCGTGGACCGGACGAGTTCGGCGGCCATGGGCGCGTCGTCGAGCAGCACCGCGAGCTCGGCCGGGTTGGCGGCCAGGCGCGGCTGGCCGTCGGCGACCGCCTTGGCGGCGATGTCCGGGTGGTCCAGGGGGAACGCGGGTCTGGGCAGGGGGTGCTCCTGCGCGGCGGCCATGGTGTGCAGCCGCAGGCGGTGGCGGTCGAGCAGGACCACACAGGTGTGGTCGGCTCCCACTCCGGAGCGGCCGATCTCCGACATCGCGTTGACGACCTCGGCGGCCGTGAGCGCCTCGGCGAGGTCGGAGGTGGCCTTCTGGAGGCGGGCGGTCCGCATGGCCGCCTCGCTGAGCTGCTGGTTGAGGCGCTGGCGGAGTTCGTCCGCCTCGCGTTCGGTGGTGATGTCGACGAGGGTGCCGACCCACTCGGCCGTC
Source organism: Nocardiopsis codii (assembly GCF_036327455.1). Lineage (NCBI taxonomy): Bacteria > Bacillati > Actinomycetota > Actinomycetes > Streptosporangiales > Nocardiopsidaceae > Nocardiopsis > Nocardiopsis codii. Next base: position 100,887 of record NZ_JAUZMY010000004.1, on the reverse strand, counting down.
TCGGTGCCGTCCATGATCGGGTTGGCCCGCGCCCGGTAGTGGCTGTAGCCGCCGGAGCGGGTGCGCACACGGAACATGGCGTCGAAGGGCGTGATGTCGAGGACCGCGTCGTCCCAGGCGCGCTCGACGCGGGGACGGTCGTCGGGGTGGAGCGCGTCGAGCCAGCCGCGGCCGAGGTAGCGGTCGAGCTCCTGCCCGGTGATGGCCCTCCACTGGGGGCAGTCCTCGTGGATGTCGCCCCCGGCCCCCGCGGCCCAGACGATCTGGTTGCCCGCCTGGAGCAGTGCCCGCAGCCGCTGCTCGTCGCGGCGGGTGGTGCCGCCGTCGTGCGCGGCGATGAGGGCGACGTGCTCGTCGCCGGTGCCGGGGTCGGTGACGGGGAACCAGGTGAGGTCCCAGACCTGCCCGGAGGGCGTGCGGTGGCGGTCGCGGATCGCGAGCCCGCTCTCGCGCACACCGGCCAGCGAGGCGCGGTGGCCCGCGGCGGCGACCTGGTCGCCGCTCTCCTCCAGCAGGTCGTCGGGCGTCCGGCCGAGGCACTCGGCGGGGGTGCGCCCGAGGAGGACGGCCAGCCGCTGGTTGATCGTGCCGAAGACGTCGTCGGGACCGAGGAGGGCGAATCCGATCGGGGAGTCGGTGAGAAGGGATATCACCGCGTCGGGGAGTTGCGCCCTGCTGAGTCTGGATGGGGGAATGGACGTCTCGGCGCTCAACTGCTCGACACCTCCGGAACCGTCGGATTCCCCACTCGTTTTCCGCTGGGGGTTCTGCCTTGACCGCGTGGCCTCCGTCGACCGGGCGGGCCGTCCACGTGGTGAAACCGGAGGGTGCGGCGCCGAGGGCGATCGGGGGCTCCGCGGCTCCCGGGAGTCACGCTCCATGACTCCTCTCGGCCGCTGTCACGGCTAAGCATAAGACACACCCGTCCGCGCGCAACGGCCGTCGCACCGGGGGGCCGCCCGTGGGGACGGAAGGTAAATGGTAGGCCACCCAGAGGTCCGGACACGGCGGACCGGCGGTTTTCCCGGCGTGTTTTCCCACAATTACCGGCGATGGGCGATGGTGGCTGGTTTGGCGGCGTCACCCCGAAACGCGAATGTTATATGCCCGATACACCCCTTTTGCTGCTTCGACCTGCGGTAACTGTGGGACCCGGGTAAACAGTGCATCCCCGAGGTTTTATCAACCGCGTGCCTTGAGAGGGGTTGACAGTCCGTCAAGAACAAGTGGAATGGGTGAAGGTCACCGTCCAGGCCATCTTCAGCTAGGGGTGTGAGCGAGAATGCTCCAGACCTTCCCGGTCCAGGATCTCAGACGGATCTCGGCACGGCTCCATGACGAGTTCAGCGGCTTGTCCCACCGCTCCGTCGAACGCTGCGTCAGTGACACCTGGCAGTGCGTCGAACACCTGGGCATCACGGTCACGCCCCACCTGGTGGAGCGGGTCGCCCGCGAGCACCTGGAGGCGATGGTGAACTCGGTGCCGCCCTCCCAGGCCCTCCGGGCGACACCGCGCAGGTCGGGCACCACGCTCTTCACCGGTCACCGCGCGGTCCCGCGGCCGGGCTGAACCCCTCCCCGGACGACGGTCCGGACGCCGCGCCCCGAGGGCAGCGGCGCTTCACGCGTGTCCGGGACCGTGCGGGCCGGGTCGGGACGACCGGATCGCGTCGACGGGAGCCCCACGCCCGGGGCTGTCATACGCTCGGACGGTGCCCTCCCCTACACCTCCCACGCCCACAGGTCCGGAACCGGTGCCCGGCGCCGTCTTCGACGAGATGCTGCGCGCCTCCCGGGCGATGCTCGCCATGCGCCATCCGCTCGACGCCGAGCTGGCGTTCAGCGAACTGCTCGGCAGCTGGTGGGGCGAGCGGGTCCCGGGCATGGACGTCGAGCGGCTGCTCGGCGAGGGCCTGATCGCGCACGCCACAGCCTCGGGCAAGCCCGCGGGACTGGGCGTGCTGGCGGCGATCACCGCCCTGGGCACGTCGTCCGGCCAGCGGAGCCTGGCCGAGCAGGGGGTGATCGCCCTCCAGGAGCGCGGCCTCCAGGTGCCCCGATGGGCCTCCCAGCTGGGCGCGGTCAGCCCGGTCGCCGCCTACGTCAACAGCGACCAGTTCGGCGACACGGATGACGTGGTGTGCGTGTTCAGCCGCGACGGGGCCGGCTCCGACGGAGCCGGGGCTCTCCCGCCCGAGCACGCCCTGATCCTGGTCCTCGACCACAACGGCGGCGGCGTCCTGCGCGACGCGTGGGTCACCACCAAGGTCGGACAGCTGCTCGACCGCTGCCGGGAACGGGCCGAGTCGGACGAGTTCGCCCGGTTCTCCCAGGTGGAGCTGACGGCGGCGCGGGCCATGCTGTCCCGTGCGCTGGACCGCACGGAGCAGATGGTGGCCGGGGCGTCGTCCGACAGGGCCTCGGGGCCGACCGTCGAGCCGATCGGCCTGACCGTCTCCGACCTGACCGGGGGCTCCCTGGCCGCGCACTTCGCGCTGGCCAACGCCCGGGTGCGCACGCTTCCCGGTCCGCCCGACGGCGTCGACGCCTCACCCGTCCCGGTGTGGCGGCGCGACCGGCGCGCCGTGCTCGCCGCCCGCTTCCTCGCCTCGGACGAGGCGGCGGAGCTCTCCGACTCCTACGCGGCGAGCCGCTGCGCCGACCACATCATCGCTCACGGCTGCGACGTGGACAGCGGTCGGCCGATGCGGATCAGCCCGCGCAAGGTGGAGTCCTTCCTGCTGCACTGGCTGCCCGGGCGCGTGGTGCTGCTGCCCGAGGAACAGGAGGCCATGCCGCACGTGCTCGCCGCGTGGGTGCGCTGGGCGGGCGCCCAGGGCGGGCTTCCGGACGTGGCGGTGGGCGCGACGCTGGACGCGGTGTGGGAGTCCACCGCGGAGTTCGCCCGGGTCTACCGCGACCCGGCGCGCCCCCTCGGGCTGCGCCAGGAGGCGGTGCGCCGGCTGATGCCGGACGGGGACTTCGCGTCGCTGGCCCGGCGGATGTTCGCGTTCCCCCTGCTGGCGAGCGAGATGGTGACGTGGGCGCCGGAGGAGTTCGACCCGGACACTTCGCGGGGGCGGCGGGCCCTGCTGCGTCTGGACCACTACGGCGAGTACGAGGCCGCCACCCCGCACAGCGGCCGGCACTCCAGCGGCCGGGACCGGTGGTACCGGCCGGTCACCGGAGACGACCCCGAGCGGGAGCTGGAGCTGGACCGCCACGAGCGCCTGGCCAGGCGGCTGTGGCACGGGCGGCCCGCCAACCTGTGGGCGGCGGCGCGGCGGATGCTGGACCGCGGCGCGGCCCGCCCCGTCGTGCTGGCCGCGCTGGGCGAGGTCCTGGACTCGGCGACCTCCGAGAGCGACCTGCGCCGCCGGCTGGACTCCCTGTAGGACCGCCGGCCCGTCCGCGCCCTCCGGGGCCGGGCCCCGTCGCGGCCCCGGAGGGTCCGCGCTACAGGAGCATGCGCTCCCGGAGCAGCTCCACGGTGCCGCCGGACACCTTGAGGCCGTCGACGACGTAGTTGTCGAAGGACCCGTACACCTCGTCGATGTGGCCGAACGAGGTCTCCAGGTACTCGGCGCGGACCCGGGTCATGGGGACGACCTCGTCCCAGGGAAGGCCGCTCTTCTCGGACAGCAGCCGCATCCACTTGTCGGTGTTGGCCTGCCGGTCGTTGCTGGCCAGGTAGTCGGTGACCACGGTCGCACGGTCCACCCCCAGCAGGCCGAGCAGCAGGGCGGCGCCCCAGCCGGTGCGGTCCTTGCCCGCGCTGCAGTGGAAGACCAGTGCGGTCGGGCCCTTGGCGGCCCGATCGACCAGGTCGCGGTAGCCGGTGAGCGCCTCGGCGTCCGTGACCAGCTCGCGGTAGACGCCGTGCATGAAGCGGTCGGCGGCGCCGTCGGCGAACATGCGCCGGGCGACCTCGGGGTCGGCGAGCGCGGCGGAGAAGTTGGCGCCCGCCGCCTCCGGGTTCTGCACGGACACGGCGGTGTACGCGGCGCCCTCCGGCGTGATGTCGGGCAGGCTCTCCCGTTCGTGGGGGGTGCGCAGGTCCACCAGCTGCCGGATACCCAGGCCGTTGTAGACCTCCACCTCCTCCTCGGAGATCGAGTGGAGGGCGTCGGACCGGTACAGCAGGCCGTGGCGGACCGTGCGTCCGGCGGCGGTGCGGAGCCCGCCCAGGTCGCGGAAGTTGGGGGCACTGGAGAGGATGAAACCGTCATTCGTCACGCTCGTGACGATACCCACCCGCCCCGGTGCCCCGTCAGCCCGCATCCGGCCTTGCGCGGGAGGCGGTCACCGCCCTCCGCGCATGGCGGTGATCTCCTCGCCCGCCTCCTTGACGTCCTTGGCGGTGTCCACGCCGCGCCAGAACCCGTCGATCCTGTACGCGGTCAGACGCCCCTCCGCGGCCAGGTCGGGGAAGGTGGAGGACTCGTGGTCCCCCTTGGCCGGCAGCAGCGGGGTGATGCCCGGCTCGAACAGGTACACGCCGGCGTTGATCCACACCGGCAGGAGGGGGCTCTGGGTGAACCCCTCGATCCTGTCCTGGTCGTCCACGTCCACGATGCCCCAGGTCGTGCGGAACTGGGAGAGGGCGAGGGTGGCCAGGCCGTCCTTCGCGCGGTGGTGGGCGGTCAGCTCGTCCAGCGGGAACCAGGTCAGCACGTCGCCGTTGAGCGCGAAGTAGGGGGCGGTCCGGTCGCGCAGGCCGGTCGCGGCGTAGCGCAGGGCGCCGCCGCGCCCCAGCGGCTCGTCCTCGACCAGGAGCGACACCTCGGCCCCTCCCTCACGGGCCGCGAGGTGCTCGCGCAGGACCTCGGCCTTGTAGCCGCAGGACACCACGACCTGCTCGACGCCGTGGCCTTCCAGCCACTCCAGCTGGTAGTCGATGATGGGCCGTCCGGCCACCTCCACCATCGCCTTGGGGCGGGTGTCGGTGTAGGGCCGCAACCGGGTGGCCTGCCCACCGGCGAGGATGAGCGCCTGGGTGACGGGGGACGTGGATGATGAGGGTGCAGCGGTCATGCGTCGGACACTAGCAGCACGCCTGTGACGGGTTCCGGGCGTTCCGGGCCGGGCCCGGAGGCCCCTCCTAGGACTGCTGGGTGGCCTCCGCGTAGGCCTTGCGGACGTCCGCGCTCGTGACGAGGGTGAGCTCGATGGCCGTGGCGTTCTCCCCCATCTCCTGGGAGACCCGCAGGTCCCGGTGGGAGCACGCCTTCTCGAACAGGGAGCGCGCGAAGCGCCCGTTGCCGAGGTCGTCGATCCACCCGGCCTCGCACACGTGCCCGAAGATGCTCCGCAGGTCCTCGCGGGCGGTGTCGTCGAAGGTGTCGCCGGTACGGGCGGCCACCGCCTCGGCGATCTCGGTGAGCTCGTCCGCGCTGTAGGACGGGAAGCGCACCCGTACGTTGAACCTGGACGACAGCCCGGCGTTGGAGGCCAGGAAGCGCTCCATCTCGGCCGGGTATCCGGCGAGCACCACCACGAGCCGGGAGCGGTCGTCCTCCGCGCGCTTGAGCAGGGTCTGGATGGCTTCGGCCCCGAAGGCGTCCCCGCCGCTGTACCCGGGGTTGACCAGGGAGTACGCCTCGTCCACGAACAGCACCCCGCCCAGGGCCCGGTCCACGAGCCGGTTGGTCTTGACGGCGGTCGCCCCCAGGTGCTCCCCCACCAGGTCGGCACGCTGGGCCTCGACCACGTCGGCACGGCCGAGCAGGCCGAGGGCGGAGAACACACGGCCGAGCACCCGGGCGACCGTGGTCTTGCCGGTGCCGGGCGGACCCGAGAACACGAAGTGCCGCATGGGCGCCTGGTTGAGCAGGCCCTGCTCCTCGCGGAGCTTGGCCACGCGCAGCTGGGCCACGATGGAGCGGACCTGCTGCTTGACCGGTTCCAGCCCGATCATGGCGTCCAGTTCGGCCAGGGCCTCCTCGATGCCGGGCGAGGCGCCGAACCCCGGCAGGCGGGAGGTCAGCTCGGCGTGGGCGGCCTCGACGTCGACGGCCCGGACCGTGATGAGGTCCTCCGCCTCGGGACGCGGCGCGGGCGTGCCACCGTCCACGCCGGTGGTGACCACGCGCACGTCCCGGGCCTGGGCCGCCTTCTCGACCACCGAGCGGGCGAACCGGCCGTTGCCGAGGTCGTCGACGACCTCGCGCTGGACCACCTGGTCGAATCTTCGCCGGAGAGCGCGTCCCGCGTCGGCCTCGAGGGTGTCGCCGCGCTGGTGGACGAGGGACTCGGCGATGCGGAAGAGCTCGTCCGCGGAGTAGCTCGGAAAGGTGATCCGGGTGGCGAAGCGGGAGGCCAGGCCGGGGTTGGAGGCCAGGAAGGCGTCCATCTCCTTCTCGTACCCGGCGAGGACGACGACGAGCTGGTCGCGGTCGTCCTCCGCGCGCTTGAGCAGGGTCTGCACGGCCTCGTTGCCGAACCGGTCGGACTGGCCGTCGCCCTCGTTGACCAGGGAGTACGCCTCGTCGATGAACAGGACGCCGCCGAGGGCCCGGTCGATGAGCTCGTTGGTCTTGATGGCGGTGGCGCCCAAGTACTCCCCCACCAGGTCGGCGCGCTGGGCCTCGACCACGCGGGAGGTGGGCAGCAGGCCGAAGGAGTGGAAGATCGTGGCCAGGGTGCGGGCGACGCTGGTCTTGCCCGTACCGGGAGGCCCGGAGAAGACCAGGTGGCGCAGCGGGCGTTCGACGGGGAACCCGGCGTCGGCCCGCAGCCGGGCGGCCTCGATGGAGGCCGCGATACCGCGGACCTGCTGTTTGACCGGGTCGAGACCGATCATGTCCTCCAGTTCGGCCAGGGCCTGGTCGACGGGGACGGGCTCGTCGTCGGGCGCGCCGCCGCCGTTCGCACGGGTGGCGCCGGAACCGGTGTCGGAGCGGCCCCGCAGTGGCTGGGGGCGGCCCCTGCGGTCCGCGCCGCCGCTCCCGGAGGTGCGGTCGGACCTGTTCTTTCCGCCGGGCCGGGACACGGGCATGGACGAGGCGTTCTCACGCCGGTTGGCCTCGCTCTCCCTGGTGATCTGGCGGGAGGCGGAGAGGCGCCACAGCAGGCACGCGCCGGCGGCGGCGTACAGCGCGCCGATGCCCCAGGAGGCGGAGAAGGGGTCGATGACCATCCCCGCCAGGGCCACGGAGAACCCGGCGATCAGCCCGGCGGTGAGCGAGAGCACGGCGGTGTGCCAGGCGGGGAACTCCCTGGCCCGTCCGGCGGCCAGGACGACGAGCAGTGGCAGCGGCAGGACCAGCAGCGTGACGGGTTCGCCCGTGAGGGGGATCTGGAAGAGGGGCACCGCCACCGCGAGCCACACGACGCACACGACGACGGCGAGGAAGGCGTCGAGGGACCGCATGAGCGCGGCGAACGCCATCAGCAGGACGAGGGTCGCGCTGAGCACTCCGAGGACGGGGACGCCGGCGACCAGGGCCGTGACGGCGACGACCGTGACCAGGACCAGTGCGGCCACGAGCCGCCTGGCCGGGGGGACGCCGTGGTAGAGCGCGCGCAGGCGGTCGAGTCCCGAGGCGCCTCCCGGCTCCGCGGCGGCGGTGGAGCGCATCTCGCGCGTCATCCGTGCCCCTTCCTGCGTGGGGGTCCGTGGGCGGTCGGTTCTCCTGGCCGTGGAGGGCGGGGCCGGTTGGAGTCGGGGGGCCGACGTCCACAGCCAAAGCCTTGCCCCAAGTGGGGCGGATGTCCAGTGCGGTGCGGCGTGTCGTGTGCGCCGTGCCCCTGCCCGCCGTCACACGAGGCGCGGGTGGGGCGGGGCCTCCCCCGCCCGGTCGGCGGTCTCAGAGGAGGGGGATCTGTCCTCCCGGGGCGGGCCGGATCCGGCGCAGGTGCCTCCAGCGGGGCAGGTCGTCCAGGTAGGCCCAGCTCATGCGGTGGTGCGGTGTCGGCCCGGACTCGGCGAGCGTGGCCCGGTGCACGGGAGAGGGGTAGCCGGCGGCCCGCTCGAACCCGTACCCGGGGTGGTCGGCGGCGAGGTCCGCCATGAGGGCGTCGCGGTGGACCTTGGCCAGGATCGCGGCGGCGGCGACGCTGACGCAGGTGAGATCGCCCTTGACCTGGGTGCGTACCCGCCAGGGGCGGCCGATGAAGTCGTGCCTGCCGTCGAGGACGACGGCGTCGGGGCGCGGGGTGAGGGCGTCCAGCGCGCGGCGGGAGGCCCGGTGCAGGGCCTCGGTCATGCCGACCTCGTCGATCTCCTCGGGCGCGGACCAGCCGAACGCGTGGTCGGCGACCCAGGGCCGGAGCTGCTCGGCGAGTTCCGTGCGGCGCTTGGGGGTGAGGCGTTTGGAGTCGGTCAGCCCCGCGGGGGGCTCTCCCTCGCCCGGGACGGCGGCGCAGACGAGGAGGGGCCCGGCCCAGGCGCCCCGGCCCACCTCGTCCACCCCGGCGACCACCCGCGCCCCGAGGGAGCGGAGCTCGTTCTCGACCTCGAACGTCGGGGCGGCGGGCGGCGTCGTGGCTGTCTTGGAAGTCGTCGGCACCCTCCCACCCTAGGACGGGACCGACTCCTCCCGTACCCGTTCCCGGGAGGGAGGGGCGGCCGCGGGGCGGTGACGAGCACGGCGGCGCCGATGTTCCGTCCGCCGTGCGAGCCCCGGCCCGTGGACACCGGTGCGGCCGGCCCCTCCCCGTGTCCGTCCGGGACCGGGACCGGCCGGGGGGAGGCGTCGGACCGGGCACCGGGCGCGCATCCGGCGTACTTTGTGCGACTCGCCGTATGTCACAACGAGTCATCAGTGATTACTTTCGGTAGTTTCCGCTTGTGAGGACTGCCGTGCCGGGTCGCCCGGGAGGAATGGACATGCAGCGCGCCAAGCCGTATCCCCGGCCACGGATTCCCCGAGGGCGCCTGTACGACATCGTCGCCACCCTCACCCGGGTGGGTGTGGGAGGAATGTTCGCCGAGTACGGCCTCGCGCTCCGGGGGCGGGAGGAGGCGGTGACCGGGCACCTGTCCGTCTCCGGAATGCCCGGAGCGACCTTCGGCGCGCAGATCCTCCCCGCCCTGCTCGTCTCCCTCTCACTCGCCTTCGCCGTGGGTCTGCTCACATGGCTCACAGGCCCGATGCTCGCCGGAGCAGCGGTGCTGGGCACCCTCACCGCGGGCTCCCCGGACCTGGCCCCGTTCTCCTCATGGGCGACGACTGCGCTGGTCACGGCCGTGTGCCTCCTGATGGCGGTCAGCTCGGGCCGGTGGTCCTGGGACTACCTCGTCCTGGCCCCGAAGGTGTTCGAGAGGCCCCGGAACCCGGGCCGCAAACCCCCGGTAACACCGAGGAAAACAACCACCGATTCCCCTCGCCGCCCCGAACACGCGCCGCCACTGCTCTATCCTGTGGGACAGGCCGCGCTACGACGGCCGTATCGCCTCTGACGCGGCTCGCCCGGCCCCTCTCCATCGTGCCTCGGGGCCGCGTCTCCACACGGATTCGGTGGGGGAGAACGCCATGTCCGCCGCAGCTCCCGGCCCGACCCCTGACGGGTCCGTGGCCAAACTGATCGAGATCGCCGGGAAACCGACGCTCGGCCAGCGCATGATCAGCTGGGCCTCACGCCCGCCCGGTCGGCTCTACATCCCCGCCTGCGGTGTGGTCGGCCTCGTGCTGCTGTTCGAGGACAGCGTCCCGGCCGGTCACCTGCCCTCGTTCCTCGTCGGCCTGGTCGGCGGGCTCCTCCTCGCGGGGATGGGCGCGCTGCGCCTGGGGATCGCTCTGGCCGTGGCCCGGCCGATGATCCGCCACTACTGGCTGCGCTGGATCGCCGCTCCGCTGATCGCCGCCGCGGCGATCGGTGTGTCCGCGGCCGACCTCCCGCTCCAGGCCCGGGTGCAGGCCTCCTCCGAGGACCTGCTCGCCCTCCGGCAGGAGGCCGAGGACCCGACCACCATCCCGCTCAACGGCCAGCAGGTGGGCCTGTACTCGCTGCGCAGCATCTCGGTGACCGAGGACATCACGCACTTCACGGTCGAGGGCTCGGGGCTCTTCGGGCCCTCCGGCCTGGCCTACAGCACGGGCGAGGTTCCCGAGGGGGTCTTCATCCCGGGTCAGGGCTCGAAGATCTACGAGCGCGTCTCCGGCGACTGGTACGTGTGGGTCGACCACTGACGCGGTTTTCCTTCCCACGGCGCCCCGGCGCCCCCGGCGCCCGGGGGACCGGGGCGCCGTCGTCCGCGCTCCGGGTTCCCGCCGGTTCGCTGGGCGGTCGCCTCTTCTTACCCGGTTCTTTGCCGTCCGCTGTCCCGTTCCAATACGGCTCTCACTTTCGGCCTGTACACAGGGAGGCGCCCCCACGGGAGGAGCACGCCTCCTCCCCCAGGCGGCGTCGCCAACCCTGAGGAGATGCTTCATGCGCGAGTTCGCGCTCACCCTTCACGTGCGCATCCACGATTCGATCACCGCGCTGCGCCGGGCCCACGCGATAGGCGACGACGACCTGGCCAGCGCCCAGGCGGGCGAGATCCAGGACCTGGTGGAGATCGCGGCCCGGCACGGGATGGACCTCGGGGCGGGCTACTCCGAGCTCACCCTCGCGGGCTGAGCCCGAGCCTCCGCGCCCCGGGTCGGCCTCCGGCCACCGCACACGAGAAGGACCCGCGACCTGTCCCGGTCGCGGGTCCTTCGCTGTCACGCCCCCGGCTGCGGGGCGACGGTCGGCGAGTGTCCTCGGAGGGCTCTCGGGTCGGCGGACGCGAGCCCGGAAGGATTCAAGAACGACCTAGCGCCGGCGGCCCTGCCCGCCGTAGCCCTCGCCGTTCTCGTACTGCTGGCGCATCGCGCCCTCCTGCTGTCTCCTGTACTCGTCCGCCATCTGCTGCTGGCGCTCCGCGGCGGCGGCGACCGCGCCCTGGGCGGAGTCCACGGCGTCGCGGACGCCGTCCGGCGACGATCCCAGCGAGGCGCGTGCGGTACCCCCGCCGTTCAGCACCTGGGGCAGCAGCTGCGCGGTGATGAGGGTCGACAGGGCCGAGTTGTCCCCGGATCCCGCCTCGGTCTGCACCACGACCGGGCGCGGCGCCCGTTCGGCCAGGACAGCGCCGACGTCCAGGCGGCGTCGGGCCAGCTCGTACTCGAGCACGGCCCGGTTGTCCCGGTAGGCGGTCGCGAGGCGCTGCTGCGCCTTGGCCTCGTTCTCCGCGGCGACCAGGTCGGCCCGTCCGCGCGTCTCGATCTCGTAGCGGACCCGCTGCGCCTCGGTCACCTGCTCCTCCAGCATCTGCGCCACGTCCTTGCGCGCCTTGTTGAGGGAGGCGTTGACCTCGACGATCTTCGCGTCACGGGTCTTCTTGGACCGCTCGATGTCCATGAGCAGCGTGTCGATGCGGCGCTTGCGCGTCAGCTCCCACTCCTGCTCGTAGGCGACCAGCTCCTTGGCGACCCGCTCACGGGTGGCCAGGTGCTGCTGGTACTGGTTGGGCAGCTGCACGTCGGGGATGTTGCAGCCGGTGATCCGCACGCCGTACTTCTCGAGCTGGCCGTTGAGGAGGCGGCGCATGTCCTCGACGTTGGACCCGCGCAGGTCGTAGGCGGACTCTGTGTTCACCTGGCGGCTGCGCTGGCGGATGGCGTCCTGCACCGCGCTGGACAGCACCAGGTCGAAGTTGCTGGCGCCGATGATCGTCACGAACCGGATCGGGTCGGTGATCTGGAACTTGAGGAAGAACTCGATCGACTTCAGCGGCACGTTCTCACGCGTGGGGCAGGCCAGGACCGGAGCCGTGTACGGGATCTCCGTCCGGGTGTCCACCACGAAGTCGACGCGGGACCACGGGTGCCACAGGTAGTGGCGCCCCGGGCCGATCGGTCGCACGATCGCACCGTACTTGGTGAGGATGCCGTGGGTGCCCTCCTCGATCTCGACGATCGAGCCGCGCCACCACCACAGTCCGGCGGCGACGATGCTGAGCACACCGACGATCAGCGTCGGGATGGAGAACACGGTGTAGGCGACCCCGGCCGCCCCTCCGCCGAGGGCGTTGAGGGTCATCATCAGCGCCGCGCACAGGGCGAAGAAGCCGAACCAGACCAGGACCATCCAGCGCAGGCCGCGGTTGTCGCGCGGTATGACGACGGGGACGATCGCGCCCTGGTCGCCGCCGCGCAGCAGGCCCGCCAGATCGCTCCAGGAGGCGAGGGACTCCTTGATGCTGGAGCCGCCGCCGGCGTTCACGGAGTGACTCATCTACTGACCTCCCTGGTCCGGACCGAATGCCTGCGGGCCGCGCTGCGACCACGGCGGCAGGGGCGGGTCCTCGGGGTTCTGATAGGGGCTGCCCGCGGGCGGCGGGGCGTCGAACGGCGCCTGCCCGGACGGGGCCGGGGCGGCATCCGCGTCGACGGGCCCCTGGGACTGCTGAGGAGCGTCGGAGAGGCGCTCGTCGATGGCCTGCTCGGAGACGGACTGGCGGATCTCCTCCACCAGGTCCTCGCCCGGGTCCTCCCCGGTCGGCTCGCTCCGGGCGTCGCCGTCGTCCTCGATGAGCGAGTCGATCTCACGCTGGCGCTCGCCGATGCGGCCGCGGATCTCGCCGAGGCGGGAGCGGATGGCCTCCATGTCCTCCTGGGAGAACAGGGCGGTGTCGGCCTGACCGATGATCTCCTGCGCGATGCGCAGGTAGTCGACGCTGGCGGCGTCGCCCGATCCGATCCGCAGGACCTGCGGAAGGCTGTCGGCGACGGACTCCAGCTTGTCCAGGAGGTTCTCCCGGAAGCGGTAGTTGAGGATCTCGGGGGCCTCGGCCGCGCTGACCGCGCGGATGTCCAGCGCCTGCGCCTGGAGGAGGGCGGCGTTGGCGTTGGCCTCGGACTCGGCCTCGACGAAGCGCTGGCGGGCGGTGGCCCGCGCCCTGTTGGTCTCGCGCTCCAGGGCGGTGTCCATCTGCGCCTGGTACTGCGCGATGTCGGCCTGGATCGCGGAGAGGGTCTCGTTGAGGGTCGCCAGCTCCTTGTTCAGGTCGCCCTCGTTCTGCTCCTTGCGCAGCTGGAGCTCGTACTCGAAGGTGTAGGCGTCCTTGGCGACGCGGACCATCTCCGGCGCCGCCAGGTCCATCCGGTACTCCTGGTTGGAGGGCTCGGCGTGGGTGATGTTGGCGCTGGTCAGCTCGACGATGCCGCTGAACTGGCGGTTGAGCTGCTCCACGAGGCTCTGCGTGTTGTCGCCGACCATGTCGTAGATCGCCGAGGCCTCCTGCTCGTAGACGAGGCTCCGGGTGGTCTCGCTGATCGCGTTGTTGAGCTTCTCCTGGAAGCCGTTCACGCCGCCCAGCGTGTAGACGAAGTCGGTGGCGTTCTTGATCTTGAACTGCACGAACAGGTCGATGGACGCCTGCACCCCGCTCTTGGTGGGAGCCGAGCGGATCGGTGCGTTGAACGGGTACTCACGGGTGGTGTTGACGATGTAGGAGACGCGCTTCCAGGGGTTGAGGAGCGTGACCCGGCCGGGCTGGTAGATGTTCTCCATCTTGCCGAACCGGGTGACGATCGCCTCGCAGCCCTCCGGCACCATCACCATGCCCTGGCGCCACCACATGAACGCGGCGATCGCGAGGGTGATGATCCAGTAGTGGATGCCGAAGAAGGGGTTGATCAGCGGGTTTCCGCCCGCGATGGCCTGCGGCAGGAGAACGGCGAAGGCACCGAAGAGGCCCAGGACGACGAGCACGATCGCGGGGAGCATCGTCACGAAGGTGCGGCCCTTGGGGATCACCATGGTGCAGATGACGTGGATCGGGCCGCCGCTGCCGCGCTCGTAGTAGCTGCGGTTGAGGGCCTCGCCCGCGTTGTTGAGCGAGGTGCTCTTCTGCTCGATCCGGGTGCCGACGGAGTCGCCCTGCTCACGGGCGGCGACGAAGTCACGGGGATCGAGGCCACTGCCCTCGGTGGCCTGCGAGGAAGCCTGGTGGAGCGCGTCGGACACGGCCTGGCGCGGATCGCCCCCTTGGGCGACGGCACTGGCGGCGCCGCGCACGGTCTGCGCGAACGACATAGGCGGGGACTCCTTGGTCGGAGGTCGGGAACTATCCGCTTCGACGCGGCGTACCCCGGTCCGGTTCCAGGTCGGGACCGGTTCCGTGCACCGGGACGCGTTAGAGGACGGCTCCAACCTTGTCATGAGCCATGCCCGAAACCCAGTCATGGAGTCCGAAGTGTGACGGTTGGACACTCCTGCGGCGCCCCCGGCCACGAGGCGTCCCCTCCCCCTGTCGCATGCGCGCCGCATGGCGCGTCCACCGGGGCGGGGATAACGTCGGTCCCGCACGCACCGCGCCGGCTCCGGCCGGTACGAGGGAAGGAAGCACGATGCCCGCAGTACCCAGCGCCGTCCTCACCACCGCAGGCCTCATCGGCGGCTACTCGGTGGCCCGTGCCACCGGCAACCGTCCCCTGGGCGGGGTGGTGCTGGCCGGTTTCGGCGCAGCCGCGTTCGAGACCTGGCGCCGCCGCTCCGGTGTGGGCACGGCGGTCGCGCTCACCGCGGTGTACGTGGGCGCGTTCGGCCTGTCGCACCCGCTGGCCAGGAAGGTCGGCTCGTGGCCCGCCGTGCTCGGTGTGACCGCGGCGACCGCCGCGGTCGCCGTCGCCGCGGGGGACTGCGGCCGGGACTGAAGCCCCAGGCCCCGGACCGGGGGTCGGACCGGGACAGGGCGGCCCACGAGGGGGGCGGGACCGTGAGGGCTCCGGCCCGCCGGACGTCAGCCTCCGTGGATGTAGGCCTCCAGTTGGGCCCGGTCCTCCTCCAGGACCCGGAGGCGGCTCTTGACCACGTCGCCGATGCTCACGATGCCCACGAGCCTGCCCTCGGTCAGGACGGGGACGTGGCGGAAGCGGCGCAGGGTCATGACCTCGCCGACGTCCTCCACCGTGTCCTCGGCGGTGCACGTGTGGACGTCCGCGGTCATGATGTCGGCGACGGGCGCGGTGAGCAGCTCCGGCCCGCGCCGTTCCAGGCCCCGCACGACGTCGCGTTCGGAGACGATACCGATGAGGGTGTCGTCGACGGCCACGGCGGCGGAAGATGTAGTCCACCACCGACTGGGCCATCCGGATGTCCGGGTCGTCGGTCATGCCCGCGGGGTCGAACCGCATGTTGGTGAACTTGTCCACGTAGGTCTCCAGGGGCACCCCGTACTGGAGGGCGATGGAGATCGCGATGGAGAACGCGTCCATGACCCCGGCCAGGGTCGAACCCTGCTTGCCGAGCTTCATGAACACCTCGCCCAGACCGTCGTCCGGGTAGGAGCCCGCGGTGATGTAGCCCTCGGCGCCGCCCACGGAGAACGACGTGGTCTCGCTCGGCCGCTTCTTCGGCAGGCGTCGGCGGACGGGACGGGCCACCTCGACGGTCCGCGTCTGCGGCTCCGCCTTCTCCTCGGCCTTCTCCTCGGACCCTCCCGTGGACAGGGGCTGGCCGACCTTGCAGTTGTCGCGGTAGACGGCGAGCGCCTTCAGGCCGAGCTTCCAGCCCTGGTAGTAGATGTGCTCGAAGTCCTCGACCGCGGCGTCCTCCGGCACGTTCACCGTCTTGGAGATCGCGCCGGACAGGAACGGCTGCACGGCGGCCATCATCCGCACGTGGCCCATGGGCTTGATGTAGCGGCGGCCCATCGCGCAGTCGAACACCTCGTAGTGCTCGGGCCTCAGGCTGGGGGCGTCCACGACGTGGCCGTTCCCGGCGACGTACTCGACGATCGCCTCGGCCTGCTCGTCCTGGTAGCCGAGGTTCGCGAGCGCGCGCGGGATGGCCTGGTTGACGATCTGCATCGAGCCGCCGCCGACGAGCTTCTTGAACTTGACCAGCGAGAAGTCCGGCTCGATACCGGTGGTGTCGCAGTCCATCATGAAGCCGATGGTGCCGGTGGGCGCGAGCAGGCTCGCCTGGGCGTTGCGCCAGCCGTTGCGCTCACCGACCTTGAGGCACTCGGCCCACTCGCGGGTGGCCGCGGTGTGGATCGGCTCCTCCAGGGAGGTCACCGTGCGCAGGTCGTCGTTGGCGGCGGCGTGCTTGCGCATGACCCGCTTGTGGGCCTGCTCGTTGCGCTTGTAGCCGTCGTAGGGTCCGACCACCCCGGCCAGCTCGGCGCTGCGGCGGTAGGCGGTGCCGGTCATCAGCGAGGTGACGGCGGCGGCGACGGCGCGCCCTCCCTCGGAGTCGTAGGCGTGGCCGGTGGCCATGAGCAGGGCGCCCAGGTTGGCGTAGCCGATGCCGAGCTGCCGGTAGGCGCGGGTCGTCTCACCGATCTTCTCGGTCGGGAAGTCCGCGAAGGTGATGGAGATGTCCATCGCCGTGATGATCAGCTCGGTGAGCCGGGTGAAGCTCTCGACGTCGAAGGTGTCGTCCGCGCGCAGGAACTTCAGGAGGTTGATGGAGGCCAGGTTGCAGGACGAGTCGTCCAGGGACAGGTACTCGCTGCACGGGTTGCTGGCGCTGATCCGCCCGGTCTCGGGGTTGGTGTGCCAGTCCTGGATGGTGCCGTCGTACTGGATGCCGGGGTCGGCGCACTCCCACGCGGCCCTGGCCATCCGGGTGAACAGGTCCTTGGCGTCCACGGTGGCGACGACCTCGCCGGTGGTGCGGGACGTCAGGCCGAACTCGGACCCGGTGTCGACGGCGCGCATGAACGCGTCGGAGACCCGGACGGAGTTGTTGGCGTTCTGGTACTGGACGCTGAACATGTCGGCGCCGCCCAGGTCCACGTCGAAGCCGGCGTCGCGCAGGGCACGGATCTTGTGCTCCTCGCGGGACTTGGTCTCGACGAACTCCTCGATGTCGGGGTGGTCGACGTCCAGGACGACCATCTTGGCGGCGCGGCGGGTGGCGCCTCCGGACTTGATGGTCCCGGCGGAGGCGTCGGCTCCCCGCATGAAGGAGACGGGGCCGGAGGCCGTGCCGCCGGAGGACAGCAGCTCCTTGCTGGAGCGGATACGGGACAGGTTCACACCCGCTCCGGAGCCGCCCTTGAAGATGATCCCCTCTTCCTTGTACCAGTCGAGGATCGACTCCATGGTGTCGTCGACGGAGAGGATGAAGCACGCGCTGACCTGCTGCGCCGAGGTCGTCCCGACGTTGAACCAGACCGGCGAGTTGAAGCTGAAGAGCTGGTTGGCGAGGGCGTGCTTGAGCTCGTGGTCGAAGATCTCCGCGTCCTCGTCGCCGGCGAAGTAGCCGTGCTTGACGCCGGTCTCGGTGTAGACCCCGACGACGCGGTCGATGAGCTGCTTGAGGCTCCACTCGCGCTCGGGGGTGCCGGCGGCGCCGCGGAAGTACTTGCTCGCCACGATCTGGGTGGCGTTCATGGACCAGGACGCGGGGAACTCCACGCCGCGCTGCTCGAAGTTGACCGTGCCGTCGCGCCAGTTGGTCATGACGACGTCGCGGCGCTCCCATTCCAGGGCGTCGTACGGGTGGGTCCCGGGGGTCGTGAAGACCCGCTTGATCCTCAGCCCCTTGCGGTTCCCCTTGCCCTTGCGTCCCGTCGGTCCGCTGGCTGTCTCCGTCATCGTGGAGTCTCCCCTGCCTCATGGGCACGGCCTGCCCAACCGTGCACGGTGTCCTTGGAAAACGGGCGGGCCGGTCACGGGAGGGGTACCCCACGGTGGCCGGACCGCCCCGGCGGCGCCCCGCCCGCGACCCTCTCCCGGCCGCGGGGCGCTACCCGGTGGTGGTGCTGCTCTCGGGGAGGGCCTGCGCCCCGTCCGCGCCCTCGGACTCGCGGTCGCGACGCAGGCTGGCGATCTCGGACTCGAAGTCGGCGAGGCTCTCGAAACCGCGGTAGACGCTGGCGAAGTGCAGGTAGGCGACCTCGTCCAGGTCCCGCATGGGACCGAGGATGGCCAGGCCGATCTCATGGGCCGGCACCTCGGCGACGCCGCGTCCGCGGATCTCCTCCTCGACCTGTTGGCCGAGCTTGGCGAGGGCGTCCTCGGAGACGGGACGGCCCTGGCAGGCCCGGCGCACCCCGGCGATGATCTTGGTACGGCTGAAGGGCTCGGTGACGCCGGAGCGCTTGGCGACCATCAGCAGGACGGTCTCCTGCGTGGTGAAGCGGCGCTCGCACACGGGACAGGAGCGGCGGCGCCTGATGGCCGCGCCGTCGTCCGTGGACCTGCTGTCGATCACCCTGGTGTCCGGATGGCGGCAGAACGGACAGTGCATCCTGGTTCACCTGCTTCCCTCACCGAATCGACACCCTGTACCTCTACTAAACCACAACTCCTGGGCAATCCATCCCATGAGAGCACCAGATGTTGTGGTCGAACCTAGGCCTAGTGAGGGGTGCCCCGCAACCCGGCGACCGGCGTGTCCCGCACACGGGCACGCGGCGGCGGAGGCCTGCGGTCGGCGGCGGCACGGGGTGGGATCCGAAGGGGAGCCGGTCCGCCCCGGGGGCGGTCGGCGCCGACGACAAGAATAGCGGCGCGGGCCCTCGGCATCCGCTGCCCCCGGCGGCCTGTCGCACCCGGAAGTGCTCCCCACGAGGAGGTTT
The DNA here is from genome assembly GCF_036327455.1 of Nocardiopsis codii. Lineage (NCBI taxonomy): Bacteria > Bacillati > Actinomycetota > Actinomycetes > Streptosporangiales > Nocardiopsidaceae > Nocardiopsis > Nocardiopsis codii. Next base: position 82,379 of record NZ_JAUZMY010000004.1, on the reverse strand, counting down.
CACCCTGATGCCGGGGATTCGGGAGACCAGTCCCACATCCCACCGGAACCTCCCCCGGGGGACACGTGTTCGGGTATTCCGGGGACAGCACCACGTGAACACGTGTACACACGTCAGTAGAGGCCGGAAATTGACCGCGAAAACACACGGGACAATGGCCTGGGGCCTCGAACGCTTGTTTGATATCACCGTGCGCAACGTCTAATGTTGACTGTGATTTCACGCTGGTTTCGCCATCACGCGGACCCCAGGTCGGCACGGTCGCGAACCGGTGGTGGCCAGTCACGCAATCAGGCCCTGACCGAACCGAATGCCGAGGAGGCCCGGCCGTGCCGGAGGAGAATCCCGGAACCGCAGATTCCGCCACCGTTCTCACCGCAGTGGGGAACGCGGGTGGATCCACGCCCGAAGCCCCCAAACTCACCGCTCGACAGCAGAGTGTCCTGAACTGCATCCAGCGGTATGTGCGCGAGCGGGGCTTCCCCCCGTCGATAAGGGAAATCGGAGAAGCGGTCGGCCTCTCCAGCCCTTCCAGCGTGGCCCACCAGCTCAAGGTCCTCCAGCGCAAGGGCTACCTGCACCGCGACCAGAACCGCCCGCGGGCCGTGGAACTGCGCTCCCCCGGCCGTTCCACCGGCCAGACCGTGACCCCCGAGGACATCGACCCCTCGCGCGCCGCCGCCGTTCCGCTGGTCGGCCGGATCGCCGCCGGCGGTCCCATCCTCGCCGAGGAGTCGGTGGAGGACGTGCTAGCCCTGCCGCGCCAACTGGTCGGCGAGGGCCGCCTGTTCATGCTCACCGTGGTCGGCGACTCGATGATCGACGCGGCCATCACCGACGGCGACCTGGTCGTGGTCCGCCAGCAGCAGGACGCCAACAACGGTGACATCGTGGCGGCCCTGCTGGACGACGAGGCGACCGTCAAGGTCCTGCGCCGCGAGGAGGACGGCCACGTGTGGCTCATGCCCCGCAACGACGCCTACGAGCCGATCAACGGCGACGCCGCCACCGTCCTGGGCAAGGTCGTCGCGGTCATGCGCCGCGTCTGACCCGGCCCCGGCGACAGCCCGGCCCGCGCCTCCGGCACCGTCCCCGACGGACCGGGGGCGCCGTGCTGTGCCCTCCGGCGCCCGCCCGAACCCGCCGGGCCCGGGGGCTGGGCCCCGGCCGGGAACCGCCTCCGCCCGCCCCGGGGGGCCTGTGGACGACGGGGGTCCGTCCGGCGGGACCGCTAGGCTGAAACCGTGTCCACACCACTCTCCTCCCCCGTCGCCCGACCGCGCGCCGCTGTGGTCGGCGGTGTCCTCGCCGTCCTGCTCTCCACCGCCGCCTGCGCTCCGGCCGACGTCGACGGGGCCGAGGCGCCCGGGGTCGTCGGCGTCGAGCGCGAGCTGACCTTCGAGGGCGGCGGACACGAGGTGTCCGCGTCCTTCCGCGCTCCGCACGGCGCCTCCGAGCGGCTGCCAGGTGCGCTCATCATCTCCGGCAGCGGCCCGACCGACCGCGACGGCAACGCTCCCGCGCGGCCCGACGCCGACACCAATCAGAACCTGTCCCGTGTGCTCGCCGACGCGGGTGTGGCCTCTCTGCGCTACGACAAGTTCGGCAGCGGTCCGGACCCGCAGGTCGAGGAGGAGACCGGACCCGGCGGCGTCCGGAGGATCACCCCCGTGGATCCCGAGGTCTTCGACCGGCAGGTCGTGGCGGCCTACGAGGAACTGCTCGCGCAGCCCGAGGTGGACCCCCGGCGCGTGGTCGTCGTCGGACACAGCGAGGGCGCCCTCTACGCCCTGCGCGCCCACCGGCTCATCGGCTCCGGTCACCCCTCGCCCGCACTGGTGCTGGCCGCCCCTCCGGGCACCCGCTACCTGGACCTCCTCGACCGGCAGGTCACCGAGCAGGTCCGCCTGGCCGAGGGGACGGGCCAGCTCGGGGAGTCGGAGGCCGTCCGGATCCTCTCGGACATGCGGGCCGGGCGTGCCGCGATCAGGGGCGGGCGCGACATCACGTCGCAGGACAGCGACCAGTTCGGCGTCTACACCCCGTGGAACGCCGAATTCCTCTCCTACATGGACGGCCTGGACCCGGTCGAACTGGGACGGGACCTGCCCGAGGGCACCCCGGTCCTGGTCCTGTGGGGGGAGGACGACGCCCAGGTCTCCCGTGGGGACGTGGACCGTCTCATGACCGGGTTGGACGGTGCGGAACGCGTGGACCTGCCCGGCACCGACCACATCCTCCGGGCCTTCGAGGACGAGCCCGGTGCGGCGGTCCTGGACACGGACAGACCGTTCGCCGAGGGGGTCTCCCCGGCTCTGGAGGAGTTCCTCGGCAACGCCTGGTAGCGGCCCGCGGCTGTGTGGCGGCCCGGGGCCGGCGCGGACCGCGCCCCCGGCTGCGGGCCGGCGGTCACGGGCGCAGGCCGTGGGGAGGACGGCCGTGGGGGCGTGCGGAGCCGCCGCCCCGTCACTCGGGGAGGGACTCCGGAAGCGCCTCGACCACCGCCAGCGCGAGTTCCCCGGCGTCAGCGACGATCCGCTCCTCGTCGGCCGGTTCGGTCGCGTCGTAGCCGGCCGCCACGCTGTAGCAGGACTCCACGTACAGGTTGGAGACCCGGGTCCCCACACAGCCGACCGTGAACGGTGCTCCGGCGGTCCAGCGCACCGCCTCCTCGCCGACGCCGTCCAGCCCGGTGGTCTCGTGCTGTTCCGTGGTGGCCCGCAGGTTGTCGGCGGCGGTCGTCACCCCGCCCGGGTTGGGCGCGGCCACCAGTACCAGCGTCGCCGTGGCCGGCACCGCGTCCCCGGGGCCCTCCGGGGTCGCCCAGCGGCACTGCCACCCGGACCCGCCCGGGTCCTCCGGCGCGCCGAGCGGCTCCTCCAGCTCCAGTTCGTGTCCGGGCACCAGCGCGTCCAGGGTGTCCGTCGCGACGGCCGCGCACTCGGGGGCCGACTCGTACTCGCCCGTCTCCGGGGAGTCCCGGGTGACGACGTACCAGATCGCTCCGGCGGCGAGCACGACCAGGACCAGCGCGGCCGCGACCACGCCCGCCGTCGCGCAGCCCCTGCTCTGCGGCTGTGCGGACGGCATCACCTCGGGTCCGGGACCGTACGGCTGCTGGGGGTACTGGGCGCTCACAGGGAGGCCCCGATCAGTCCGGCGAACTCGGCGGCCAGCTCGGCGGCGTCGTCGGGGTCGACCGGGTCGTCCCCGGCCAGCCCCGCGTAGGACACCCGTACGAGCAGGTTGTCACTGTGGAAGGCGAGTTCGGCGGTGCCGGGCGCCTGCCCGTGCCACACCCGGCCCTCACCTCGTGACAGGTCCACCGGCTGCGCCCGTGCGGGCAGCAGGTCGGTGTAGGCCCCGGCCGCGCGTTCGGCGCCGGTCACCGGCTCCTCCCCCGTGGCGTCGGTGAAGAGAGCGGACACGTCCACCCGCAGGGTTCCCCGGTCACCGCCCTCGGAGGCTCCGGCCGAGGTCCACACGCACACGAGGCTGTCCCCGCCCTCGAGGGGGCCCTGCTCCCGGGTGTCCGCGACAGCTCCGGGCATGCGCTCCGCGAGGAGTTCGTCGGTGACGGCGTCGCAGCCGGTCGCCGCGGTGTGCACGTCACCGCTCTCGGGGACGTCCGGATCGTTCCCGGACAGCCACAGCCCGCCGCCGATCGCGACCGCGGACAGCACCGCCGCGCCCGCACCGATGACGGCCACACGCACGAGGGGACCCACCCGGCCACCCGCCTCCCTGTCGGTCGCCACGCCAACCGCGTGGGACGGCGCCCGCGTCGACGCGGGCGCCGTCCCGGTGCCGGATCAGCCGACGACGATGTTCACCAGCTTCGGCGCGCGCACGATGACCTTGCGGATCTGCTTGTCGCCGATGAAGCTCTGGGCCCGCTCCGACGCCAGCGCCAGCTTCTCCAGGTCGGCCGGGTCGATGTCGGGCGCCACGGACAGCTTGTCACGGACCTTGCTCTGCACCTGCACGACACAGGTCACGGACTCCTGCACCAGCAGCGCGGGGTCGGCCTCGGGCCAGTGGCCGACGGCGACCGTGCCCACGTGGCCCAGCTTCTCCCAGCCCTCCTCCGCCACGTACGGGGCGAAGAGGGACAGGGCGACGGCCACGAACTCGGCGGCCTCGCGGACGGCCGGGTCACCCGCGCCGGGGCCGGAGTCGATGGCCTTGCGGGTCGCCGAGACCAGCTCCATGGTGCGCGCGATGGCGACGTTGAACCGCCGGGACTCGACCAGGTTCGTGATCTGGTCGATGGTGCGGTGCGTGATCCTGCGCAGCGCGGTGTCGCCCCCGGCGGGGTCGGTCCCCGGCTCGCCGGCCGCGCCCGCCTCGCTCATGACCCGGTAGGCGCGGTTGAGGAACTTCTGCGCCGCGACGGCGGACACGTCGGCCCAGTCGACGTCCTCCTCCGGCGGGGAGGCGAAGAGCATCGTCAACCGGACGGCGTCCACGCCGAAGGCGTCGATCTCCTTGCCCAGGTCGACGCCGTTGCCCAGGGACTTGGACATCGCCCGCCCCTGGTTGATGACCTGCCCCTGGTTGGTCAGGCGGCGGAACGGCTCGGTGAAGGACACCATGCCCAGGTCGTACAGGACCTTGGTGAAGAAGCGGGCGTACATCAGGTGGAGCGTCGCGTGCTCCTTGCCGCCGATGTAGTGGTCGACCGGCCCCCACTTGTTGACGGCCTCGGTGTCGAACGGGGCGGTGTCCAGGCGGGGCGAGCAGTAGCGCAGGAAGTACCAGGACGAGTCCACGAAGGTGTCCATGGTGTCGGTGTCGCGCTCGGCGGGGCCTCCGCAGGACGGGCAGTCCACGTTCACCCACTCCTCGGCCGAGGCCAGGGGTGACACTCCCTTGGGCGCCAGCTCGGCGCCCTTCAGCTCGGGGAGGGTGACGGGCAGCTGGTCGTCGGGGACCGCCACCTCACCGCACGCGGGGCAGTGGATGATCGGGATGGGCGTGCCCCAGTAGCGCTGGCGGGACAGCAGCCAGTCGCGCAGCCGGTAGTTGACGGTGCCCTCACCGGTGCCGCGCTCGGCGAGCACCCCGATGATGCGCTCGATCGCCTCGGACTTGCCCAGGCCGTCCAGCGGACCGGAGTCGCGCAGCGTGCCCTCGCCCGCCGCGGCCACGCCGGTCTCCACGGGGTCGGGCTCGCCCGTCTCCACGACGACCCTGACGGGCAGGTCGAAGGCCAGGGCGAAGTCGAGGTCGCGCTGGTCGTGCGCGGGCACGGCCATGATGGCGCCGTGTCCGTAGTCGGCCAGGACGTAGTCCGCGGCCCAGACGGGCATGCGCTCGCCGTTGACCGGGTTGACGGCGTGACGGCCGAGGAAGACACCGGTCTTGGGGCGCTCGGTGGCCTGGCGTTCGATGTCGGACAGCTTGGCGACGTCGGCGCGGTAGGCGTCGAAGGCCTCCCGCTGCTCGGGGGCGCACAGCTCCTCCGCCAGGTCGGCGTCGGCCGCCACCACGAAGAACGTGGCGCCGTAGAGCGTGTCCGGGCGCGTGGTGAAGACGGTCACCGGCTCGTCGCGGCCCTCGATGCTGAAGTGGACGTCGGCACCGGTGGAGCGGCCGATCCAGTTGCGCTGGATGGCCAGGATCTCGTCGGGCCAGCGGCCGCCGTCGAGCTGGTCCATGTCGTCCAGCAGGCGCTGGGCGTAGTCGGTGATCCTGAAGTACCACTGGTTGAGGCTGCGGCGGACGATGTCGGAGCCGCAGCGCTCGCATTTGCCCTGCACGACCTGCTCGTTGGCGAGCACCGTCTGGTCCTTGGGACACCAGTTGACCTGGCCGTCCTTGCGGTAGGCCAGCCCCCGCTCGAAGAAGCGCGTGAACAGCCACTGGTTCCAGCGGTAGTACTCGGGGTCGGAGGTGTGCAGGCGGCGCGACCAGTCCACGCCGATGCCGTAGCGCCGGAACGAGGTCGCCTGCGTCTCGATGTTGGCGTAGGTCCACTCGGCGGGGTGCGAGTTGTTCTTGATGGCCGCGTTCTCGGCGGGCAGGCCGAAGGAGTCCCAGCCGACGGGGTGCAGGACGTTGTCGCCGCGCTGGAAGCGGTAGCGGCCGATGACGTCGCCGATGGCGTACGCCTCCGCGTGGCCCATGTGCAGGTCACCGGAGGGGTAGGCGAACATGTCGACGACGTAGGACCGCGGGCGGGTGTCCGCCGGGTCCTCGTCGGCCTCGAACGGGAGCTCGGCGGCCCAGCGCGCCTGCCATTTGTCCTGGATGGCCCGGGCGTCGTAGGTGTCGCCCGTCGTCTGGTCGCCGTCTACCGCTGTCATCGCTGAAGGTTCCTTAGCCGCGTCCGTGTGTGCTTCCCACAGGTTAGCGCTTGGCGGGTCGGGCACAGGACGCGTTCGGACCCGTCGGACGGCGGACGGCCGCCGGTCCGCGCGAGGACGGGCACCGGCTCCCCACCGGCGAGGACGGTGACGGTGCGTAGGCGAAAGTTCGGTGAGATTACGGACCCACGGCCCCTCCACACCGACCGTCCGGTTTGTTACCCTGCCGTAAAAGTGGCGCAGAACACGCGATCCGGGTCACACCGGACTCAATTTCGCCTGTCCTGACTTGTCCGGACCAACTGGACTCATCTGCCTGCGGGAGGCCCCCTTGTTCAACCTGTCCGTGCTTCTGGAGGACGGCGCCCGATCGGCCCCCGAGAAGGAGTGCCTGGTCTTCGGGGACCTGCGTCTGAACTACGCCCTCACCGACATGATCGCCAACCAGGTCGCCAACCTCCTCGTCTCCCGGGGGATCGGCCCCGGCGACCGGGTCGCGCTCGCCAGCCCGAACCTGCCCTACTTCCCCTTCGTCTACTTCGGGGTCCTCAAGGCCGGCGCGGTGGTCGTGCCCCTGAACGTGCTGCTCACCCCCCGTGAGATCGCCTACCACCTGGAGGACTCCGGGGCCAAGGCGCTGTTCGCGTTCACCGGCTCCCCCGAGCTGCCGCTGGGCACGCGCGCCTTCGAGGCCTTCCAGCAGACGGACACCTGCGACATCTACGTGGACCTCCCCGCGGTGCCGGGCGCCACCGAGTCGACGGTCGACGGCGCGGAGACCCTCTGGAAGGCGCTGGAGGGACAGCCCGGCGAGTTCGAGAGCGTGCAGACGGGCGCCGAGGACACCGCGGTGATCATCTACACCAGCGGCACGACCGGCAAGCCCAAGGGCGCCGAGCTGAGCCACAACAACCTGATGATGAACGCCATCGGCTCGGCCAACCTCGTGAACCCGCACCCGGACGGGCGCGACGTCTCCCTGGTCGTCCTGCCGCTGTTCCACATCTTCGGGCAGACGGTCATGCTCAACGCCTGCCTCTACCGGCACGGCACCATGGTCCTGGTCCCGCGCTTCGACGGGGACGACGCCCTGCGCCTCATGGAGAAGGAGGGCGTCACCGGGTTCGCGGGCGTGCCCACCATGTACTGGGGCCTGCTCAACGCGGTCCAGAACGCCGGACCCGGCAAGTACGACCTGGAGGGGATCGCCGGGAACCTGGTCGACGCCGTCTCCGGCGGCTCCGCCCTGCCCGGCCAGCTCTCCGAGGACTTCACCAAGGCGTTCGGGGTGGGCATCAAGGAGGGCTACGGCCTGTCCGAGACCTCGCCGGTCGCCTCCTTCAACAACCCCAGGACCAAGGCGAAGACCGGTTCGATCGGCCGCCCGGTGTGGGGCGTGGAGATGAAGCTGATCGACCCGGACTGGAACGAGGTCGTCCAGGAGGAGGACAGGGAGCCGGTCGGCGAGATCGCCGTCCGCGGCCACCTGGTGATGAAGGGCTACCACAACCGCCCCGAGGTCAACGCCGAGGTCATCCGGGACGGGTGGTTCCGCACCGGTGACATCGCCCGCCGCGACGAGGAGGGCTTCTACTTCATCATCGACCGCTCCAAGGACATGATCATCCGCGGCGGCTACAACGTGTACCCCCGCGAGGTCGAGGAGGTCCTGATGACCCACGATGCGGTCAGCCTCGCTGCGGTCGTCGGCGTCCCGCACGAGACCCACGGCGAGGAGATCAAGGCGTTCGTGATCCTCAAGGAGGGCGTCGGGCTCACCGCCGGGGAGCTCGTCGCGTGGTCCAAGGAGCACCTGGCGGGCTACAAGTACCCGCGCGAGGTCGAGTTCCGCACCGAGCTGCCGATGACGTCCACCGGCAAGATCCTCAAGCGCGAGCTGCGCGCCTGACACGCACACTCCCCCTTGGTGTGCGCGTCCGCGCGCGAGGGGCCGGCCCGGGGCCGGCCCCTCCCCCTATCCCTTGACGGCCCCCTGGACCAGCCCGGAGACCAGGAAGCGCTGGACGATGACGAAGAAGACCATCACCGGGATGGTGATGAGGGTGGACGCCGCCATCACGTGCCCCCACTCGTTGGCGTACTGGCCGAAGAACTGGCGCAGGCCGACCGCCACGGTGTAGTTCTCGCTCTGGGTCATGAAGGTCAGGGCGAGCACGAACTCGTTCCAGGCCACGATGAACGAGAAGATCGCGGTCGCCACCAGGCCCGGTGCGACGAGCGGGAACAGGACCTTCCAGAACATCTGGAGCCAGGAGGCGCCGTCGATGTAGGCGGCCTCCTCCACCTCCACCGGCACGGCCGCGACGAAGCCCCGCATCATCCAGACCGCCAGCGGCAGGGACAGCGCCACGTACACGATGCCGAGGCCCAGCAGGGTGTTGAGCATCTGGAGGTCGCGCACCTGGAGGAAGAGCGGGATGACCAGCGCCTCCAGGGGCACCATCTGCACGATGAGGATCATGACCAGCACGGAGGTGCGGAACCGGAAGCGGAACCGGGCCACCGCCACCGCGGCCAGCAGCGCCAGCACGCACGCGCCCGCCACCGTGATGCAGGCGACCGCCAGCGAGTTGGCCATGTACGTGCCGAAGTTGCCCTCGGTCAGCACGTAGGAGAAGTTGTCCAGCGTCAGGTCGGTGGGCAGCAGCGCCCCCGTGCCCGAGGTGCTCCGGTCGGAGAACGCGCTCGTCAGCATGAAGTACACCGGGAACAGGGTGAACAGCAGCAGCGCGCCCACCGCGACGCCCTTGGCCAGGAGGCGGCCGGTACGGAGGGCGCCGCCCCGGCGCCGGGCCTCGCGGACCCGCCTCTCCCAGTCGCGGTCGTCGACGGCGGATTCGTGTGTGCTCGTGACCAACGGTCCTCCTCGTCAGCGGTGCCCGGAGGGCGTGATCGGGTTGTCCGGCGGCCGACCCGGGCCGTTAGAATCCACCTCTGTCCGGTGCGGGGCGTTTGTCCGGCCCCGGTGGGCGAGGAGGGGTGAGGGTCGTGTCTCCAGGATCGTCGGGACCGCCAGGGGCGGTGGACTAGCGCCGTGCACGATTCCACCGGCCCCTCCCCCACCGAGGTCGTCATCAGCTGGATCCCGCACGACGCGCGGTTCCGCGACCGGGCGGTGCGGCACGCCCTGGGCGACACGGGCGGTCGGCTGCTGTTCGCCTACGTGGACAACCTGGTCAACCAGGACAACGACGACGGGCGCCCCCTCGACGACTACGACCTGCGCACGATGGCCGCGGTCCGCGAGGACCTCAACCGGCGTTCGCTGGCCGCGGTCGACTGGCGCCGCGTGCGGGACAAACTGGTCTCCGGCGTGCACTGAGGCGACGCCCTCCGCGGAGCCGCGCCCGTTCACCTCAGCCCGTCCTCGCGGAACAGCGCCCTGAGGTAGAGCATGGTGACCACCAGCAGCAGCAGGGTGAGCAGGACCGCGATGGCCGCGCCGAGCCCGTAGTCGTTGTGGCCGAAGGACCGCACGTAGGACCACACGCCGAGGTTGAGCATGTCGGAGCCGCCCACGTCGCCGCCGGGCATCAGGTAGATCTGAGCGAACACCTTGAAGTCCCAGATCGTGGACAGCACCGTGACCACGGCGAACACCGGACGCAGCACCGGGAACGTGACGTGCCAGAAGCGCTTCCAGGCGCCGGCGCCGTCGATCCTGGCCGCCTCGTGGAGCTCCTTGGGGACGGTGAGCAGCCCGGCCAGGACGGTGACCGCCACGAACGGGAAGCCGCCGTGCACCACGTTGAGGGTGACGATGGCGTAGAAGTACAGCCGGTCGGCGAACCAGTTGTACCCCGAGGGGTCGAGCACACCCAGGGAGGTCAGGGCCTGGGCGACGACGCCGTTGTCGACGTCGAAGATCCAGATCCAGACGTAGGTTCCGCTGACGGCGGGCATGGCCCAGGCGACCATGATGCAGGAGACCACGATGATGCGGGGGACCGTGCCCAGTGTGGAGAGCAGCAGCGCCACGAGCGTGCCGACGACGATCGTCGTGAGGACGGCGACCACGGCGAACACGACCGTGTTGACCATGGCGATCTGCCACAGGTACGGGTCGGTCAGCAGCGCGACGTAGTTGTCCAGCCCGATGAAGTCGGACTCCCCGGACATCAGGTTGCGCAGTTTGAAGTCGCGGAAGGACAGCCACACGATCCGGCCGAGCGGGAACAGCAGCAGCAGCCCGATGACCGTCAGCGCGGGCGCGAGCAGCACCCACGGGAGCAGCGCCCTCCGTGCGCGCCGGCCCAGGAGCGGGGCCCGCCGCCCCGCTCCGGGCCGTCGCGGAGACGGCCCGGAGGGACGGACGTCCTGCTCCGGTCCACTGGTTCCCAGCCCGACCGGTGTTCCCACTGACTAACCCCCGTTGAGGATGCGCTCGATCTCCGCGGCCGTGTCCTCGGTGGCCTCGTCCACCGTGGACTCGCCGTTGAGGATGGACTGCTGCATGCCGACCAGGACCTTCTCGGCCTCGACCTGCGTCCAGGCGGGGGTCACCGGCACCCCGCGGCTCGCCTCGTTGAGCTGGACCGCGAAAGATCCCAGGATCGGGTCGGCGGACTCGGAGAACTCGTCCACCCTCGCGGTCACGCCCGGGAAGAACCCGGTCTCCTCCGACCACCGCATGAGGAACTCGTCGCCGGTGAGGTGCTGGACGTACTGCCAGGCCGCCTCCTCGTTGCCGGTGCCCTCGAAGACCGACAGCAGGGATCCGCCCGCGAAGGAGGGCATGTACCCCTCCTCCTGCCCTGGGAGGGTGAAGGAGTCGATCCTCCCCTCCAGTTCGGGGTTGCTCTCCAGGATGGCCTTGGGGTTGGCGCTGCCGAGGATGGCCATGGCCGCCTCCTCGTTGGCGATCGACTCCATGACCTCGATCTCGGTCCAGTTGACCGCGCCCGTGGTGGAGGTGCCGTCCTCCAGGGCCAGGTCCGTGAAGAACTCGATCCCCGCGCGGGCCTCGGGGGTGTCGATCTCCGACTCCCAGGTGCCGTCCGGCTGTTCGACGGCGATCTCGCCGCCGCCGCCCCAGATCCACGGCATGATCGAGTACTGGGCGTCACCGGGAACGGGGAAGGCGATCATGTCCCCCTCCGCCTCGGAGAGGGCCGTCGCGGTCTCGCGCAGCTCCTCCCAGGTCTCCGGTACCTCCAGGTCGTGCTCCTCGAAGATGTCCGAGCGGTACACGACGGAGCGGATGGAGGCGTACCAGGGGACTCCGTAGACACCGTCGCCGAGCTGGCCCATCTCCATGAGGCCGGGGATGTACTGGCCGGTGTCGACGTCGTACGCGGACAGGTCGTGCAGCGCTCCGGCGTCGGCGAAACCGGGGGTGAGGGTGTTGCCGAGCTCGACCACGTCGGGCGTGGTGCCTCCGGCGATGGCCGTGGAGATCTTGTTCTGGGCGTCCTGCCAGGGCACGAACTCGACGTCGACGGCGACGCCGGTCTCGTCGGTGAACGCGGCGTTGGCCTCCTCGAAGAACCCCGTCTCGTCGGGGTTGGTGCCCTGCATGATCCACACCGTGAGCCCGTCGGAGGCGGAGCCGTCACCGCCCCCGCCGGTCCCGCACGCTGTGGCGGCCAGCGCCAGTGCCACCGCGGCGGCGGGGAGTGGAACGTACTCGTGTGTTCGTCTGCGGGCCATCGGCACGCCTCCCGTTCCTTTCGAGGGTCCCCTGGGGGTTGGTAGGAAACCTACGTAAAGAACGGCCTCCAGTGAAGTAAACCACTGTGATTTGTGTCTGACCTGTTAGGGGGTGAGGGCCGGACAGCGGCGGCGGGAGGCCGGGAACGGGCGCACCGCGGGCCGTGCGGCGCGTCCGGCGCGTCCGTCCCGGTGACCCGTCCCCCGCCCCCGCGTGGCGTCCTACTCCGCCAGGCCGGTGACCTGGCGCAGGACGGACACGAGCTCGGAGCGCTTGTAGACGGCCAGGCCGATGGCGGCCCCGAACGCGGCGAGCATGTGCACGTAGACCATGGGGTCGCCCCGGGTGAAGCGCTCGGCGACCTCCTCCTCACCGACCGAGTGGGCCTCCCACGCGGTGGACACCGCGAACTCCAGCTCGGGAGGGAGCATCTCGGCGACGGTGCGGGCGACGGCCTCCCGCGAGTCGGCGGGCTTCCACACCACGCCGGTCTGCTGCACCCGGCGGCCGAGGAAGGCGGCGACGACCTTCAGTTCGGACAGGACCGCGTCCACGTCGTCGGCGGCCCGGGGGATGACCGCGTCGAGCGCCTCGCGGTCCCGGTCCGCGTAGGCCTCGATCAGCTCGATCGTGGTCCGGCGTACGCGGTCCGGCGGCTCCGGCGCCGGTGCCGACGACTGCCCGTCGCGGGGGTCCGGGGACGGTCCGGACGATGACTCTGAGGACACGGTGGTGGTCCCTTCTGGATGGTGCGGCTCGGTTCATGATGACGCCAACGCGCCCCGGCGGATTCCCGGCCGGGCCGGAATCCCCTCTCCGCGAACAGGAGCGGGTCCGGACCCCGGCGGCCGGCGCGGCGGCCCGCGTGCGACCGGGGTCCGGAACCCGTGTCAGAACTCGGGACGCAGCGGCATGTGCGACGCGGTGTCGTCCAGCCTCGTCCCGAGGATCTGGTGCAGCTGGACCACGTCCCGTTCGAACCCGAGGACCGACCCGGCCATGTAGAGCCGCCAGACGCGGGCCGTGCCCTCACCGACCTCGGCGACCGCCTCGTCCCAGTGGCGGTCGAGGTTGGCGCCCCAGTGGCGCAGGGTGAGCGCGTAGTGCTCGCGGAGGTTCTCCTGGTGGCGGATCTCGAAGCCCGCGTCGTTCATCGCGGTCTGGATGCGGCCGGGCCCCTCCAGTTCCCCGTCGGGGAACACGTACCGGTTGATGACGCCCCCGGTGTCCATCGGCCTGAGGTTGTTACGCGGCCGGGTGATGCAGTGGTTGAGCAGACGGCCCCCCGGCACCAGTTTGGAGTACAGCGAGGCGAAGTAGGCGTCCAGGTTCCTCGAACCGATGTGCTCGGTGAGGCCGATGGAGCTGATGCGGTCGTAGCTGCCGTCGGGCACGTCGCGGTAGTCCATGTGCCGGACCTCCGCGAGCTCCGACAGCCCCTCCTGGGCGATCCTCTTGCCCGCCCACTCGGCCTGCTCCTTGGACAGGGTCACGCCGAGGACCCGGACCCCGTGCTCACGGGCGGCGTGCATGACCATGCCGCCCCAGCCGCAGCCCACGTCCAGCAGGCGCATGCCCGGCTCTAGGCCGAGCTTGCGGGAGACCAGCTCGTACTTGCGGAACTGGGCGCTCTCCAGGGCCCCGTCCGCGCGCCCCACCCTGTCCGGTGAGCCGTCGCCGTCGTCGAAGACCGCGCAGGTGTAGGTCATGGACGGTCCCAGGACCAGCTCGTAGAAGGCGTTGGAGACGTCGTAGTGGTGGTGGATGGCCTCGGCGTCCCGCTGTTTGGAGTGGCGCCAGCCGCGGGCCACCAGTCGGCCGCGGGTCATCTCCTCCGGCGGAGGGGCCACCCGGTTGACGAACTTGACCCATCCCACGGAGCGCACGATCCGGGCGAGGTCGCGGGCGGACACGTTGATCCCCTCCGCGAAGGCGAAGTCCGCCATGTGTCTGAGGGCTGTGTACATGTCGCCCTCCAGTTCCAGGTGCCCGGAGACGTAGGCGCGGGTCAGACCCAGCCCGTTCGGGGACTGGGCCAGGTAGTTGACGGCGACCGGGGTGCGCACGTGCAGGGCCACGTCGCTGTTCGGGTCCCCTGCGCTGCTGCCGTCGTAGGCGGTGAAGCGGAGGGGCGCGTCAGGTCCGACGACGCGCTCGAAGATCTCGGCAAGACGCATGCTCTCTACCTCTCTCGGATGCGACCCGCCCCCACGGATCGCGTCCCTGCGGTGTCAGCGGTTGCGCACGCACTTGGCGTACAGGTCCAGCAGCCGGCCCCCGGGGTCGTAGCCCTCCTTGAGCGCGGCGTAGGCGGGACCGTTGTAGAGCCGCCAGAACTCGTCCTCCGTGTAGAAGGAGTCCGAGTAGAGGGACTTGTGTCCGCCCAGTTCGGCGACCCGTTCCTCGACGAGCCGGTTGTGGTGGGCGCGGCGCTGGTTCGGTTTCATGTCGACGAGCCCCCAGAAACCGAAGTTCACGTAGAGGCGGCCGTCCTCCAGCGGGTAGAGCGGCCAGACGTGCTCGCCCTCCCCCAGGGAGGGCCGCCGGGGCTCGCGGAGCCGGAGGGGGCACATCCAGACCGGCGTCATGCCGATCTCCGAGTGGAAGAAGTCCAGGAACTCGGCTCCCCTCTCGACACCCACCTCGACGTCCTGGATGAGGGGTTCCTGGGGGCGCCTGCCCCGGTAGTGGGTGAGGAGCCGCAGGAAGTCGGTCCGGCGGTCCCAGGCGACCAGTCGGCGGTACACGTCGGACCGCTTCAGGGAACGCGGCCAGAGGGGTCGCACGAGCGGGTGCTGGGCGCCGAAGGCGCGCGAGCACCAGAACCAGTCGGTGTCCCAGCGCCACAGGTAGTCGTGGAGGGTGAGGTAGTCGCCGGGTCCCCGGTCCGCGTAGCGCGGGATGGACCGGTAGTAGATGTCGTTCCCGGTGTAGTCGCTGGTCCAGGGCGCCTGGTCGGTGAAGCGGGCGACGGTGAGGTACAGCTCTCCGGGGCCGAAGGCGACGCCGTCCACGAAGTCGACCGGCTGCCCCTCGTGTTCGAGGTCCGCGTAGATCTTGGCGAGGGCGTCCATCGCCCCAGCGGCGTCGTGGAAGCGCAGGTGGCGCAGGTGGACGAAGGGGGACGCGGGCTCGAGCTCGATGCGCAGGCGGAGGCTGTAGCCGAGCGTGCCATAGGAGTTGGGGAAGCCGTGGAACAGGTCGCTGTGCTCGTTGTCCCGGGTGGCGGTGACGACGTCGCCCGCGGCGGTGAGGATCTCCATCTCCTGGACGCCCTCGTGCGGCAGGCCGTTGCGGAAGGAGGAGGACTCGATCCCCATGCCCGTGACGGCGCCGCCGAGCGTGATGGTCCGCAACTGGGGGACGACGGTCGGCATCAGCCCGTGCGGGAGGGTCGCCGCGACGAGGTCCTCGTAGGTGGTCATGCCGCCGACGTCGGCGAGGCGCTCGACCGGGTCGATGGCGATGACGTCGGTGAAGCCCGAGACGTCCAGGGCGGGCGCGGTGGTGGGTTCGCGGAACCGGAAGAGGTTGGAGGTGGGCTTGGCCAGCCGGACCGGCGCGTCCTGCGGCAGAGCGCGGTAGTCGCGGCGGGCCCGCTGGACCGCCGCTATGTGCTCGGCGAAGCCCGTGCGCCGCCCGGCGGCGGTACCGCTGCTCGTTCCCTGCTGTTGAGGAGTCATCCCAGTTCCCGTTCCGGTGTCGGCGACGCACAGCGTGGGTCGGATCGGCCCTGGCCGCCGGGAGCGGCTGGGATGGGCCGATCCCCTCAGTTCTACCTATCGGTAACGGGCTTGTGCCACCCTATTTGTGCCGTGTCTTCCCAGAAGTCCGTCTACCTGGGGTGTTGACCGGGTCACGTGTTCACCGTGCCCGAGGGCCTGTGTGGACGCGCGGAGGCGGGCACGACATAGGATCTGGGGTCGTGCGTATCGCTCTCGTAGACTCCGGCATCGGCATGCTCTCGACCGCGGCGGCCCTGCACGCCGCCAGGCCGGACGCCGACCTGTTCCTGGCCATGGACCCGGACCACATGCCCTGGGGACCCCGGACCCCGGAGCAGGTGATCGCGCGCGCGCTGGCCGGAGCCCGTGCCGCGTTCGCGGCGGCCGGCCCCCAGGGGCTGGACGCGGTGGTCGTGCCGTGCAACACGGCCTCCGTGCACGGCCTGGCCGAGCTGCGCGCCGAGTTCGAGCCGGGCGTGCCGGTGGTCGGAACGGTTCCCGCGATCAAACCGGCCGCCGCGGCCGGAGGTCCCATCGCCGTCTGGTCGACCGTGGCGACCACGCACAGCAACTACCAGCGTCAGCTGATCGAGACCTTCGCGGGCGACGTGGACGTGGCCCCGGTGGCCTGCGTCGGCCTCGCCGAGGCCGTGGAGTCGGCGGACCCCCGGCTCATCGCCGACGCCGTCGCCTACGCGGCCGACCTCACCCCGGGGGACGTGAGCGGCGTGGTGCTGGGCTGCACCCACTACGACCTCGTGGCCGAGCGGATCTCCGCCGCGCTGGGCGGCCGGGCCGAGCTCTTCACCGCCGCCGGTGCCGTGGCCGCGCAGACGCTGCGGCGCGTCGCCGTCGCGGGATCCGCCGCGGACTCCCGGACGACCGGCGAGGGCCGCACCGGCCTCGTACGGGTGCTGGCCAGCGGCCGCCCCTCCCGACTGCCCGCCGCCGCCCTCGCCTACCCGGCCGGGCGTGCGCTCGCCGGAGCGGAGCCCGCCGGGGACAGGGTCGCGGGTCCGGCGGCCTCGGCCTGACCCCTTCCGGTGCGGGCGCGGGCGCCTCACGGCCGCCTGCTCCACCCGCCCCGGACCGACGGCGCGGTGGCACGGTTCCACCGCCCACCGGCAGAGGAACGGGCCCCCGCCCTCCCGGGCACCGGCGGGGCCGGTCGGCGGGAGGCGTTCGCCCGTCGCGTCACGACGGGCACCACCGGTTCCGCACCGCGATCAGCGGACTTCCCGCCGCCCGCGTACCCGATCTCGGGCCAGCCCTGGTCGACGACGCAGCGGGCCAGGGCCAGGCGTCCGGCGGGTGTGAGGCGGGCGTTGGCGTGGGTAGTGTGGGGCATCGAGGGCCTTCTGGTGCTTCGGGGTAGATCTCGCAATCCACACCGATACCGAAGGCCCTCTTGTCGTGTGTCAGCCGGGGTGGGTGTTACCAACCTCCATGGTCAGTACACCTAGGACGCGGCACCGGGAGCTGAGGCCAGGACCGCGCGCAGGGCCCCGGTACGGACGCCGTCCTCATCGCCGGGGCCGCCGTTCAGGGCGCCGGCGGCGAGGGTGCTCACCAGGTTGCGGACACCGGCGGTGTCGTTGTCGTGGAGCAGCGTCTCCAGGAGCGACAGCGCCGCCCGCTGGTCGCCGGGCCTCTCCCGCACATGCCGCCACTGGGGCTCGGTCGCCGCGTCCGACAGCATGAGGGTCCGTCCGACCTGGCCGAGCGCGCTGAGGAGCGGGGTGTCGTGGGGGATCCTCTCCAGGGCGGAGTTGACCTGCTCGGCCTGGAACTCGGGGTCGATCTCGTCGGAGGTCTGGGCGCGGAGGAACTCCAGGATGTGCTCGGCGGGCGCCGCCGGGGAGATCGGGAGGATCGCGCCGATCATCGCGCGGGCCTCGACCAGGTCGCCCAGGATCTCGTCGGTGCGGCCCAGCTCCCCGATCAGCCGCTCGGCTCGCTGGGCCGAGCAGCTCGCCACCCAGCGGGACCCGCGGCCGGCGGCCAGGCGCGCGGCGGCGAGGGCGAGCTCGGCCCCGCGGCGGGGTGCTCCGACCCTCTCGAAGTAGCGGGACCAGGTGGTCACCCGGACTCCGAGGCGCCAGTCGTTGCGGACGGCGCCCTGGCAGACGAGGTTCTCGACGGCCTCCACCCACGCGGGCCGCAGGCTCGGGTGCGCCTCGGCCTCGTCGACCGTCGGCAGCGTGGTGATGGCCTCCCGCGGCTCGCACTGGTCGAGCCTGGTGAGCCAGGAGAGCAGGCGCGCCCGCTCGAAGCGGATGTGGCGGCGCAGGGCGTCGCGGCGCGGGTTCGCCTCGTCCAGGGCGAGCTCCGCCTCCATGCGGTCGAGCTCCTCCAGGGCCTGCGTGTGCTTGTCCTGGTGGCGCAGCGCGCGGACGAGGGTGAACACCCCGCCGGCACCGAGCACGGCCGGTCCGGTGGCGGTGTGCTCGTAGCGCCGCAGCTCCGCCTCCGCCCGGTCGGCCAGGTCCTCGTCGATCAGCAGGTTCACCCTGGCCAGGGTGAACGCGGGCCAGGCCGGGGTGCGCTCCCACCCGGCCAGGCTGCGGGCGGACAGCAGGTCGCGCCGCAGGTCGGTGGTGCCCCGGGCGTCGACGTTCGCGTGGCAGCGGACCAGCGTCTCCCGGAGGGACACCGGCAGCGGGCCGTGCGCGTGCGGAGCCGGTTCGTCGGCAGCCGCCGCCGTCACCTGGGCGAGGGCCCGCCTCCCCTCGGCGAGCGCCCCGACCCGTACCGCCAGGGGCCAGTGGGCGAGGAAGAACAGGGTCGGTGCTCCGAACACCCCCGGCACCTCCGCCTTGGCGCCCCCCGCCTCGGCGACCAGGCGGCGGGCGGTGCGCAGCGCCGACCTGGCCACCGCCTCCACACGGACCGCGTCCCCCGCCTCGCAGAGCACGGGCAGCGCCGTGACCCCCTCGGCCAGCTCGTCCTGCCCCGCCGCCCTGAGCCGGCGCGAGGCCTCCCCTGCCCACGTCCACATCGGCATGCTCTTCTCCCCCTGATGGTGCCGCGTGAGAACAGAACGTAGCAGCGTGGTGACAGAACTGTCCGGTAAACGCGTGGAACCGGTGCAGCGTAGGACTTGCTCACCCGATCGGCGGGGGTCCGGCCGGATAGACTCTGGTGCACTGCGGCCCCCGCGGGGATGCGGCCACGTGTCTCCGCTCCGTACACCACCCGCAGAAGTACCTGAGGAGACATGAGCGCCGATGGGATGGCGAGACCGCTTCGGACTCCGCAAGGCCAACCGCAAGGGCAAGGCCCGTTTCGACCGGGCCGCCGAGGATTCGGACATCAAGGCGCTGATCGACTTCTCGAAGAGCCGGGTGGGCGTGGAATTCTTCGTCGAGCCCGAAACCTTCGCCACACAGACGACAGCCGTCGCCGTGGCCACCGACGGCGAGTGGATCAGGCGCCGCTGCGGCTCCCCCGAGGTGATCCGCAAGGTGGCCCGTGACCTGGCGACCCCCGCCTACGACGTGCAGATCGTCGGGTATCCGCAGCGCATGCGCGACTGGAGCGCCCGCAACAAGCGCGGCCTGTCGATGGACGAGTAGCGATGGGCCGTCGGAGTATGACTTGCCACACCGACGCGCCCGCAAGGTTGCGCCCGAAACCCTCTAACGGGTCATTTTGGGCATTGATGACGACTCCTTGCCGCGACTTCCTCTCCGAACGGGTTCCCTAACGGGCTCCGTTCGTCGCATACTCGCCTGGGAGGGGGGACTCTGATGAAGCAGGATCTCACGGCCTTGTGTTGCGAATGCGGCATGATTCGCGAGGTGAGCGACTACCAGAGTGTGGGGGAGGCCCAGTCCGCCTACGGACTGGCCCGCTGCGTCGTCTGGCGCAAGTGCCGCACCTGCGGCTACCGCACCTACCACGCCTACATGCGCACCGACGAGGACCGCGACGAACTGGAGGACGCCCTCCGGCTGGACGGCGCACTCGCCGCGGAGGCCCTCGACGAGGAGGTGGAGCAGCTGCGGCTGTGCGGGGTCGACGTCGGCCACGCCCCCGTCCCCGCCATCTGGGACGGGCAGTCGGTCGGCATGGTCACCCAGCGGCTGACCGACCGCGCCTACTCGATCGTCCTGGACCCCGAGTCGTCCGTGGTGTCGCGTCTGAAGCTCATCGACATGATGTGGAACGAGCTCCTGGTCGGCGAGCACGACGACCGCTGGTTCATCCAGGAGTCGGAGGACGACGAGTCCCCCGCGTACGCGGTCCGCCTCTTCGGCTACCGCACCCGGGGCTGACCGCTCGGCGGTTCCCCGCCGCGGCACGCGAACGGCTCCGCACACCCCACGGCTGACGGCCGGGCACCCCTGACGGGTGCCCGGCCGCCGTGCGTTCCCGGGCCGGCGACCCGGCGCGCCCGAAGGCACGGCTCCGCGGGGGAAGCGGTGGGCGGGGCTCAACCCGCCGCGGGTTCGGGGGCGGCCCGCTGGGACAGGCGGCGCAGCGCCGACCGGGCCACGGCGGGGTCGGTCGTGCCCCAGTAGGGCGGCAGTGACGCGCGCAGGAAGCCGCCGTAGCGGGCGGTGGCCAGCCGGGGGTCGAGGACGGCGATGACCCCCCGGTCCTCGGTGGAGCGCAGCAGCCGACCGGTGCCCTGGGCGAGCAGCAGGGCGGCGTGGGTGGCCGCCACCGACAGGAAGCCGTTGCCGCCGTGCGCGGCCACGGCCCGCTGTCGCGCGGAGGCCAGCGGGTCGTCCGGGCGGGGGAACGGGATGCGGTCGACGATCACCAGTGACAGGGACGGGCCGGGCACGTCCACGCCCTGCCACAGCGAGAGGGTGCCGAACAGGCAGGCGCGCTCGTCCTCGGTGAACCGCCGGACCAGCTGGCCGGTGGAGTCCTCCCCCTGGCACAGGATCGGCTGGTCCAGCCGGTCGCGGAGCTCGTCGCTGGCCTGCTGGGCGGCGCGCATGGAGGAGAACAGGCCGAGGGTCCGGCCGTCCGCGGCCTCGATGAGTTCGGCGATCTCGTCCAGGTAGGAGGGCGCGAGCCCGTCACGGCCGGGCGGCGGCAGGTGGGTGGCCACGTACAGGATGCCGCTACGGGCGTGCTCGAAGGGCGACCCGACGTCCAGGGCACGCCAGCGGGGCTCCCCCGCGGCCCGGTGCGGACCGTCGTCGTCCTCGTCCGGCCCGGCGGCGCCGGTGTCCCCGTCCGCGGCTCCCTCCTCGGACGCCCGGGATCCGCCCGGGTCCGCCGCGGGCCTGCCCGCGGCCGCCCGTTCCGCGGCCTCCTGGACGACCTCGCGGCCCAGGCCCCACTGGTGGGCCAGGGAGCTGAAGGAGCCGCCGAGGGTGAGGGTGGCCGAGGTCAGCACCACGGTGCGGTCCCCGAAGAGCTTCTCCCGCAGCAGCCCTCCGACGGCGAGGGGGGCGACGTTGAGTGTGGGCTGGCGGCCCGGCGACTTGGTGAGCCAGACCACCTCGGTGCGGTCGCGCAGGGCGGGTTCGTAGGATTCCAGGACCCGCACGGCGGTGTCGTGCACCTCGCCGAGCGCGGCCAGGGCCAGCCGGCGGTCGCTGGCGCCGTCGGGGTCGAGCTCGCCGGGCGAGGGGCCGATCGCGGTGACACAGCCGGAGGCGGCGTCGCGGGTGGCCGCGACGGCGTTGGCCAGGGCTTCGTCGATGTGGTCCAGACGGCCGTCGGGCGACTCGGTGAACATCAGAGCCAGGCCGTCGGCGCACTCCGCGAGGCGCTCGCTGATACCCGGTTCGACCAGGCGGGCGGCGCGCTTGGCCGCGGTGTTGACGACGCGCTCGCTCAGGCTGCCGGTGGCCACGGAAGTCGCCCGGTCCACGAGCTCGTGCGCCTCGTCGATCATGATCGTGTCGTGCTCGGGCAGGATGTGGCGTCCCTGCGACATGTCGATGGAGAGCATGGCGTGGTTGGTGACCACCACGTCCACGCCCTGGGTGGCCTCGCGCGCGAACTCCGCGAAGCACTCCTGCCCGAAGGGGCAGATACGGGCGCCCATGCACTCGTTGGCGCCGACCGACACCTGCCGCCAGGCGAGGTCGCTGACGCCGGGCACGAGTTCGTCGCGGTCGCCGGTGACGGTCTCCTCCGACCACTCGTGCAGGCGGGCCACCTGTCGGCCGAGGGAGGAGAGCTGCCGGGGGTCGAACAGCTCGGTGTCCTCCGCCTCCTCGTCCGCTGTCTGGAGCCGGTTGCGGCACAGGTAGTTGCGGCGGCCCTTGAGCACGGCGAACGTGGGCTCGCGGGGCAGCAGCGACGACAGCGCCCCGGCCAGGCGCGGCAGGTCCCGGTCGATGAGCTGGTTCTGGAGGGCGATGGTGGCGGTGGAGATCACCACCGTGCGCTTCTGGTCCATCGCGTGTCTGACCGCGGGCACCAGGTACGCCAGGGACTTGCCGGTGCCGGTACCGGCCTGGACCACCAGGTGCTCGCGTTGGTCGACCGCCGAGGCCACGGCGTCGGCCATGGCCGTCTGGCCCTCGCGGCGGCTGCCGCCGAGCGCGGTGACGGCGGCCTCGAGCAGGGTCGGAACGTCAGGGAGATCTGCCACGGATCGACAGTACCGGCCCGGGAGGACAGGACGGGCTCCGTCCACAGGCCCGATCGGCGGGCCCCTGCGGGTACGGTCGATCCGGGTGCTCCGGACTCCCGTGCCGGGAGGCGTCAGGCGAGGCTTCGGGCAAGCCTCTCCAGGGCGTCCAGCGACTGGGCCAGACCCTCCTCCATGCCGGACCGGACCATGCCGTCGCGGTCCTCGACCGTCTGGAACACGGAGATCGCCCGGTACAGGGTGCCCCCGTCCGCCTCCTCCAGCGTGTGGGTGTCCATCGCCACGTGGCCCGGCATCCCCTCGAACTCGAAGGTCTGGACGATGTGCTCGGGGGCGACCACGTCGTGGAAGACCCCGTGGAAGGCGTACTCCCCGCCGTCGGCGGACCTCTCGACGAACCGCCAGATGCCGCCCGGCCGCACCTCGGCCCGGTCGACGACGGTGTCGGTCTCGTCCAGCCCCCACCACCTGGCCAGGTGCTCGGGCTCCGTCATGGCCCTGAACACCACGTCCCTGGGCGCGTCGAAGCTGCGGGTGATGACGATGTCCTGGCGTCCCGGCTCCACGACCACGGTGAGGTCACTCATCGGCTCTCTCCCCCTCGGCTCTGCTGTCACCGGATCCGCGGGCGTCCTGGGGCCTGCGGATCTCCTCGTCCGACCGGTCGAAGCGTGCCTCCCACCGGGCGTGGTTCCGGCCGCGGATCGACCCCTGCTCCAGGGGCGCGCTCCCCGGCCCGCCGGGACGCCACTGCGCGTCGAGGCCGCCACTGACCGGCCCGGCCCTCTCCGGGGCCTTCGGGTGTCGGGAGACCGGCTGGAGTCGGGCAACGGCTCCGCCGGGTCGTCGACGGTCGCCCCGCCCTCGGCGAGCCGCGCCGGCAGCGCCCGACGGGTCGGATCCGCCGGCGCCGCGAACGTGCGGTTCAGGGGGCGTCTCCCCCGGCCCGTGCGACTTTCCCGTTGACCGACCCCTCCGTCGATGATGACCCGCGTCACATGCGGCGTCAAGGGCGCGGGAACCCGCTCCGACCTGCGAAGGGAGGGCCGCAGCCCCGGAGGCGGGGGGTTCGCCGGGGCGGCGGCCGACGGAGAACGGCCGGGGCCGGTCACCGGAAGCCGAGGGGCGTCGTCGCCTCGGGACCGGGGCTCTTCCGAAGCGCCTCGGGGGGCGAACACGGCCACGGGAGCGGGATCGCCCCGAACCCGCGGGGCGGGAAAAGCCGGGAGAAACGACGAGACGACCCCGGCGGAGGCTCAGGGCCCCCGAACAGGGTCGTCTCGGATGCGGGTGGAGCTATGGGGATTCGAACCCCAGACCTCCTCCATGCCATGGAGGCGCGCTACCAACTGCGCCATAGCCCCGCGTGCCGTGCGGCAACGGTTCGAGTCTATCGGATTTGGAAGGGTGGGATGAACAGTCAGGACGCGGGGCGCCCCACACGATCCCCGGCGGAGGGCGCCGAGGGGGTCGATCGGCCCGCCTGGGGCGTGTTCCGTGGATGCTTTCGGTTGACTCGGCGCTTGCGCCGATCGCCGCGAGCGGCTTCCAGGCCATCTCTCGCAAGACGGGTAGCGCAGGTCAGCCCGGGTTCGGCTGTCCGAGCGCAGTCGGCGCGGCGAGAGGCAGCCCGGGGGACGCGAGCCCGGAACGATCCGCGGAACGCGGCCCAGGGCATAAGGACACCATGAGCGAGAGGCAGCACCCGGTCGACGTACTCACCCGCTGGGAGGACCACGGCGCCGTCTGGCACGTGGTGGACCGCACACCCTCACGGGTGACGGTGGCCCTGTGCAGGTGCGACGGCGGCGAGGAGGTGGACCGCCTGGTCTCGGACGACCCGGACCTCCTTGCGTTCGTCGACGAACGCGCCAGGACCCCGCGATCTCCCTGATCCGCTCCGGCCTGCGGCCCCGGGCCGCCCCGGCGCGTTGGAGGTCGTGTCCGGGGGTCTCCCCCGGACACAACGAAGGACGACCCCGCGAGGAGGCCGAAGGCCCCCGAGCAGGATCGTCCCGAGTCCGTGGAGCTATGGGGATTCGAACCCCAGACCTCCTCCATGCCATGGAGGCGCGCTACCAACTGCGCCATAGCCCCTGGTGTGCCGGGCGGTTTCCCCGCTCGGCGATAGAAGTACTGTACCGGAGGTCGGGGGCCGGTCGGGACGGCGGGACGGACGGGCGGCCGGTCGAGAGCCGTGGGCGGGGCCGAATACCCTGGAGTGGTGGCCGAATCAAAGCTTGAGATCCAGATGCTCCACGACCGTCTCCTGGTGCGGACCGTCGTGGACCGGAGCGAGCGGCGGAGCAGCGCCGGTCTGGTCATTCCGGACACGGTGAAGCTGGCGACCAGGCTCGCGTGGGGCGAGGTCGTCGGCGCCGGGACGAGTGCCCGGCACGTGAAGACCGGGGACCGCGTGCTGTTCGACCCCGAGGAGCAGGGCGAGGTCGAGTTGAACGGCGAGCGCTACGTGATCCTGCGCGAGCGCGACGTGCACGCCGTCGCCAACGAGGCGCCGGAGCGGGGCACCGGCCTGTACCTCTGATCCTGCCGCGGGGACCGGGGACCGGGGCCCGCCCCCGGCGGCGGGTCGGCCGCGCCCGGCGGGTGTCAGTCGCCCCCTGCGCCGCCGTTCGGGTGCGCGGCCACCTTGACCAGGGAGAGCACGCAGAGGTTGAGCGCCTCGTACGCCGACACCTGGCCGGTGTTGACGTAGGACCACCCGGAGTAGAGCCCCGCCCAGAGGAACTGCTGCATCCAGTCGGCGGGGATCGCGGGGTCGATGCTGCCGTCGGCGTGTCCGCGTTCGATGAGCGCCGTGAGCGCCAGGTCGGCCTCGCCGCACTCCTCGGCGGGTTCCTCCTCGTTCCCGAACGCCAGCATGACCACCTTCTGGAGCGCGAAGTACTCGGGGATGACGCGCCGGAAGGCCTCCAGGCCGGTGCCCTCGGTGGTGCGCGCCCTCTGTGTGGCCTCGTTGATCAGCTCGTCGGCGTACTCGCCGAGCGCGATGGTGAGGTCGGCGCGTTCCGGGAAGTAGCGCTGGAGCGTGCTGCGGGCGACCCCGGCGGCCCTGGCGACCTGCGACAGGGGTGCCGCGGAGTTCTCGCCGAGGACCTTGACGGCCGCTTCGAGGATCGCACGCCGGGTGCGCGCGCGTGTCCTCGTCTCTTCCTCTGAGGGAGCGCTGTTCACCATGTCCTTCATCCTAGGCTCGTCGGTACTCAGTTGACAATAATCGGTCACCTATGACCTAATTTAGATCATGACTGAACGATCTACGGTATTAGCCGACCCCCTGGTGGAATCTCCGGAACCCCGCTTCGCCCAACTCCGGGTGCTGTGGTCGTTCGTGCACCCTCACCGGAGGAAGCTGGCGCTGGGACTGGTCCTCGCACTGCTCGGATCCGCGCTCCAACTCGCCAACCCGATGGTGACCAAGCTGGTCCTGGACACCGTCGCCGACGCGGGCAGCCTCGTGGTGCCCATCTCGCTCCTGCTCGGGCTGTTCGGCCTCGGCATCGTGTTCGGCCTGTGGCACTGGATCCTCATGGGCACTGTCGCGGAGAAGGTCGTCCTCGACGCGCGGACCTCCCTGGTGCGCCGCTACTTCCGGGCCGCCCTCATCCCGATGTCACGGCGCCCCACCGGTGAACTCGTCACCCGGGCGACCTCCGACACGGTGCTCCTGCGCGAGGCCGCCTCCAACAGCATCATCAGCCTCATCAACGGCGGCGTGCTGCTGGTCGGAACGCTGGCCATGATGGGGGTGCTGGACCCGGTCCTGCTCGCCGTCACGTTCACCGCCGTGCTCGTCGTCACGGTCCTGTTCCTCACCCTGATGCCCTCCATCGCCACGGCGCAGGAGAGGGCGCAGAACTCGCTGGGCCTCATGGGCGGCGTGCTGGACGGCGCCCTGCGCGCCGTGCGCACCGTCAAGGTGAGCCGGGCCGAGGAACGGCTCGGCGGCCAGATCCTGGAGCACGCCGAGCAGGCCGCACGCCACGGCGTGCTGTCGGTGAGGCGCGAGGCCGTGGCCTGGACGATCGCGTACGGGGGCATCCAGCTCGCGATCATCGCCATCCTCGGCGTGGGCGCGCTGAGGGTCACCGCCGGCGAGATGGAGGTGTCCACCCTCATCGCTTTCCTCCTCTACGCGTTCACGCTGATGTCTCCGGTCATGGAGCTCTCCCAGAGCGTCACCACCCTCCAGTCCGGTGTCGCCGCGGCCAAGCGCATCCGCGAGGTCGAGGCCATCCCGCTCGAACCGTCCTCCGAGGGACCCGACGTCCCGCTCCCCTCCCTCGGCGGCACCGGCCCCGGGGCCGGGGAGGCGCTGCTGGAGCTGCGCGGGGTCACGGCCCGGTACGCGCCCGGCGCGGAGCCGGCGCTGGAGCGGGTCGACCTGAGCATTCCCCGCCGAGGGCACACGGCCGTCGTCGGCCCGTCCGGTGCGGGCAAGACCACCGTGTTCTCCCTGTTCCTGCGCTTCCTGGAGCCTGAGGACGGGGAGCTGACGCTGGCCGGGGCGCCCTACAGCTCCCTCACCCCGAGGCAGGTGCGCGGCCACTTCGCGTACGTCGAGCAGGACACTCCGGTCATCCCCGGGACCATCCGCGAGAACCTGCTGTTCAGCAACCCCGACGCCTCGGAGGAGGACGTGCGCCGGGTCCTGGGGGAGGTCCGGCTGTCGGACAAGGTCGACGCCCTGGAGGAGGGCCTGGACGCCCCGCTGGACGCCACGTCGTTCTCCGGCGGTCAGCGCCAGCGCATCGCCCTGGCCCGCGCCCTGCTGTGCTCGCCGGACATTCTGCTGCTGGACGAGGCGACCTCGCAGGTGGACGCGATCACGGAGGCGGCGATCACGGCCGGCGTGCGCCGCCACGCCGAGCGCAAGGCCGTGGTCACGATCGCCCACCGGCTGTCGACGGTGATCCACGCCGACACCATCGTGCTGATGGAGGACGGCCGGGTGCGTGCCCAGGGCACGCACCGGGAGCTGCTGGACCGGGACCCCCTGTACAGGGAGCTGGTCGCGGCACTGCACATCTCCGAGACGGAGGCGGACGAGGACGGCGTCCGGGACGAAGGGCTCCCGGTCGGCTCGCCCTGAACCCGTCGGGCACACGGCCCGACCGTCGCGGAGCCCCGGGACCTGGTCGTCGGCGGCCCGCTGCCGGGGGCCACGCGGCGCCGCCGACCACGTTCTCGGCGGCGCCCTGAACACCGGACACCCGGGTGACGTGCGTCACTCGGATGCCCGGTAGCATCCGCCCTGAGCCGGTCGGCGCGAACGGCTCGACGGTCCGGGCGCCGCGGGCACTCCTCCCACGGCCCGGGGCCTCCTGCCCGTTCCGTGCGCCGGCCTCGGCGCCCGTACCCGGCGCCCCGGCGCCAGCGAGGGATCCATGAGCGAGTTCGCCCAGTACCAGGACGGTGTCTACGCCGACGCGACCAACGGCGCCCTGCCGCCCCTGCCCTACCACTACGAGGACCTGCGCGATCTGGCCGAGAAGGCCATGGAGCCGGGACCGTTCGGCTACGTGGAGGGCAGCGCCGGCCGGGAGCGCACGGCCGACGCCAACGTGGCGGCGTTCGGCCGGTACGCGCTGCGTCCGCGCAGTCTGAGGCCGGGGTCCGAGGGCGCCGGGGACCTGGGGGTCACCCTGTTCGGGGAGCGCTACCCGACCCCGCTGCTCACCGCCCCGATCGGGGTGCTGGAGCAGGTCCACGAGGAGGCGGAGTCGGCCGTGGCCCGGGGCGCGAACGCCTTGGGCGTGCCGATGGTGCTGTCCACGGCCGCGTCCACGCCCATGGAGGAGGTCGCGGAGGCGGTCGACTCCTGGTGGTACCAGCTGTACTGGCCCGGTGACGACACGCTGGCCGAGTCGTTCGTGCGGCGGGCGACCGCGGCGGGGGCGAAGGCGATCGTGGTCACCGCCGACACCAAGCGGCTGGGGTGGAGGCCGCGTGACCTGGCGGTCGGCCACCTGCCGTTCCTGCGCAGCCAGGGCACGGCGAACTACTTCAGCGACCCGGAGTTCCGGTCGCGGCTCAAGGCGGACCCGGAGCCGGGCGGGGTGTTCACCGAGGCGGTGTTCCACTTCCTGGGCGCGTTCGCGAACACGTCGCTGAGCACCGGCAACATCGCGCGCATCCGCGACTGGACGGACCTGCCGGTCCTGGTCAAGGGCATCGTGCGCGGTGACGAGGCGGCCGAACTGGTGGCGGCGGGCGTGGACGGGATCGTGGTCAGCAACCACGGAGGCCGCCAGATCGACAACGCGGTGGCTGCCCTGGACGCCCTGCCCGAGGTGGTGGAGGCGGTCGGCGACCGGGCCGCGGTGCTCTTCGACTCCGGGGTGCGGTCGGGCGCGGACGTGGCCGTGGCGATGGCGCTGGGCGCCCGGGCGGTGCTGTTGGGACGCCCCTGGGTGTACGGGCTGGCCGTGGACGGGGCTGCGGGGGTCGAGCACGTGCTGCGTGCGACCCTGGCCGAGCTGCAGATCACGGCCGAGCTGATGGGCCGGGACGCCGCCGACCTGGGACGCGACGACGTCACCCGACGGTGACCCCTGCGCCGGACCGGCGCCCCGTCCGGCGCCGCGCGGCGCCGGGCCCGCCTCCGCCGACGCGGCGGAGCGGCGGTGGACGCGGAGGGGCCCGGGGACTCCCTCCCCGGGCTCCCCCCGCCGACCGGGCTCAGCCCTTGACGGCCCCCGAGGTCAGACCCGCCACGATCCGGCGCTGCAGGACCAGGGCGAAGATGATCAGCGGCACCGAGACCAGCACCGACGCCGCCATGATCTGGCCGATCGGGTTCTCGTAGCCGACCCGCTCGAACGTGCCCACGAAGACCGGGACGGTCTGCACGTTCAGGTCGCGCGGGGCGAACGAGAAGGCCAGCAGGAACTCGTTCGTGGCGTACACGAACGTCAGGATGGACGCCGCGCCCACGCCCGGCGCCGCCAGAGGCGCCACCACCCGCAGGAACGCCTGGAACGGCGTGGCCCCGTCCACCTTCGCCGACTCCTCGATCTCCCGGGGGATGCCCGCGAAGAACGTGGCGAGGATGAAGATGGCCAGCGGCAGGGTCAGCGCCACGTACGGGATGATCATGCCCGCGTAGGAGTTGAGCAGGTTGATCCCGGTCCAGTCGTAGACCTTCAGGTACACCTGGTAGAGCGGGTTGACCAGCGCGACGGGTGGGAACAGCGTCGCCACCAGGGTGGTCGCCAGCAGGGCGAACTTGCCCGCCATCGGCAACCGCGCCAGCGCGTACCCCGCCAGTGCCGCGACCGGGATGCAGATGAGCGTGGTCACCGACGCCACGATCAGCGAGTTGCGCAGCGCGAACTGGAACCCCAGGTCGAGGATCTGCTCGTAGTTGGCCAGGCTGAACGGGCCCTGGAAGATGTTCGGGTCGGTCAGCGCCACCGCCCCCGACCGGAGGCTGGTCATCCCCATCCACAGGAACGGGAACAGGCACCAGCCCAGCACCAGGAACAGGCCCAGCAGCTTGAGCGCGTTGCCCACCGCCGGGTGCCTCCTCCGGCGCGGCCGGTGGACCGGCCCGCTCGGCTTCACCGTCTCGGCCGTCATCACTTCTCCTTCCGCGCCACGTCGCCGACCATGTGGCGGCCCATGCGGCTGATGAAGGCCAGGCCGACGATCATGACGATGACGAACGTGACGGTGGACAGGGCGTTGGCGTAGCCCAGCTCCGGTTCCGCGACCAGGTAGCGCTGGGCGTACACGGACAGGGTGGCGAGCGAGTTCGAGTACCCGGAGAACACGTACGCGAAGTCGAACATGCGCAGCGCGTCCACCGTGCGGAACAGCAGGGCCACGACGATCGCCGGACGCAGCAGCGGCAGGGTGATGAAGAAGAACCGCTGGAGCACGGTGGCGCCGTCGACCCTGGCCGCCTCGTAGTAGTCCTTCGGGATGGTCTGCAACCCGGCCAGCAGCAGGAGCGCCACGAACGGCGCGGTCTTCCACACGTCGGCGCTGATGATGCCGGCCATGGACCACACGGGATCGCGCAGCCAGTTGATGTCCGTGCCCAGGACCGAGTTCACGAAGCCCGGGTTGTGGTCGAACATGTACCGCCACACCTGGGCGGCGACGGCGGTCGGGATCACCCACGGCACAAGGATGACCGCGCGGGTCAGTCCGCGGCCGACGAACGCCTGGTGCATGATCAGCGCGAACGCCATCCCGACGACGAACTCCAGCGTCACCGAGGCGACGGTGAACACGAGGGTGTTGCCGACCGCGTTGAAGAAACCCGCGTCGGTCAGGACCCGCGTGTAGTTGTCGATCCCGATGAACTCCTGGCGGAATCCGCGGATGTTGTAGAGGCTCATCCCGATCGCGTAGAACACCGGGAAGAGGGCGATGACGGCCATGAACGCGAACGACGGGGCGAGGAAGACCCGCCCCATGGCCCGCTCACCGAGGCCGCGGCGTGTACGGACGCTCTGGGTCTTCGCCATCGGACCTACTTTTGCTCGAGGGCTTCGTTCGCGGACCGGTCCATGGCCTCCAAGGCCGCTTCGGGTTCCTCCTGCCCCAGGTAGCCGGCGAGCAGGCTCTCCTGCAGGTCCAGCGACATCGAGTTGTAGCCCGGCACCGGCGGACGCGCCTGCGCGTCGGCGAGGATCCCGCCGAGTACCTCGAGGGCGGGATCCTCCGCGTCCTCGTAGGCGCTCTCCATGGTCGGCGGCAGGCTGTGGGAGGCCAGGACGTCCTGGGCCCGGGGGTCGGTGGCCGTCCACAGGACGAACTCGCGGGCGAGGTCCTTGTTCTCGCTCAGGGTGCTGACGGCGTTGTTGAGCCCGCCGAGCGCGCTGGTCGTGCCCTCACCCGTGAAGGTGGGCAGCGGAGCCACGGCGAAGTTCCCGGCGACCGCGGTCTCCTCGCCCTCCTCGCCCTCCAGGAGCGGGATGGCGTAGGGCCAGTTGCGCATGTACACCGCCTCGCCCGCCTGGAAGAGCGCGCGGGCGTCGTCCTCGACCATGGAGTCGAAGCCCTCGGCGTAGAAACCGCTGGCGTAGGCCTCGGTCATGAAGTCCAGCGCCGTGGCCGCCGCGTCCCCCTCGAGCAAGGTGCTCCGCTGCTGGGCGTCGTCGAACAGCTGACCGCCCGCGGACCAGTACATCTCGAGGAAGTTGACGACCAGCCCCTCGTACTGGTCGCCCTGGCCGACGTAGCCGGAGATGCCCGCCTCCTCGGCCGCCGCGGTGCCCGTCTCGTACAGCTCCTCCCACGTGGTGGGCGGCTCCTCGATGAGGTCGGTGCGGTAGTAGAGGAACGCTCCGTTGGACGAGTACGGGAGCGCGTACAGCTCCTGCTGCCACTGGGCGCTGTCGACGGGGCCGTCCAGGCTGACGCCCTCGACCTCGCCCCGCAGGTCCTCCAGGCTCTCGATGTAACCGAAGTCGGCGAACTCGCCGGTCCAGATGACGTCGAGGCCGAGGACGTCGAACTCACCGGCCTGGCTCTGGAGGTCCTGGAACATGGCCTGCCGCTGTTCGTCCGCGGTGGGCGCGAGAAAGAAGATGTCGACCTGCCTGTCGGGGTTCGTCTCGTTCCAGAGGCGGGCCACGGCCTCGTGGACCTGCCGGTCCGCCCCGGTGACCGCCCACACGAACTGCGGGTCCTCGGCGATGCCGGCGTTCTCCCCCTCCCCTTCGGGCTTGTCCCCCGGAGGTGTTCCGCAGGCGGTCGCCAGGGTCAGACCGAGTGCGGCCAGCCCCGTGCTCCCGGCGCGCACCGCGTATCTCTTGTGGCGTGAAAGCTCTGACATGCCTCTCCCCTTCCGCGCCGAGCGGTGGCCGAGCGCGCGCCGTCGAGTGTGTTCTGGTCCATCCCCCCGAGGTCGTGCGAAAACGATGCC
Organism: Nocardiopsis codii; assembly: GCF_036327455.1. Taxonomy (NCBI): domain Bacteria; kingdom Bacillati; phylum Actinomycetota; class Actinomycetes; order Streptosporangiales; family Nocardiopsidaceae; genus Nocardiopsis; species Nocardiopsis codii. The sequence goes on along the minus strand of NZ_JAUZMY010000004.1, from coordinate 50,209 downwards.
ACCGACGGTGTGATCCAGTCAACACAAAACTTATCCGGATCTGCCTACTACAAGGGGAATGGCAGACCGGTTTTTGACCGTCTCCTTGAAAACGTTGCCACGACATGCCCCACGCTCCTAACGTAGGCAGCATGCGCAGCCAACCCGCGAGCATGCGGGACGTCGCCCACAGGGCGGGCGTCTCGCTCTCGACGGTCTCCCGCGTCCTGCGCGGCGCGCCCGGGGTCGCCCCCGAGGTGCGCCGACGCGTCCAACACGCCGCCGACGAACTCTCCTACGTGGTCTCCCGCAACGCGTCGGGCCTGGTGACCGGTCGCACGGGCAGGGTCGCGGTGATCGTGCCCTTCCTCCAGCCGTGGTTCTTCGGGGTCGCGCTGTCGGGGATCAGCGACGCACTGCGCGAGGCAGACCTGGACATGCTCGTGTACCAGGTCGGTGAGACCCGGGCCCGCGAGGGCTGGACGCGCGCGCTCCCCCTCCGCCGCAACACGGACGCCGTCATCACCGTGTCCATGGACCTGTCCGAGGAGGAGTGCCAGCGCCTGGACGACGTCGGGGTGCCCATGGTGCTCGTGGGGCAGTGCGCCCCGGGACGCGCCAGCGTGTACATCGACGACCGGGCCGGCACCGCCGGGGCGACCCAGCACCTGCTCAACCTGGGGCACACCCGGATCGCCTACATCGGGTCCCGGCGCGAGGAGTGGTCCAGCGGCAGCTCGCGGCACCGGCTGGAGGGGTACGAGGCGGGCATGGCTGCCGCCGGCCTGACCCCGTGGAGCGTCAGCAAGGCGACCGGCCGCACGGGGGGAGAGCTCGCCATGGGGGAACTCCTGTCGGACCGCGACCCGCCCACGGCGGTGCTCGCGGAGTTCGACGGCCTCGCGATGGGCGCGCACCGGATCCTGCGGCGCTCGGGGGTGCGCGTCCCCGAGTCGATCTCCCTCATGGGGTTCGACAACCACGACGCGGCCGCCGTCCTGGACCTGACGACCGTGGACCAGGCCCCCTACGACATCGGGCTGACCGCCGGAAGGCTCACCGTGGGGGTGCTCGACGGGACAGCGCGGTCCGACTCCCACGTGGAGATGCCCACCCAGATCATCCTGCGGCAGTCCACCGCCTCCCCGCGGGGCAGTCGCGGCCTGTCCTCGTGACGCCGGGGCGTCCCCCGTCCGGGGGCGCCCGGACCGGTGCGGGCGTGCCGGCGCGTGCCCCGCGCCCACGACCCGTGGGCCCCGCCCGCAGAGGACCGGCACGACGGAGCGAACTCCCAAGAAACAAGGTAAGGAACCCATGCAGCAGTGGTGGCGAGACGCGGTCCTGTACCAGATCTACCCGCGCAGCTTCGCGGACGGCGACGGGGACGGTGTGGGCGACCTCCCCGGCATCACCGCCCGGCTCGGACACATCGCCGACCTGGGGGCGGACGGGATCTGGCTGTCGCCGTTCTACACCTCGCCGTGGGCCGACGGCGGATACGACGTGTCCGACTTCAGGGACGTGGACCCGAGGCTGGGCACGCTGGACGACTTCGACGCGATGGTGGAGACCGCGCACGGGCTCGGCCTGCGCGTGATGGTCGACATCGTGCCCAACCACACCTCCGAGGAGCACCCGTGGTTCCGGGACGCCCTGGCCGCCGGGCCCGGGTCCCCCGAGCGCGACCTGTACGTGTTCCGCGACGGCCGGGGCGAGGACGGCGAGCTCCCTCCGACCAACTGGCGGTCGACGTTCGGAGGCCCGGCGTGGACGCGCGTGGAGGACGGCCAGTGGTACCTGCACCTGTTCGCGCCCGAGCAGCCCGACCTGAACTGGGACGACCCGAGGGTGCGCGAGGAGTTCCGCGGCATCCTGCGCTTCTGGGGCGGGCGCGGGGTGGACGGCTTCCGCATCGACGTCGCCTACGCGCTGGTCAAGGACCTGCGTGAGCCGCTGCGCGATCTCGTCCTGGTGGAGGGGGGCCGGTTCGAGGACATCGCTGCCAACCCCGACCACCCTCTGCTGGACAGGCCCGGGGTGCACGAGGTGTACCGGGACTGGCGGGGGGTGCTGGCCGAGTTCGATCCGCCCCGGGCCACCGTGGGAGAGGTGTGGCTGCCGGCCGACCGCCGTGTGCTGTACACCCGGCCGGACGAGCTGGACCAGGCGTTCAACTTCGACTTCCTGCGGACCGGGTGGGACGCCGACTCCTACCGAAGGGTGGTCGACGCGTCGATCGCGGACGCCGCGCAGGTGGGCACGGTGCCCACGTGGGTGGTGGGCAACCACGACGTGGTGCGCCCGGTGTCGGTGCTGGGGCTGCCGCGCGGAACCGACCTGCGGGCGTGGCTGCTCTCCGGCGGCCGCGACCCCGAGCCCGACGCCGGACTGGGCGCCGGTCGCGCCCGGGCGCTCGCGCTGCTGGAGCTGTCGCTGCCAGGGTCCGCGTACGTCTACCAGGGCGAGGAACTGGGGCTGCCCGAGGCGGCCGACCTGCCCGCCGGGGCCCTGGAGGACCCCCGCTGGGAGCGCAGCGGCCGCACCGACAAGGGGCGTGACGGGTGCCGGGTGCCGCTGCCGTGGACCCCTGGCGGCCCGTCGTACGGGTTCGGCGCGGGCGGCTCCTGGCTCCCCCAGCCCGAGGGGTGGGGCCGGTGGTCGGTGGAGTCCCAGTCCGGTGACCCCGGCTCGATGCTCAACCTGTACCGGAGGGCCCTGGCGCACCGGCGCGACTTCTCCGAGGACGAGTCCCTCGTCTGGGACGACTCCCTGAACCAGGGGCCGGTCCTGGCCTTCTGGCGGGGTTCCGAGGTGCTGGTGCTGGTCAACACGGGCCGGGAGGCGGTGGAGCTGCCGCCAGGCGAAGTGCTGGTGGCCAGCACGGACCTGGACGGCCGGCTCCCGGGGGACGCCGCGGTCTGGCTGCGCCGGGACTGAGGCGCCGCCCGGGGACGGGGCCCTCCCCGGGCTGCGCCGGGCCCGTGCCCGGCCGTCCGTGTCAGAGGGTCGTCTCGCGCCCGTCGACGATCCCGATGGTGCCGGTGGTGAAGGGACGGGGCCGCAGGGTCAGCGAGACGAGCCCGGCACGGGTGGTGGCACTGTCCTCGACCGCGAAGTCGGCGGGGGCGGTCGCCCCGTCGAACAGCCGTTTCCCGTCCCCGACCACCGTCGGGAAGATGAGCAGGCGGAACACGTCGACCAGCCCTGCCGCGTGGAGGGTCCGGGCGAGCCGCCAGCTTCCGTGGACCTGGATCTCACCGCCGGGGCCCTCCTTGAGGGCGCGGACGCGTCCGAGGACGTCGTCGGCGATGAGCGTGGTGTCGCCCCAATCGGCTCCGGCCCGCCCCGCGGTGGTCGAGACCAGGAACTTGGGCCGGTTGTTGAGTACCGCCGCCACCGTGTCGCCGGGATCGGTGATCTCCCGCCAGTAGTCGCGCATCATGACGTAGGTCGTCCGGCCGAACAGCAGGGACTCCCCTGCGGCGAACCACCGGTCCACGATCGCGCCCATGTCCTCGTCGGCGTGGGGGACCAGCCAGCCTCCGCGGGTGAAGCCGCCGCTGAGGTCCTCCTCCGGACCTCCCGGCCCCTGCATCACGCCGTCGAGGCTGAGCAGGGTGTTCACGCTGAGCTCCATGGTGTCTCCTGTCGCGCAGGTCGGTCCCGGTGATCGTCTCCATCATGACGTCGTGGTTCCGCCGCGGGCCCCGACATGCCGGAGAGGGTGTCCGGAGGTCTGCGCAGGCGGCTGCGGCCTCTCGGAGGCGCTGACGGCGCCGGAGGTGGAGACCGCGTCCGTGGCGGAGGCGCGGCGCGAGCTGATGACGGCCTGCGCGACGCCGGCCGAGCGGGCGGCGCGCCAGGGGCGGTTGCGGCCGGGCCTGCCCCAGGAGGACCTGCTGGTGATGGTCTGCGGCGTGGAACACGCGGTGCGGGTGTCCTCCCGCGAGCGGGGCGAGGCCACCGCCCTGTATGTCGAGACCCTGCTGGAGGGCCTGCTCATCGTCCCCTGACGGGCATCGGCGGTCAGCCGTCCAGGGCGGCCGTGCAGCGGGCGGCCTGGGCCCGGAACGCACCGGCGAGTTCGGGCGGCCCGCTGACCAGGGTGAAGTCGGTCTGTACCGAGGTGATCATCCAGACGAGGTCGGACGGCGTCTCCGCCCCCACGTGGAACAGGCAGCTGCGCTCGTCGACGGCCTCCAGGACCCCCATGCCGGGCCAGACGCTCGCGGCGACGTCCTCGGACGACGCGTGCAGCCTGACGACGGCGCGGAAGGGCCAGGTCCGCGAGGACAGCTGGTGGGAGACGTAGGCGGCCGCGTCTCCGCGGGGAGGCTCACGGGGGGCGAAGCGGGGTCCGGTGAAGGCCCTCGGGGCGAGCCGGTCCACGCGGAAGGTGCGCCAGTCGTCGCGGTCGACGTCGAAGGCGACCAGGTACCAGCGCCTCCCGAAACTGACCAGGCTGTGCGGTTCGACCGTCCGGACCGCGGACCCTCCCCGCGGGCTCGTGTAGTCGAAGCGCAGGCGCTCCCTGCGCCGGCAGGCCTCGGCGACCGCCACCAGGGTCTCGGGGGAGACCGTCGGCCCCGGTTCCGCCCCCGCCCGGACGGTGGCGCCGTGGAGGGTGTTGACCCGTTGCCGCAGACGGGAGGGCAGCACCTGTTCCAGCTTGGCGAGTGCGCGCAGCGACGCCTCCTCGCTGCCCCTGACCGAGCCGTCGGCGGCGGTGCGCAGCCCCACCACCACGGCGACGGCCTCCTCGTCGTCGAGGAGCAGCGGCGGCATCGCGGCGCCCGACGCCAGCCGGTACCCGGCGGTGCCGCGGGTGGCGTGCACCGGGTAGCCGAGGTCGCGCAGGCGGCCCATGTCGCGGCGGATCGTGCGCGTGGTGACGCCGAGCCGTGCGGCCAGGTCGGCCCCGGACCACTCCCTTGGGGTCTGGAGGAGCGAGAGCAGTGTGAGAAGCCGCGCCGAGGTTTCTGCCATGCCTCCGATTCTGCCGTCCCCTTAGGAAGGAACCCGACCTAACCGGTCCCTAGGGTTCCACCCATGACCGACACCGAGCAGTACCAGCGGGAGATCCGCCCCTTCCGCGTCGAGGTTCCGCAGGCCCAGCTGTCCGACCTGGCCGAGCGACTGGCCAACACGCGGTGGCCGGACGAGGTGCCGGGGGCGGGCTGGAGCCGCGGCGTCCCGGTGGCGTACCTGAGGGAGCTGGCCGAGTACTGGCGCACCGCCTACGACTGGCGGGCCCACGAGGCGGAGCTCAACGGGCTCCCCCAGTTCACCACCGTCGTCGACGGACAGAACGTCCACTTCCTCCATGTGCGCTCACCCGAGGCGGACGCCACTCCGCTGCTCCTGCTGCACGGCTGGCCGGGGGCGGTCACGGACTTCCTGGACGTCGTGGGTCCGCTCACCGACCCCCGCGCCCACGGCGGCGATCCAGCGGGGGCGTTCCACCTGGTGGTCCCGTCCCTCCCGGGGTTCGGCTTCTCGACGCCCCTGGCCGGTCCCGGCATGGGCGCGGCCAGGATGGCCGGGGTCCTGGTCGAACTGATGTCGCGGCTCGGCTACGGGCGCTACGGCGTCCAGGGGTACGACACGGGTTCGTGGGTCGCCCCGGAGGTCGGGAGGCAGGCGCCGGAGAGGGTGGTCGGGGTACACCTCAACGCCATGATCACGTTCCCCGTCGCGGAGGGCGACGCCGAGGGCCTGACCGCGGTGGAGGAGGAGCGGTGGACGTCGATGCAGGACTTCAACGACGCCTACCTCCAGTGCAACGCGAAGCGGCCGCAGACGGTGGCCTACGGGCTCAACGACTCACCCGCGGGGCAGCTGGCCTGGATGGTCGAGAAGTTCAAGGAGCTCAGCGAACCGGAGGAGGCACTGCCCGAGGCCGCCCTGGACCGCGACCGGATGCTCACGTGCGTGTCGCTGTACTGGTTGACCGGCACCGCGGGCTCGGCCGCCCAGATCTACTACGAGGAGATGTCCGCGAACTCGTGGGGCGACGACGCCGGGTGGGACGGCGGCACCGAGTGGGGTGGAGGCGCCGCGTGGGACGGCGGCGAGGAGGCGTCGGACCGGGGAGGTCCCCCGGAGGGAGGGGACGCGGGCGGCTGGTCCCCCGAGCGGGGGACGGTACCGACGGGCGTGCTGGTCTCCGCGCACGACGTGACCGTGCGCCGCTGGGCGGAGCGGGACCACAACGTCGTGCGGTGGACCGAGCTCGGCCGCGGCGGCCACTTCCTGTCGATGGAGGAGCCTGAGCTCCTCGTCGAGGACGTCCGCGCGTTCTTCCGGGACCTGGGCTGAGGCCTGGCCCGCGGCCCCGGGACCGCGACGGGGTGATCCGGTGGTCGAGCGCTCCGCGTCCTCGGGGCGGTTGCCGCCCGCCCCGCCGATGGGGGGACCCCGGCCGCAGGGGGCCGCCCCGGGGCTCGGGGGGGTCTCCCCCCGGACACGACGAAGGACGACCCCGCGAGGAGGCCGAAGGCCCCCGAGCAGGATCGTCCCGAGTCCGTGGAGCTATGGGGATTCGAACCCCAGACCTCCTCCATGCCATGGAGGCGCGCTACCAACTGCGCCATAGCCCCGTGTGGGAGTCGAGGGGGCTCGCGCCCTACCGACTCCCAGAACCATAGCGGAATCCGGCGAGAACGTCGAAACGGTTTCAGGCGTCGTCGCTGAGGACCACCGGTTCGGGCAGGCTCGCCGCGTTGTGCTCCATGAGCCGCCACTGTCCACGGCGTTCCTGGAGCACCGACCAGCTGCAGTTGCTGAGCGGACCCAGGATCTCGCGCTGCTCGTCGGGGACGCCGAGCATGCGGGCGATCCCGACGCGCAGGGCCGCACCGTGGCTGACGACCGCGAGCAGCCCTCCGGCCGGGGTCCTCGCCAGCCCCCTGTCGACCGCCGCTCTCATACGGTCGCCGACCTCGGAGATGGGCTCGCCGTCGGGGATGTCCATCCGCGCGTGCTCGGAAGGCCATCGTGCGGCGAGCTCCACCCCGGTCCGCCCCTCCCAGGACCCTCCGAAGCGTTCGCGCAACCCCTTGTCGAACTCCACCCGCACCCCCGTGGCGCGGCTGAGGTACCCGGCGGTGTCGGCGGCCCTCCTCAGGTCGGACGCGACGATGACGTCGGGGCCGAGCGGGGCGAGCAGGTCTCCCGCCCGCCGCGCCTGGGCGTGGCCGACCGGATCGAGTTCGATGTCGGTCTGGCCCTGGAAGCGGTTCTCCGCGTTCCAGGCTGTCCGACCGTGCCGCAGGAACAGCACGCGGGGGGTGTCGCTCACGTGGTGTGTCTCTCCGCTCGGAGTGTCGGGGAAGGGTTACTGCTCGTCGAGGGCGGTGCGCTCGGATCCGCGCGATCCCTCGGGGAGCTCGATCTCGGGGCAGTCCTTCCACAGCCGTTCGAGGCCGTAGTAGCCGCGCTCCTCCTCGTGCTGGACGTGCACGACGATGTCGGCGTAGTCCAGGAGCACCCAGCGGCCGTCCCGCTCGCCCTCGCGGCGGAGCGGCTTGGCGCCGCCCTTCAGGCGGAGCTGGTCCTCGATCTCGTCGACGATCGAGCGCACCTGGCGGTCGTTGGGGGCCGAGCAGAGCACGAACGCCTCGGTGATGACCAGCTGTTCGCTGACGTCGTAGGCGATGATCTCCTGGGCGAGTTTGTCGGAGGCGGCCTCGGCCGCCACCCTGACGAGCTCAAGAGCCCTGTCGGTGACTGTCACGTTGTCCTTGTTGCCTTTCAGCTGTCCCGGTAGAGCCCGGTCTTGTGGATGTAGCGAACGATGCCGTCGGGGACCAGGTACCAGATGGGTTCGCCCTTGCGGACCCGCTCCCGGCACTCGGTCGAGGAGATCGCCAGAGCGGGGACCTCCACCAGGGAGACCTTGCCCTCGGGCAGTCCTGAGTCACTGAGATGGTGACCGGGACGGTTACAGCCTACGAAATGCGCGAGATCGAAAAGTTCGTCGACGTTGTGCCAGCTGAGAATGGCGCCCAGCGCGTCGGCTCCGGTGATGAAGTACAGCTCCACGTCGGGGCCGTACTTGGAGCGCATCTCGCGCAGGGTGTCGAGGGTGTAGGTGGGGCCCGAGCGGTCGATCTCGACACGGTCCACCCGGAACTGGGGGTTCTCGGCGGTCGCGATGACCGTCATGAGGTAGCGGTCCTCGGAGGGGGTCACCTTGGCCGGGTCCTTCTGCCAGGGCTGCCCCGTGGGCACGAACACCACCTCGTCGAGCCCGAACAGGTGGGCGACCTCACTGGCCGCCACGAGGTGCCCGTGGTGGATGGGGTCGAAGGTACCGCCCATGATGCCGACCTTGGTCGGGCCGGTGCCGCTCCGCCGGGGTGGGAAGCCGTCGTCGTGGGGGACGCCTGGAGACTCGTGCGCCACTGTGCGCTCCGTTTCGCCGTGGACATGGGTCGTGTTGCCGGGATCGGCCAACCGAGAGTAGCCGACGGCCGGTCCTTGCGGAGGCCTCTTCCTCCCGTTTTGTTCCCGACACTGGAACAACGGCGGCCTCGTCCGCTTCCTTCCCGGCCCGTTCCGGACACCCTCGTAATCGCGTCATATCTCGAAGGCCGAAATCGTGGCCAAGCGCCATCAGGCCGCATAGCATGCCGATATGGCCAACACACCAGACCGCGTCCGCGTCCGGCTCTCCGAGATCTCTCCCCGCGCCTACGAGCACCCCGCAGACCGTGGTGCCCTGGTGGCGCTGCGCTCCCTGCGCGGGTTCGACGAGGTGTTCAAACGCATGTCCGGGCTGTTCAACGAGCGCGCCCTGCGACTGATGTTCCTGTCCAGCGCCGTCCGCGTCGGTCCCACCCAGTTCCCCCACGTCCACGACTACGTGCGCGACGCCGCCTACGTCCTGGACATGGACGAGGTCCCCGAGCTCTACATCCAGATGAACCCCAGGCCGAACGCCATGGCGATCGGCAGCCAGCGCCCCTTCATCGTGATGACCACGGGTCTGTTCGACCTGCTGGACGCCGAGGAGCAGCGTTTCGTCATCGGCCACGAGGTCGGGCACATCCTCAGCGGCCACGCCGTGTACCGCACCATGCTGCTGGCCCTGATCCGGCTGGCGACCCGCGTCGCGTGGGTGCCGCTGGGCTACATCGGCCTCCAGGCGATCGTCGCCGCGCTGGAGGAGTGGTACCGCAAGTCCGAGCTGTCCTGTGACCGCGCCGGGATCCTCGCCGCGCAGAACCCGGAGGCGGCCAAGCGCGCGCTGATGAAGCTCGCGGGCGGTTCCTCCCTGGTCGAGATGAACCCCGACGCGTTCCTGGAGCAGGCGCGCGAGTACGAGTCCGGCGGCGACGCCCGCGACAGCTTCCTCAAGCTGATCAGCCTGATGGGGCAGACCCACCCGTTCGCCGTGGTGCGCCTGGCCGAGCTGCACCGGTGGATCGAGGACGGCTCCTACCGGCGCATCCTCGACGGCGACTACCCGCGCCGTTCCTCCGACCGCGACGCGAGGGTCGGCGCGGAGGCGCGCAGCGCCGCCAATTCCTACAAGGAGTCGTGGGAGCGCTCGGGCGACCCGCTGCTGGGCACCCTGCGCGACGTCGCGGGGAGCGCGGCCAGCGCGGGCGGCAAGATCTTCGACAACGTCGCCGACCGGTGGCGCAACGGCTCCGCCCGGTCCGACCAGGGCGCGGGCGGGTCGAGCGGGTCCTCCTGACCCGCGCCCCCGCGCCGGGGACCCGCGCGGGGCAGCGGACAGGAGGGGGCGGCCCGCTGCGGGCCGCCCCCTCCTGCGTCCCTCGGGCACGGCCCCGTCCACGGCCTCTCCGCGGACCCGGATCAGCGCGGGGGCGCCATGTACGCACGGACTTCCGCCCAGACGGGGTGCCCCGGATCGACGACGGCGAAGTGGTCCGCCCCCGCGACCTCCCGGTACTCCACGGTGCCGCCCGCCTCGCGGACCGCCTCCGCGTAGTCGCGGCTGTGCTCGACGGGGACCCGCTGGTCGGCGTCCCCGTGCACCACCAGGTGCGGTACACCGGTCAGCGGGCGCCGTACGGGCGAGCTGACCCGGTACAGCTCCGCCACGGGGTCCGCTCCGAGGAACGGGATGACGGCGCCCTCGCCGAGCCCCGCCAGCGCGCACCGCTCCGTGTCGGTGACGGGGGCGAGCGCCACCACCGAGGTCACCGGGGTCTCCCCCGCCGAGAGCGCGTTGAGCAGGGCCAGATGGGCTCCCGCGGAGTGCCCGACGGACACCACGCGGCCCAGGTCGTACCGGCCGGGCCGCCGGGCGGCTCCGTCGGCGAGGAACCCCAGGGCGTCGCCGACGTCGTCGAGGGTCTGCGGCCAGCCGCCCCCGTCGTCACCGGTACGGCGGTACTCCACGTTCCACACCGCCCATCCGGAGGCGGCGAGGTCGCGGGCGAGCGGGTCCATCAGCGTGGCGTCGTGCCGGTCGCGCCACCAGCCGCCGTGCAGCAGGACGGCGACGGGCGCGGGCCCGTCGGCGCCCTCCGGCTCCCAGCTGTGGACGATCTGGCTGGGGTGGTCGCCGTAGGCCACGGTGGTAGGCACGCGCTGCTCCTCGTCGTCGGGGTGGTCGCTCCCGGACGCTAGCAGGCGGGTGTCCGGCCGGGCCCGCCCCGCCTGGGCGGTGAGCGTCCCGCCGCGACCGGCGCGTCCTCACCGGCCGCCCGCCGTCCCGGGCCGCCAGCGGCGGTGCCGGGTCGCGTCCGCGTCCGGTGCGCGCAGCAGTTCGAGCCGCGGCCGGGGACCGTCCGTCCGCCCGGTAGGCGGCCGGCGGCTGCCCGCCCGGTAGGGCTCGGGCCAGGAGGCACCCGGCCCGTCGTACCCCTGCTCGGCGGCGGCGCGCAGTGTCCAGTGGGGGTCGTACAGGTGCGGCCGGGCCAGCGCGCACAGGTCGGCGCGGCCCGCGAGCACCGTGGAGTTGACGTCGTCGTAGGAGGAGATGGCGCCGACGGCGATGACCGGGACGCCGACCTCGCGCCGGATCCGCTCGGCGTAGGGCACCTGGTAGCTGCGCCCGTAGGCGGGCCTCTCGTCCGGCGTGACCTGGCCGGTGGACACGTCGACCGCGTCCGCTCCCGCGTCGGCGAGGGCGCGGGCGACGGCCACGGCGTCGTCCGCGGTGGTGCCGCCCTCCACCCAGTCGGTGGCGGAGATCCGCACGCTCAGGGGCTTGTGGGCGGGCCAGGCGGCGCGGACGGCCTCCATCACCTCCAGCGGGTAGCGCAGCCGGTTGGCGAGGGAGCCGCCGTAGCGGTCGGTGCGGCGGTTGGTCACAGGGGACAGGAAGCTCGACAGCAGGTAGCCGTGGGCACAGTGCAGTTCGAGCAGGTCGAACCCCGCGCGGTCGGCGGCGCGCGCGGCGGAGGCGAACTCCTCCCGGATCGCCGCCATCTCCTCGTGGTCGAGCGCGCGGGGCACCTGGTTGACGCCCTCGCGGTACGGCAGCGGCGAGGGGCCGACCACCGGCCAGTTCCCGTCCGGCAGGGGTCGGTCGATGCCCTCCCACATGAGGCGGGTCGACCCCTTGCGGCCGGAGTGCCCCAGCTGGACGCCGATCCGGGCACCGGTGCGCTCGTGCACGAAGTCGGTGACCCGGCGCCAGGCCTCCTCGTGCTCGGGCCGGTACAGGCCGGTGCAGCCGGGGGTGATGCGGCCCTCCGGCGACACGCACACCATCTCGGTCATGACCAGCCCGGCGCCGCCCAGCGCCCTGCTCCCCAGGTGCACCAGGTGGAAGTCCTGCGGCGTGCCGTCGACGGCCGAGTACATGTCCATGGCGGAGACCACGACCCGGTTGGCGAGTTCCATCCCGCCGATGCGGAACGGGTGGAACATGGGCGGGCGGCGCTCGGCGGGGTCGGTCCCGGCCTGGGCGGAGAACCACCCGTCCACGCGGGCCACGAACTCGGGATCGCGCAGGCGCAGGTTGTCGTAGGTGACGCGACGGCTGCGGGTGAGGAGGTCGAAGGCGAACTGGACGGGTTCCTGTCCGACGTGGCGGCCGACCTCCTCGAACCACTCCAGGCTGGCCTGGGCGGCCCGCTGGGTGCTGGTGACGACGGGGCGGCGCTCGGCCTCGTAGGCCTCCAGCGCCGCATCCACGGTGGGGTGCTCGTGCAGGCCGGCGGCGAGCGCGAGGGCGTCCTCCATGGCGAGTTTGGTCCCGGACCCGATGGAGAAGTGGGCGGTGTGCGCGGCGTCCCCGAGCAGGACCACGTTGCCGCGGCGCCAGGTGCGGTTGCGCACGGTGGTGAACCGCTGCCACCGGGAGTTGTTGGGCAGCAGGCGGTGGCCGTCCAGGATGTCCGCGAACAGCTTGCCGCAGCGGGCGATGCCGTCGGTATCGCTCTCCCCCGGCCTCCACTCGCGGCCCTCGGCGGAGGCCGCGAAGCCCGCCGCGCGCCACACGTCCTCGCCCATCTCCACCAGGAAGGTGCTGGCGCCGTCGGAGTAGGGGTAGCCGTGCAGCTGCACGGGGCCGTGCGGGGTCTCCAGGACCTGGAAGGTGAAGGCGTCGAGGACGAGGTCGGTGCCCAGCCACATGAACCGGTTGCCGCGCTCGTCGAGGGTGGTGCCGAAGTCCTCGGCGTAGGCGGCGCGGACGCGGCTGTGGGCTCCGTCGGCGGCCACCACGAGGTCGTGGTCGGCCGCCAGCTCCTCCACGGGCGGCGCCGGGGTGCGCACGCGCACGTCCACGCCCAGAGCGGTGCAGCGGTCGCGGAGGATCTGGAGGAGGCGGCGGCGTCCGATGGCGGCGAATCCGTGCCCTCCGGAGGTGACGACGGCGCCCCTGTAGTGGACGTCGATGTCGTCCCACCGGGCGAACTCGCCCGCGAGCGCCGCGTACACCTCGGGGTCGGCGTGCTCGATACCGCCGAGGGTCTCGTCGGACAGCACGACGCCGAAGCCGAAGGTGTCGTCGGGAGCGTCGCGCTCGTACACGGTGACCTGGTGTCCCGGGTCGATCCGGCGCACGAGCGCCGCGAGGTAGAGTCCGCCGGGGCCTCCCCCGACACATGCGATGCGCATGCGGTCCGCCTTCCTGGCCGCCGCCCCCGGCGGGCGGACGGCGTCGCCGGTGTCACTGGAGCGTGGGTGCCGCCGACGCCGTGGGACCCGCCGGGGGGCGGGCGCCGCGGGGCGCCGGCGCTTCGTCCCCGGTCAGGGGGCCTCGCGCAGCTTGAACCTCTGGAGCTTGCCGGTGGCGGTGCGAGGCAGCGCGGCGAGGAACACCACCGAGCGCGGGGTCTTGTACGGGCTGATCCGCGCGCGGACGTGGTCCTTGAGCCTCTGCGCGCTGGCGTCCCCCGGTGTGGCCCCGTCGCGCAGGACGACGTAGGCGCGCACGATCCGGCCGCGTTCGGGATCGTCCGCGCCGACGACGGCGGTCTCCTCGACCTCGGGTGCGGAGAGCAGCGCCTCCTCGACCTCGGAGGGGGAGATGTTGTACCCGGCGGAGATGATCATGTCGTCGCTGCGCGCCCGGTACCAGAGGTGGCCGTCGCCGTCGCGGACGTAGGTGTCGCCGGTGTAGTTCCAGCCGTGCCTGACGTACTCGCGCTGGCGGTCGTCGTCGAGGTAGCGGCAGCCGACGGGGCCGCGCACGGCCAGGTGGCCGGGCTCGCCGTCGGGGACGGGGTTCCCGTGGTCGTCCAGGACGGCCGCGGTGAATCCGGGGACCGGCAGACCGGTGGAGCCGGGGCGCGTGTGGGCGTCGGAGGCGGAGACGAAGATGTGCAGCATCTCGGTGGCGCCGATGCCGTCGAGCATGCGGACCCCGGTGGCGTCGTACCAGGCCTGCCAGGTGGCGGCGGGGAGGTGCTCCCCCGCCGAGACGCAGCGTCGCAGGCCGGACAGGTCGTACTCGCCGACCCGGGCGAGCATGGCCCTGTACGCGGTCGGCGCGGTGAACACGATCGTGGCGCCCCGGCGGGAGACCGCGTCGAGGAGCGCTTCGGGGCGGGGCCTCTCCAGCAGGATCGAGGCGGCCCCGGCGCGCAGGGGGAAGACGAGCAGACCGCCGAGCCCGAACGTGAAGGCGAACGGGGGGCTGCCCGTGAACACGTCGTCGGGGACGGGCGCGAGGACGTGCGCGGAGTAGGTGTCCGCGATGGTGAGCAGGTCGCGGTGGAAGTGCACGCAGCCCTTGGGCCGTCCCGTGGTGCCCGACGTGTAGGCGATCATGCAGGCGTCGTCGGCGGCGACCCGGACCGCCGCGAACCCGGCGGGGCTCCCGGCGGCGAGGGAGGTGAGGTCGTCGGGGCCGTCCCCGCCGTAGGCGAGGACGTCGGGTGCCGCGGGGAGGGTGTCTCCGGCCGCTGCCAGGTCGTCCAGGAACCGGGCGTCGCAGATCGCGTGGGTGACGCGGGCGGCGGTCATGACGGTGGCGAGTTCTCCGGCGCGCAGGACCGGCAGGACCGTGACGGCCACTCCACCGGCCCGGATGACGGCGAGCCAGCAGGCGGCGAGCCAGGGCGAGTTGGGCCCGCGCAACAGGACCCTCTGCCCGGGGCGGAGCCCTCTCTCCCCGACGAGCACGTTGGCGATGCGGCCGACCCTGTCGCGCAGTTCCCCGTAGGTCCACGCCTCGTCGTCGCCGAACAGGCAGGGGCGGTCGGCGCCGTGGGCGGCGATGCTGCCGTCGAGGAGCTCCTCCGCGCAGTTGAGCCGGTCCGGGTAGCGCGGGACGGGCGGGTCGAAGGTGAGCACGGGCCACTGGTCGGCGGGCGGCAGATGGTCCCGGACGAAGGTGTCGGCGTATCCGGTGGGTGACAGCGGTGGTGTCATGGTGGACCTCCTCGGGTGGTGAGGACGCTGCGGGCGGGGCCTTCGCGGGGTTGGTCCGCGTGCGGGCTCCCGGCGTGCCCGGTCCGGGTCACATGTGCCGGGCGATGATCTGGCGCTGTACCTCCGAGGCTCCCTCGTAGATGCGGGGGGCGCGGACCTCCCGGTAGAGGTGTTCGAGGAGGTGGCCCCGGCGCAGGGCGCGGGCGCCGTGGAGCTGGACGGCGGCGTCGACGACGTACTGGGCGGTCTCGGTGGCCAGGAGCTTGGCCATGGCGGAGCGGACGGTGACGTTCCCGCCCCCGGTGTCGTACTCCTCGGCCGCCGAGTAGACGAGCAGGCGCGCGGCCTCGGTGCGTGTGGCCATCTCGGCCAGGGTGTGGGCGACGGTCTGGAGTCCGTCGAGCGGTCCGCCGAAGGCGCGCCGCCTCCCGGTGTGCGCCCTGGCGGCGGCGAGGGCGGCGTCCGCCATGCCGACGGCGAACGCGCCGACGCTGGGCCGGAACAGGTCGAGGGTGCGCATGGCCACGGAGAAGCCCTGGTCGGGCCGTCCGATGACGTCCTCGGGACCGACGGGGACCCCGTCGAAGACCAGGTGGCCGAGGGCGTGCGGGGAGAGCATGTCCAGCGGGGTGCCGTCCAGGCCGGGCCGGTCGGCGGGGACGAGGAAGGCGGTGACGCCCCGCGACCGGGTGCCGGGGGTGGTGCGGGCGAACACGGTGTAGAAGTCGGCGTCGGGGGCGTTGGAGATCCAGGTCTTCTCGCCGCGCAGCCGCCAGCCGTCGCCGACGGGGTCGGCGCGCAGGGCGAGTGCCGCGGCGTCCGACCCGGCGTCGGGCTCGGAGAGGGCGAAGGCGGCGACGGCCTCCCCGGAGGCCGCGAGGGGTATCCAGTGCCGGCGCTGGCGCTCGGTGCCGGACTGGAGGACGGGGTAGGCGCCCAGGCCCTGGAGGGCGAGCGCGGTCTCGGCGTGGGTGTCGACGCGGGCGAGGCGTTCGCGCAGGAGGCAGAGGCGGGTGGCGCTGGCCTCGCGCGGGGGCCCTCCGCCGTCCGCGCCGGGGAGGAGCGCCGGGAGGAGGCCGAGGCCGGCCAGTCGGAGGAGGAGCGGCCGGTCGACCCGGCCAGCCGTCTCCGGGGGCGGGGCGTCGATCGCGGCGGCGCGCTCGTCGACCCAGCGCGCGAAGTCCTGGTCGTCGTCGTTGAGGGAGAAGCCCATGGGCGACCTCGACTCTCGTAGTGACCCACCCCACATCGTCAATGTACAGGAAGCATGACGACCGTCAAGAGAGCTTTATGTGCGATCTTGGGACGTGGTCATCGAGGTCCCTGGTACGGAACGCCGTGACTGAACAGGGGCTCCGGAGCGCTATCGTGTCCGCGTGACGTCCATCGAAGAACAGGCCGACAACTCCGCGGACGGCGAGCGCGTCAACCGGCGCCCCCGCTCGCTCATCGTGTCGTTCTTCGGCACCTACGCCCGGGACGTCGGCGGGTGGATCGGCGTCGCCGACCTCATCGCCCTCATGGGCGGCCTCGACGTGGACGCCCCCTCCGTGCGCTCGTCCGTCTCCCGCCTCAAACTGCGGGGCCTGCTCGCCTCCGAGCGCATCGGCGGCGCGGCCGGGTACCGGCTCTCCGAGGAGGGGCGCCGCATCCTCGCCCAGGGCGACAGGCGGATCTTCGGGCACCGGGTCGCCGAGATCCGCGACGGCTGGGTGCTCGTCGTGTTCTCCGTCCCCGAGTCGGAGCGCAGGCGGCGCCACGCCCTGCGCGCCCAGCTCACCCGCCTCGGCTTCGGCACCACCACCGCGGGAGTGTGGATCGCCCCGGCGCACATGACGGACCAGGCCCGCAGCACCCTCCGCGACCTGGGCATGGACGGTTACGTGGAGCTGTTCCACGCCACGCACCTGGACTTCAGCGACCTCACCGAGGCGGTCGCGACCTGGTGGGACCTGCCCGCCCTGCAGTCCATGTACCAGGAGTTCCTGGACGAGCACGAGCCCGTGCTGGGCGCGTGGCGGCGGGGACGGGGGGCTGACGGCCCCGAGCGGCGGGCGACGGCCTTCGCCGACCACCTGCGCGCCGTCGACGCCTGGCGCCGCATGCCCTACCTGGACCCGGGCCTTCCGCCCGAACTCCTGCCGGAGCAGTGGGCGGGGAGCAGGGCCGCGCGGGTGTTCTTCGACCTGCACGCCCTGCTCCGCGGCCCGGGGCTGGAGCACGTCCGCGAGGCCACGGGCCCGGCCGGACCCCGCTGACCTGCCGACGCCCCTGCACGACCGGCCCGGCCGCGTGGCGCCGTGCGGGGCTCACGGCCTCCCGACGGTGCTCTCCCTGGTGACCAGGGCGAACCCCGGCTGGATACGGCGCGGCGCGATCTCGCCCTCCCCCGCCAGGCGCTCCAGGAGCGCGTCCGTGGCGGCTCTGGCGATGGCCCTCTTGTGCGGGGCGACGGTGGTCAGGGTCGTGGCCGCGTAGCGCCCCTCCTCGATGTCGTCGAAGCCGACCAGGGCCACGTCGTCGGGGACGCGCAGTCCCCGCTCGGCGAGGGTGCGCATGGCTCCGACGGCGATCAGGTCGTTGTAGCAGAACACGGCGTCCGGTCGGATTCCGGAGTCCAGCAGCCGCGCCATCGCCTGGGCCCCGTCCTCGCGGGTGTAGCCGTCGGTGGCCGCCACCAGGTCCTCCCCGGCGGGCCGGCCGGTCTCGGACATGACCTCCCGCCACCCGCGGAGCCGCTGGTGGGCGGTGGCCCGGGCCCGGCCGTGCCGTGCGCCGATGAACGCGATGCGCCTCCGGCCGATCTCCACCAGGTGGGCGGCGGCCGTGCGGGCGGCGGCGACGTTGTCGATGGCGATGTGGTCGTAGGGGGCGTCGTACTGGCGCTCCCCCAGCAGGACGAGGGGGGCGTCGCTGCCCCGGGCCAGCAGGTCCTCGTTCTCCAGCTCGATCGGGCTGAGGATGAGCCCGTCGATGACCCGGGCGCGGAACCCCTGCGCGAACAGGACCTCCTGGTCGCGGCGGCCTCCGGTGTGGTCCAGCAGCACGATGTAGTCCAGGCCGGCGGCGTGCTCGATGACGGCGTCGGCGAGTTCGGCGAAGTAGGGGTTGCCGAGTTCGGGCACGGCGAGGGCGATCATCCCGGTGCGGCCCTTGCGCAGGTGCCGGGCGGTGAGGTTGGGGCGGTATCCGAGCTCGTCGATGACCCGCTGGACGCGCTGCCGGGTCTCGGGGGTGACGTGCCGGTAGCCGTTGACGACGTTGGACACCGTCTTGATCGACACCCCCGCCCGCTGCGCGACGTCCTTCAGGCTGATGCCCACTGACCCTCCTCGGTGCTGGACTTCCTGTCCGGCAGATTTTACATCGTTATACAACTCGGGGTCCGGGAGACGCCATCCCCCTGTCCAGCGGAGACTCCGCGGAACGCGGCCAGATCCGAATGTTCCTCATGTCCTGATTTCCCCGTGAGAGGTCTGGACAGGATTCGAGCGCCATGCTCTCATCTTCGTGAAGTCAGGTTTTCCACGTTGTAAAAAGTGCGAGTCCACTCCCCGGTGCCCGCGGGCGCGGGGCGGGGACCGCGCCCGCGAACACGGAGCATCCGCATGCGACGTACACCCCCCGGAAACCCCCCGCCGACGAACCCGCCGACTTCCCCGCCCTCCCGCTACCTGACGGCCGCCCTGGCCGCGCTCCTCCTCGTCCCGGCCCTGGGGGCGAGCCCCGCCGCGGCCGGGCGGCCCGCCGAGCCTGCGGGCGCCGCCGACCCCCTGGAGACCCCCTGGACAGGGGACGTCTCCCCCGACAACGCCCTCCCCGAGTACCCGCGCCCGCAGATGGTGCGCGAGGACTGGCAGAACCTCAACGGGCTCTGGGAGTGGGCCCCGGCGGCCGAGGGGGAGGAACCGCCCCTCGGCACCCCCCTGGAGGGGGAGATCCTGGTCCCCTATCCCGTCGAGTCGGCCCTGTCCGGTGTCCAGGAGCACCACGAGCGCATGTGGTACCGCCGCACCTTCGAGGTCCCCGAGTCCTGGGACGGGCAGCGCGTGCTGCTCAACTTCGGAGCCGTCGACTGGCAGGCCACGGTCTGGGTCAACGGCACGGAGGTCGGATCCCACTCCGGCGGCTACGACAAGTTCTCCTTCGACGTCGCCGACGAGCTGACCGGGGGCGAGAACGAGATCGTGGTCGGGGTGTACGACCCCACGGACTCCGGCGACCAGGCGGTCGGCAAGCAGCGGCTCGACCCCGGCGGCATCTTCTACACCGCCTACTCCGGCATCTGGCAGACGGTGTGGATGGAGCCGGTCGCCCCCGCCCACGTCACCCGGCTGGACGTCACACCCGACGTGGACGGCGAGCAGGTCGAGGTCGTGGTCAACACCGAGGGGGCCGAGGGGACCACCGCCCGCGTCACGGTCCGCGACGGCGGCACCGAGGTCGGCAGTGCGACCGGCCCCCCGGACTCCGCGATCACCGTGCCGGTCCCCGACCCGCACCTGTGGTCCCCCGACGACCCCTTCCTCTACGACATCGACGTCACCCTCGAACAGGACGGCGAGACGGTGGACGGTGTCGCCGGGTACACCGGCATGCGGTCGGTCTCCGTGGGCGAGGTGGACGGGGTGCTGCGCCCGCTGCTCAACGGCGAGTACGTCTTCCAGGTCGGCACCCTCGACCAGGGGTACTGGCCGGACGGCATCTCCACCGCCCCGACC
Source organism: Nocardiopsis codii (assembly GCF_036327455.1). NCBI lineage: Bacteria > Bacillati > Actinomycetota > Actinomycetes > Streptosporangiales > Nocardiopsidaceae > Nocardiopsis > Nocardiopsis codii. Next base: position 30,704 of record NZ_JAUZMY010000004.1, on the reverse strand, counting down.
GACGAGGCCCTGAGGTTCGACCTCCAGGCCCACAAGGACCTCGGCTACAACACCGTGCGCAAACACGTGAAGGTCGAGCCCGACCGCTGGTACCACTGGGCCGACGTGCTCGGGCTGATCGTGTGGCAGGACATGCCCAACACGACCGCCGAGCCCGGACAGGCCGGGAAGGACCAGTTCGAGGCCGAACTGCGGGAGATGGTCGACGAGCACCGCTCCTTCCCGTCCGTCACGCACTGGATCCCGTTCAACGAGGGCTGGGGCCAGTACGACGGGGCCCGCATCACCGACGAGGTCAAGGAACAGGACCCCTCCCGCCTGGTCACCGGCGCGTCCGGATGGCACGACACCGGCAACGGCGACGCCGTCGACTCCCACATCTACGTCGGACCGGGCAACCCGGCCCCGGCCACCGACACACGCATCTCGGTGCTCGGCGAGTTCGGCGGCTACGGCCTGCGCGTCGAGGGCCACGAGTGGAGCCCCGGTGACGGCTTCGGCTACGAGATGCTCTCCGACTCCGACTCCCTCACCACCCGCTACGTCGGCCTCATGGCCGGGGTGCAGCGGTTGGAGCGCACCCACGGGCTCTCCGCGGCCATCTACACCGAGATCACCGACGTGGAGAACGAACTCAACGGCATGTGGACCTACGACCGGCAGGTCCTGAAGATCGACCAGGAGGCGGCGGCCGCGGCCCACGCCGACCTCATCGCGGGACGCCCGGTGGGCGGTCGCGAGGAGGTCGACACCGGGGCGTACTCCCTGCGGGTCACCACCCCCGGCCACGAGGACCGCTACCTCCGGCACGAGAACGGGCTGGCGTTCACCGCACCGGTGGACGAGGACAGCTCCGCCCTGCTCAGGGCCGACGCCACCTGGCGGATCGTCCCCGGCCTTGCCGACGACGCGTGCTTCTCCCTGGAGTCCCACAACCGTCCCGGCGAGTACCTGCGCCACGCCGAGTCCCGGGTGAGCAGGGAGCCGTCCGACGGCTCCACCCTGTTCGAGGAGGACGCGACCTGGTGCGCGGTTCCCGGCCTGGGCGGCGACGGCGTGTCCTTCCGCTCCTACAACTTCCCCGACAAGTTCCTGCGCCACTACGACAGCGAGCTGTGGCTGTCCGGCGCAGGCGGCACCGGCGCGCCCCGCGACACCTCCGACCGCTACGCGGAGGACGTGACGTGGGCGCTCGAGGCCCCCTGGGCCGGGTGACGAGCCGGCACCGCCCCCGCGGCGGGGGCGCCCCCGCCCCGACGCCCCCGCCGCTCCCCCACCCCTCCCCGAACCCCCCGGAGGACCGGAACATGAACGAACACCCCCACGACCCGACACCGCGGCGCGGCCCGCTGGTGGCCGCCGCCGCGGCGTGTACCGCCGCGGTCCTCCTCGCCTCGGGCTGCGCGCGCGGCGAGGAGGACGTCGACGGCGGACAGGCGCAGTCCGGCGGAGACGGCAGCGGACAGGCCCAGGTCCTGGACGAGGCCGCCGCCGGGGACGAGACCTGCACCGTCGACCGGTACGGCGGGGAGCCCTTCGACCTGTCCGAGGTCAGGGTCGGCTTCTCCCAGTCCGAGGCGGAGTCCAACCCGTTCCGCATCACCGAGACCGAGTCGATCAGGACCGAGGCCGAGGAGCGGGGCGTCGACCTGATCACCGCCAACGCGCAGTCCGACTTCTCCCAGCAGATCAGCGACGTGCAGGACCTGATGTCGCAGGGGGCGGAGGTGCTCATCATCGCTCCGCTCAACTCCGACGGCTGGAAGCCGGTCCTGGACGAGGCCGCCGAGCGCCGGATCCCCATCATCACCGTCGACCGGGCCATCAACGGCACCGCCTGTGAGGACTTCGTCACCTTCATCGGCTCCGACTTCGTGGAGCAGGGGCGCCGGGCCGCGGACCAGATGATCGCCGCCCTCGACGGCGAGGGCGAGGTGGCGATCCTGCTCGGCGCGGCGGGCAACAACGTCACGACCGAGCGGACCGAGGGCTTCAAGGAGCGGATCGAGGCCGAGGCGCCCGGTATCGAGCTGGTCTTCGAGCAGTCCGGCGACTTCACCCGCGAGGGCGGCCAGTCCGTCACCGAACAGCTCATCCAGTCCCAGCCCGACATCGACGGCATCTACGCGCAGAACGACGAGATGGGCATCGGCGCGGTGACCGCGCTCGGCGGCGCGGGCCGTGGGGCCGGGGACGTCCGGATCGTCACGGTCGACGGCACGAGAACGGCCGTGGAGTACATCGTCGACGGGTGGATCTCCGGGGTCGTGGAGTCCAACCCGAGGTTCGGCCCGCTCGCCTTCGAGGCCGCCGAGGCGTTCGGCGCCGGCGAGGAGGTCGGTACCCAGCTGATCATCACCGACCGCGAGTACGACTCCTCGAACGCCGAGGAGGAGGTCGGCGATGCCTACTGATCCCCTCCTCCGCCGGCGTCCGGACGGGGTCCGGCCGTGAGCGGCCGCGGTGGCGGGTCCGGGGCGGTCGTGAGGACCCGGGGGCTGACCAAGCGGTTCCCCGGGGTCCTCGCCCTGGACGGGGTCGACTTCGCGTTGGGTCCCGGCGAGGTGCACGCCCTGGTCGGGGAGAACGGCGCGGGCAAGTCCACGCTGATCAAGCTCCTGACGGGGGTCCACCGGGCGGACGGCGGCGACCTGGAGTACCTGGGCGCACCGGTCCGGTTCGACACCCCGCTGCGGGCGCAGAGAGCGGGGATCTCCACGATCTACCAGGAGGTGAACCTCCTGCCGCTGCTGAGCGTGGCCCGCAACCTGTACCTGGGGCGGGAGCCGCGGCGGTTCGGGCTGATCGACTTCCCGCGCATGCACCGGGAGGCCGGGGAGGTGCTGCGCGCCCACGGGGTGGACGCGGACGTGCGGCGCCCCCTGCGGGAGCTGTCCATCGGCGCCCGGCAGATGGTCGCCCTGGCCAGGGCGGTCACCTCGGACGCCCGGGTGGTGGTCATGGACGAGCCGACGTCGTCCCTGGAGCCGCGCGAGGTGCGGACCCTGTTCGACGTGATCGGGTCGCTGCGCGAGCGGGGCATCTCCGTGGTCTACGTCAGCCACCGGCTGGACGAGCTGTACGAGGTGTGCGACCGGGTCACCGTCCTGCGGGACGGCCGGGTCGTGCACAGCGGCGCGATGGCCGACCTGGAGCGGTTGCGGCTCATCGCCCTGATGCTGGGCCGGGACGTGGAGGAGGTCCGGCGCGAGGGCTCCACCACGTTCTCCGGGGGCCACGGGGCGCGGGACGGGACCCCGGTGCTGGAGGCCGAGGGCCTGACCGCGCGGCACCGGCTCCACGGGGTGTCGCTGCGCGTCCGGCCGGGTGAGGTGGTGGGCCTGGGCGGCCTGCTCGGCTCCGGTCGGACCGAGACCGCCAAGGCGGTCGCGGGGGCACTGCCCCTGGACGCGGGCCGGGTCTCGGTGGTCGGGGTGCCGGTGCGCCGGCGGACGGTGGCGGGCGCGATCCGGGCCGGGATCAGCCTGCTGCCCGAGGACCGCAAGCACGAGGGAGTCATCCCGGGCCTGTCGGTCAGGGAGAACATCGCCCTGGCCGCCCTCCCCCGGCTCAGCCGGTTCGGCCTGGTGTCCGAACGCCGGGTGGACCGGGTCGTGGAGGTGTTCATGGAACGCCTCCGGATCAAGGCGGTCGGCCCCTCCCAGAAGGTGGAGGAGCTCTCCGGCGGCAACCAGCAGAAGGTGCTGCTGGCCCGGTGGCTGGCCCTGAACCCGAAGGTCCTGCTGCTGGACGAGCCCACCCGGGGCATCGACGTCGGCGCCAAGGCGGAGGTGCAGAACCTGGTGGACGAGCTGGCGGAGGCCGGGTTGGGCGTCCTGCTCATCTCCTCCGACCTGGAGGAGCTGGTGGAGGGGGCCGACCGGGTGGTGGTCCTCAAGGACGGCGCGGTGGTCGGCGAGCTCACCGGCGACGGGGTCACCGAACGGGGACTCATGGCGGCCATCGCGGAGGGCGGAACCCCACCGGGAGGCCCGACCGCGCCGGGGAGCCCGCCCGGACCGGGCGGTGACGGCGGAGCGCCCGCCGGCGGGGGGCGGAAGGACGCGCACGCGGGGGACGGAGGGCGGGAATGAGCACACCGACTCGGGTGCCGGCGCGGCCGGGCCTGGCCGCGGTCGTCCCGTGGTTGCAGGACTACGGCGTCTACGTGGGCGTGGCCGCGATCGTGCTGTTCAACATCGCGTTCACCCCCCACTTCCTGTCCCTGGAGAACCTCCGGGTCCAGGCGGTACAGGTGGCGCCGGTCCTCATCGTGGCGCTGGGGATGGCGCTGGTCATCGCGACCGGCGGGATCGACCTCTCCGTGGGCTCGGTGATGGCGCTGTCCGCGGCGATGATCTCCCTCTACCTGGGGTACGGGCCGGTCGTCGCCGTGCTGGTCGCCGTGGCTGTGGGCGCGGCGGCCGGCGCCGTGAACGGCGCGCTGGTCGCGTTCGCCGGGGTACAGGCGATCATCGCGACGCTGGCGATGATGATCGGCGGGCGCGGGCTGGCCCTGGTGCTGCTGCCGCAGCTGGAGGGAATCCGCAACCCTGGCCTGCGCGAGCTGGGCTCGGGCTCCTTCGCCGGACTCCCCTACGTGGTGTGGATCGCCGCCGTCCTGGTCGTGGTCGTGCTGTTCCTGGTGCGGCGGACGGTGTTCGGGCGCGGGCTGGTCGCCGTCGGGGGCAACCGGAGGGCCGCCGAGCTGTCGGGGCTGCCGGTGCGCCGGACGCTGCTGCTGGTCTACATGCTGTGCGGGGCGCTGGCCGCTGTCGCCGGTGTGCTGACCACGGCCCGGCTCCAGGCCAGCGACCCCAACTCGGTGGGCGTCCTCATCGAGCTGTCGGCGATCACCGCGGTCGTGGTCGGCGGCACCCCGCTGACGGGCGGACGGGTGCGCGTCGCCGGGACCATCGCCGGGGCGGTGCTCATGCAGCTGCTCGTGGCGACCCTCATCAAGCACGACCTGCCGCCGTCGTGGACGCAGATGGCGCAGACGGCGGTGATCATCGCGGCCGTCTACCTGGCCCGGAACCGGGGGAGAACATGACCGGCACGACACGGACGTCGACGGGGGGCCGCGGAGGCCCGGCCTTGCGCGACGTCCTCCAGCGCCACGGCGCGCTCCTGGTCCTGGTCGCCGTGGTCGCGGCGGCGGCGCTGTCGCTGGACGGCTTCCTCACGGTCCGCAACCTCAACCACGTGGCGGTGGGGGCGGCGTTCCTCGCGATCATCGCGCTGGGGATGACGTTCGTGATCATCACCGGCGGGATCGACCTGTCGGTGGGCACCGTGTTCGCCCTGGGCGGTGTGCTCGCGGCATGGGCCTCGCAGTACGGGGGCGCCGCCGCGCTCACCCTGCCCCTGGTGGTGTGCGGCCTGATCGGCGTACTCAACGGGGTGCTGGTGGCGCGGGCGCGCCTGGCGCCGTTCATCGTCACCCTGGCGACGATGCTCGGCGCGCTGGGGCTGATGCTGTCGGTGTCCGACGAGGGCAGCACCACCTACCTGGTGCCCGACGGACTGGCCCTGTCCTCGCTGGTGCACGGCAAGCTGTTCGGGCTGGTCGGCTACCCGGTGCTGCTGGTGCTCGTGCTGTTCGCGGTCGGGGGCACGGTGCTCGGGCGCACCGGCGCGGGCCAGAACGTGTACGCGGTGGGCGGCAACGAGCAGACCGCCGCTCTCATGGGCGTGCCGGTCGTGCGCACCAAGGTCGCCGTCTACACGCTGTCGGGCCTGTGCGCCGGTCTCGCCGGGGCCCTCAACGCGGTGTGGCTGGGCTCGGGTGTGACGATCTTCGGTATCGGCACCGAACTGGAGGCGATCTCGGCCGTGGTCATCGGTGGCACGCTGCTGGTCGGCGGCTACGGGTTCGTCGGCGGGACCCTGGCGGGCGTGCTGCTGCTCAGCATCATCAAGAACGTCATCAACGCCGTGGGGGGCCTGTCCTCCGCGTTCCAGGAGGTGGTCAGCGGCCTGTTCCTGGTCGGCGTGGTGCTCGTCCAGAGCTGGCTGGGCCGGAACGCGGACCGGGGCTGAACCCGGTCCGCGCCGCAGAGCCCGGGGCGGGGCGCCGCGCACCGCGCGGCCCCCGTCGCACCGCGCTCAGTCGGGGACGACGGCCAGGCCCACGAGTTCGACCAGGGCCCCGGGGTCGAACAGCTCCGTCACCCCGAACAGCGCCATCGCCGGGTAGTGGCGGCCCATCCGTCTGCGGTACGCGCGGCCGATCTCCCCCGTGGCGGACCGGTAGCCGGACACGTCGGTCGTGTACACGGCGAGGCTGACCAGGTGCCCCGGACCGCCGCCCGCCGCGCGCAGGGCGGTGAGGGAGTTGGCCAGGGCCAGGTCGAACTGCTCGACCAGCCCCTCGGCCGCGAGCCTGCCGTCCGGGCCGGAGGCGATCTGCCCGCCCAGGTGGACCGTCCGGCCGGGTGCGGGGACCACGGCGTGCGAGAAGCCCACGGCCGGCCCCAGGGCGGCCGGGTTGACGAGGGTGTGCGGTGTGTACGCGGGTTCGGACGCCATCAGCGGCCCTTCCACTCGGGGGGTCGTTTGCCGGTGAACGCGGCGTGGAACTCGGCGTAGTCGGCGCTCTTCATGAGCAGCGCCTGGGTCATCGCCTCCAGTTCGAGAGCTCCGGAGAGCCCCATGTCCAGTTCCCTGGTGAGCAGGGCCTTGGTCTGCGCGTAGCCGAACGCGGGCCCCTCCGACAGCCGGACGGCCAGGGCGGCCACCGCCGCGTCCAGGCCCTCGTCGGGGACGAGTTCGCTGACCAGCCCGTAGCGGTCGGCCTCCTCGGCCCCGATCGTGTCGCCGAGCATGAGGAGCTTGGTGGCGTGGCCCAGTCCGACCACGCGCGGCAGCAGGTAGGCCGCTCCCATGTCGGCGCCGGACAGGCCGACCCGTGTGAACAGGAACGCGAACCGCGCGGAGCGGGCCACCACCCGGAAGTCCGAGGCCAGGGCGAGGACGGACCCTGCTCCCGCGGCGATCCCCTGGATCCCGGCGATGACGGGGACGGGGCACTCTCGCATCGCGCGGACGACCTCGCCGGTCATCCGGGTGAAGGCGAGGAGTTCGTCGGGGGCCATCTCCAGGGTGCGGCCGATGATCGCGTCGACGTCCCCTCCGGAGCAGAACCCGCGCCCCCGCCCGCGCAGCACCAGGACCCGTGTGTCGCCGCGCTGCGGGAGTTCGAGGAGGAGGTCGCGCAGGTCGGCGTAGGCCTCGAAGGTGAGGGCGTTGAGCCGGTCCGGCCGGTCGAGGGTCACGGTGGCGACCCCGTCGGCGCGGTGCAGGTCGAAGTGGTCCCACTTCTCTGTCAGGGGCGCGGACGCCCGGAACGGACTCACAGGGTTCCTCCTCCGTCGAGGGTGAGGGACTGGCCGTTGACGGCGCGGGCGGCGTGGCCGGCGAAGTAGACCACGGCCGCGGCCACCTCCTCCGGTTCGAGCAGGCGCCCGAGGGGGGTGGCTGCGGTCAGCGCGGCCTCGGCCCGGACCTGATCGCGTCCGGTGCGTTCGACGATGCGGGCCACGGAGCGCTCGGTCATGGGGCCGCGGACGAACGTGGGGCAGACGGCGTTGCTGGTGACCCCGGTGCCCGCGACCTCGGCGGCGACGGAGCGGCACAGGCCGAGCATGGCGTGTTTGGAGGCGGTGTACGCGGCCGTGTAGCGGGCTCCGACCAGGGCGGCCGTGGACGCCACGAACACGACGCGGCCGTGGTCGCGTTCGATCATGTCGGGGAGTAGGGCGCGGGTGAGCAGGAACGCCGAGGTGGCGTTCGAGCGGATCTGGCGCTCCCACAGGTCCAGCCCGGTGGCGGGCAGGGGTGCTGTCAGCGCCTCCCCCGCGTTGTTGACCAGGACCGAGGCGGGGCCGACGGTGCGGGACACGGCGGCCACGGCGGCCTCGTCGGTCAGGTCGCACACGAGCGCGGTGACGTCGAGGCCGTGGGCCCTGGTCTCCCGTTCCAGGGCGGCGAGTCTGCCGGAGTCGCGGCCGAGGGCGACCACGCTCGCGCCGTCCGAGGCGAAGGCGCACACGAGGGCCCTTCCGATGCCGCCGGACCCGCCGGAGACCACGACACGCCGCACCGAGTCAGCCATGCGTGGACTGTATCACCGACGTTTGACCACCGTCAGTAGGACGACATATGACGGTTTCTCCCTCGGTGAGCGGGATGTGGGGTGCCGCGACCCCTCCGCACGGCCCGGCGCGGAGCACCTCGGGGCACGGCCCGGCAGGCGCGACGCACGGAGGCCGCCCGGACGCACGGCAGCGCCGACGGCTCCGTGCCGTCGGCGCTGCGTCGGTACTGCTGTGACCGGTGCCGGCCCTAGAAGGCGGGACCCGCGGCCAGGGCCTCGTCGATCGTGTCGGCGCGAGCCGTCTCGACCTCCTCGACCAGGTTCTCCTCGTGGGCCTCGAACTCCTCGGCCACGGCGGCGGCGAGGCTGCGCAGGGCGACCTCCTCGGTGATGATGCCCCCGCGGACGCGGTTGCTGTCACCGACCTGGGCGGTCGGGGAGTTGTCGGAGGTGACCAGGTCGCCGCCGACGATGTTGTTGTCGACGTAGACGCCCCCGGTCACGCCGGAGACGCTCAGGTCGCCGTCGACGTAGTTGACGGAGGAGCAGAAGCCGCCGACCTCGCCGGCGCCGACGGCCACGGGGCCGGCCCCGCCGGTGTAGGTGGCCGCGCCGATGACCTCGCTGTCGCAGAGGATGCCGCCGGCGGTCGGGTCGGTGACGGTCAGCGCCCCGCGCACCACGGAGTCGTAGATGTCGGCGTACTCGACCCCGTCGGCCTTGACCGCGCCGCCGATCCGGGAGCCGGAGACGTAGACGGCGCCGACCTCGGCGTTGACGCTCTTCACTGACGAGTCGACGACGAAGGCGAAGCCGTCGGTGTTGCCGCCCTCGACCGGAACGGTGCGCAGTGCGGCACCGGTGGAGCTCTCCTCGAGGTAGGTGCCGAAGGAACCGCGGTTGAGCACACGGTCGCCGACGGTGGTGTCGGAGGCGTCGAAGTAGGCGTCCTTCTGGACGATCACCTCTCCCTCGACCTCGCCGCCGACGATGTGGAGGTTGGCACCCTGTCGGACGGTGATGTCGCCCTGGATGACGGTGCCGTCCAGGAAGCAGCTCTTGCCCGCGGGGACCGCGAGGTCCGTGGGCAGGGTGATCGCACCGCCGTGACCCGAGCAGAGGGTGACCAGGTCGGCCTGGGCCGGGGAGGCCATCAGGGTGACACCGCCGACGGCCAGGGCGGTCGTGGCGAGGGCCGCGACCTTGCTCCGGAGCTTCATGCGGGGGATTCCTTTCGTCGTGACCGTGGGGGCGGCGCTCCGTGAGGAGAGCGGGGAGAGCGCCGTGAGACACCACAGTGAAATTACCGACCTCCCGTCGCTTTGGGAATACTTCCTACGAGAAGATTCGCTTCTGTCCAGGTTTCCAGTGGGAAAACATTCCCGATGCCAATAGGGCGCCGACCTGCCGCCGTTACGCATGGCTTCCGCGCGAACACGGAAGGGCCGCCCGGCGAACCGGGCGGCCCTTCGGGGTGTTACGGCTACTTCAGGTGGCCGTCGCCGGTGACCACGTACTTGGTGGAGGTCATCTCGGTGAGGCCCATCGGCCCTCTGGCGTGGAGCTTCTGCGTGGAGATACCGATCTCGGCGCCGAAGCCGAACTCGCCCCCGTCCGTGAACCGGGTGGAGGCGTTGACCATGACAGCGGCGGAGTCGACCCTGGACACGAAGTACCGGGAGGCCTTCAGCGAGTCGGTGACGATCGCCTCGGTGTGCCGGGTGGAGTACCTGCGGATGTGCGCGATCGCGTCGTCGATGGTGGGCACGACGCGCACCGCCAGGTCCATGGACAGGTACTCGGTGGCCCAGTCCTCCTCCGTGGCCCCGACCACGGTCGCCCGCGATCCGTGGGCCGCTGCCGCCGCCGTCACCCTCGGGTCGCCGTGCACGGTCACCCCGGCCTCGGCCAGGGACTCCAGCACCCGCGGCAGGAAGGCGTCGGCCACGGCCTCGTGCACCAGCAGGGTCTCGGCCGAGTTGCAGACGGAGCAGCGCTGAGCCTTGGCGTTGGTGGCGATGGCCACCGCCTTGTCGAGGTCCGCGTCGGCGTCCACGTAGACGTGGCACAGGCCCTCGCCGGTCTCGATCACCGGAACGGTGGAGTCGCGGACCACGGCCTGGATCAGGGAGCCGCCGCCGCGCGGGATGAGCACGTCCACCAGGCCCCGCGCCCGCATGAGCGCGGTCGAGGACTCGCGGGTGCGGCCGGGCACCATCTGGACGGCGTCCTGCGGGACCCCCGTACCGGCCAGGGCGTCCCGCAGGACGCCGACGATGGCGGCGTTGGAGGCGTACGCGGAGGAGGAGCCCCGCAGGAGTGCGGCGTTGCCGCTCTTGAGGCACAGGGCGGCGGCGTCCACGGTGACGTTGGGGCGGCCCTCGTAGATGATGCCGATGACGCCGAGCGGGACCCGGATCTGGCGCAGGTCGAGGCCGTTGGGCAGCACGCCTCCGCGGACGGACTCCCCCACCGGGTCGGGGAGTTCGACGATCTCGCGGACGGCGTCGGCGATCGCCTCGATCCGCTGCGGGGTGAGGGTGAGCCGGTCGACCATGGCCGGGGAGGTGCCCTCCCCGCGCGCTCGCTCGACGTCCTCCGCGTTGGCCGCCGTGATCTCGTCGGCGCGCTTGACCAGGGCGTCGGCGATGGCCACCAGGGCGGCGTCCTTGACCGCGCGGCTGAGCGGGGCGAGGTCCGCCGCCGCGTCCCGGGCGCGCTCGGCTACCGCGTGGACCTCGCGCTCGATGTCACTCATGGTGCTCTCTCTTGGTTGGGAGACCAGCCCGCCGGGTCCCGCCCCGCCGTGTCGGGGGAGTGCGGGACACCGTCCGGGGTGAACCCCTCCAGCGTATAGCGCTGTCTCGGAGGACGAGGGGCCGTCCACAGGGCCGGGGCGGGGCCGCGCCGCCGGGACGTTCGACGGGTCCGCCGCCGCGCCGCGTCCCGGGCGGAGGCGGCGCCCGGAGCCCGGCCTCACCGAGAGTGAGACCCCCCAGCGTTCGAGTGACCAAGGTCATATTCCACGAGAAAGTAATCGCGCGACTCCGGAAACGCCCCGACGACGGACGATAACGACAGGTGTCCACCCGGTCACAGGAATCGGAACCCGCCCCGGGTTATCGTCGCATTCTCCCGATCGGATGCTTCGCGAAGGCAGCCGCGACCCCGCAGCGCCGGCGACTGGATCACAAATCCAGACCCCTTCTCCTCACTTCGGGTTCGTTGACGGAAACGCAGTCGTGCAGAAGTCCATGATTGGCCGCACCTGAATACACCAAGAACGCGAGCGCGAGAATGACAACGATATTCGGTTCACGGGCGCCCAACGGCGAGGCACCTTCCCCGGCGCGGGCCCTGGACAAGCTGTCCAGGATTCCCGTACTGCGGGAGAAGTACCTGCGCCACACCGCGGGTGGCGCCGAGCCGGCCCTGTCCGACCTGCCCACGCTCGGCAGGGACGAACTGGGCCGGGCCATCGACACCCTGGTGCGCAACGACCCCTCCGCCCTGACCCGTGCTTCCCTCCACGTCATGGGCGGCACGCGGTCGACCATGCGCATGGGAGCGGTACCGGCGGACCTGTACCTGGACGAGATCGCGCCGCACGTGCGCCCGTTCGAGCAGGGAGACCTGTTCACCACGCTCGGCACCCCCTTCCACATGCGGGCCTGCCAGGACCTGCACAACGGGCTCGCCTCCCGGGCCGGGGTGCCCACCCTCTCCATGGACGCGCCGACCGACCAGATGATCGACGCCTACCTCGACCTGTTCGAGCGCCACGGGGTCAACGCGCTGGGCACCACCCTCGACACCTTCCGGAGCCTGCTGCGCTACTGCGCCGCGGCCGGCCGGGACCTGGGCTTCCTGCACAAGGTGCTGTGGAGCGGCCCGGCCATGGACTCCGCCACCCGCTCGCTGATCCGGACGCACTTTCCCCACCTGCGCACGTGGGCGCTGTTCGGCTCCGCTGAGACCTGGATCATCGGGCACAGCGGCCCGGACTGCGCCAACGACACCCTCCACCCGCTCCCCCACCAGTACACGGAGATCGTCGACGGGCGCATGCTGGTGACCGTCACGCACGAGAAGGCGGTCGTCCCGCTGCTGCGCTACGAGACCGGCGTCGAGGCCGAGTGGACCTCCTGCCCGTGCGGGCTGCCCGGCCCCGCGGTGCGCACCCACAGCCGCATAGACGCCCCGATGGGGCCGCTGAGCCGCGTGGTCTCCCCGCGCGACCTCGTGCCCCTGGCCCTGCGCCTCGACTCGGTGGAGGCGGCCCAGGTCGTCCTGGTCGACCCGCACACCGAGGACGAACGCCTCCATCTGCGGGTCCGCCTGCGCCAGGAGACCCAGCCCGACCTCTACACGGGCGAGTGGATCCGGCAGCACGTGCTGTCCGAGTCCCTGGGCCTCTCCGAGGCGACCGAGGACGCACCCGAGTCCTTCGAGGTCATCGTCTCCCGGCACATGCTGCGCGAGCTCCCGGACGGGACGGCTCCCGAGTTCCTGGTGCGAGAGGGGGGCCGCCTCCAGATCCAATCGATATCGACTCCCAATCAGGGTTCTTATGATACGTTCTCGGCATAGATTCAGGAGGGCCGGTCGCACGCGCCGTCCGCGGCACCCCCGGCCGCACCCCGAGGGGGCGCCGTCCCTGAGTCGCGTCGAGCACGACCACCGACCACAGGAGTGCGCATGCGGACTGTTCCGCTGACCACCGACGGCCCCACCGTCTCCGCCCAGGGCCTGGGCTGCATGGGGATGAGCGAGTTCTACGGCCCCGGGGACGAGGCCGACTCCCTCGCGACCCTGCACCACGCCCTGGACCTGGGCCTCAACTTCCTCGACACCGCGGACATGTACGGCCACGGGGCCAACGAGGAACTGGTGGGCAAGGTCGTCCGGGAACGGCGGGACGAGGTCGTCCTCGCCACCAAGTTCGGCATCGTCCGCGACCGGGAGACCGGCGCCCGCAGCCACCGCGGGGACCCCGAGTACGTCCGCGCGGCGTGCGACGCCAGCCTCTCCCGCCTCGGCATCGAGACGATCGACCTCTACTACATGCACCGGCGCGACGCCTCGGTGCCCGTCGAGGAGACGGTCGGGGCCATGGCCGAGCTGGTCGCCCAGGGCAAGGTGCGCCACCTGGGGTTGTCCGAGGTGAGCGCCGACGAACTGCGCGCCGCCCACGCCGTGCACCCGATCGCGGCGGTGCAGACGGAGTGGTCGCTGTGGAGCCGTGACGTGGAGGAGTCCGTGGTGGGCGAGTGCGCGCGACTCGGCGTGGGCTTCGTCCCCTACTCCCCGCTGGGCCGGGGCTTCCTCACCGGGGCGCTCCCCCCGGTGGACGAGCTGCCCGCCGACGACTTCCGCCGCGGCAAGCCGCGCTTCTCCGGCGAGAACGCCGTGCGCAACCAGGACCTGCTCGCCATCGTGCGGCGGGTCGCGGACGCCCACGGCGCGACCCCGGGCCAGGTGGCACTGGCCTGGGTCCACGCGCAGGCGGAGCGGTGGGGTCTGCCGGTCGTCCCCATCCCGGGCACCAAGAGGCGCGAACGCCTGGACGAGAACGTCGGCGGCGCGGACCTGGTGCTCTCCCCGGAGGACATCGCCGAACTCGACACCATCGCCGACGCCACCGCGGGTGCGCGGTACTGAACCTCCCCGAGCCGGGGGCGGCCCTGGGCCGCCCTCCGGCGCCGCCCCGACGCCGCCCTGACGAACGGCCGACGAGCACGGAGGGACAAGCGCCCTGAGATACGATTCCCAGATGACCCAGCTTCCCATGGACCAGCGGATCGGTCATCACCTGAAGCGTGCCGAGCAGGAACTGATCTCTGCGAAACACGCCGTTCTGCGGCAGTTCAACCTCTCGGTCCCCCAGTACACGGTGCTCCTCGTCCTCTCCGAGGAGCCGGGGGCCTCAGGCGCGATTCTGGCCCGCCGGTGCCTGGTGACGCCCCAGACGATGTCGTCCGTACTCGCGACCCTGAGCAGGCGTGAACTCATCGAACGCAAGCCCCATCCGCTGCACTCCCACATCCTGGAGACGCGGCTCTCGCCCAGCGGACAGGACCTGCTCGCCAGAGCGGACGAGGTGGCGATCCGGGTGGAGACGCGGCTGAGCCAGGCCTTCACCAGCGAGGAGGAGGGCGAGTTCGTACGCTTCCTCAGCAGGTGCGCGGAGGTCTCCGCGGAGTCACGCACCGAACTCGCGGACCTGAGCGAGGAATGACACCGGCACGGGCCGGCGCTCCCCCGAGCCCGCCCGTGCCCTCGGCCCGGTGAGGCCCCGCCCCTCCCGGACCGTCGCGGTCCTGGAGGGGCGGGCCCGCCACCCGCTGCCGGGCGCGTCCGGGGAACGGGCCCGGAGCGGCCGGAGCCGGGGCGGCCGCCCGGGCGCGGGATGCGCCCGGCCACGGCGGGGGTCGCACCGGCCGCGCCGGAAGGGCCGTATCCGTCCGGTGGGAGTCCGCGACGCGTTCCCGGCACCGCCGCGGGGCCTCACCGACAATGGCGGGGACCTCATCGCAGTGGCGCCGCGACGCACCCGGGAACGAACAGGAGTTCCTCCGCACCGACGGCCGGTCTTCGCTCTTCCAGCCCTTTCCGGAGGAAATCCGAAAGCGCCGGTGAAGGCCGCCGGCGCGGGTCGGAGAAATCGCGCATCCCGCCCGGGGCCCGCCCGCGGCGTCCGTCCCGGGCGCGCACGGGCTCCGGGGAGGCCGCCGACGGCGGCCTCCCCCTCCCTGACACGGGTGGACACCGGTCGTCCACCGCCGCGGCACGCGGGCGTCCCCGGGCCCCGGGCGGCCGGGGCCCGGAGGTCACGCGGGGACGTGGACCGGAACCGCCTCCGCGGGAAGGCCCGCCCGGAAGAGAGGCGCCGACTCCGCGACCACCGGGCTCCACCGCACGAGGGCGAGTCCGACGCTCATCCCGCCGCCGAACCCCGCGAGCAGGACGAGGTCGTCCTGTTCGAGCAGGCCGGCCCGGTGGACCGTGTCGAGGGCGACGGGCACCGACCCCGAACCTGTGTTGCCCTGGGTCTCCACGGTCAGGTGGAGGTGGGCCCGGTCCAGCCCCAGGGACGGCCAGACGTCGGCGAGCATGGCGCCGTTGGCCTGGTGGGGCACGAAGTGGCGGATCTCGTCCCGCCCCACACCGAGCCCGTCGAGCATCCGGTGGATCGCCTCGGGCAGGCGCCGGGTGACGTACTCCCGCACGCCGCGGCCCTCCATCGTGAAGAAGTGCTCGCCCTGCGTCAGGGTCTCCGCGGACGCGGGCAGTCGCGACCCGCCGGCGGGGACCTTGATCAGGTGGTGGTGGTCGCCGTCGGTGAGCAGCTGCGTCCCGAGGACGCCGCCGCGGTCGTGGGCGGGTCCCAGGAGGACCGCCCCCGCTCCGTCGCCGAACAGGATCGCGGTCTTGCGGTCGCCGTAGTCGAGGATCCGGGAGTAGATGTCCGCGCCGATGACCAGCGCGTAGGCCTCCGCGTGGGGCCGCAGCAGGTGCTCGGCCACGGAGAGGGCGTAGACGAACCCGCTGCACACGGCGTTGACGTCGAACGCCGCCGCGGAACCGGCGCCCAGGAGGTGCTGGGTGATGCTGGCCGTCGCCGGCTGGGGGTGGTCCGGGGTGGACGTCGCGACGATGACGTAGGCCAGGCGGTCCGGGGAGACCCCCGCCTGGGCCAGTGCCCGGCGGCCCGCCTCGGCGGCGAGGTCGGAGGTGGCCTGGTCCGGGGCGGCCCGTCTGCGCTCGCGGATCCCCGTCTTGCGGCGGATCCACTCGTCGGTGACACCGGCGGTGCGGGCTATCGGCTCGTTGCCGACCACTTCGGCCGGCAGGTACGAGCCCGTGCCGAGGATGGCGATGGTCATCGTGCTGTCTCCTTCTTTGTGGACTGCGGGAGGGGTTCGGGGTCGCGGCCACACCCTGCGCCAGCGCCGCCGGGGAGGCGGTCGGCGCCGGAGGGCGCACGGGGCCCCGCCGCGGACGGCGCGTGCCGGGCGCGGTCCGCGGGCGTCACGCGTTCACCGGCGGGAGTGCTGGGTCCCCTCCTCCAGGGGTGCCGGGGCCGGGTGACCCGAGGGAAGGCGTTCCCACCCCTCCGCCTCGGCGTGGGCCACCAGCTCCGCGTCCTCGCCGACGACGACCGGGGCGCCCACGGCGGACAGCAGTGCCAGGTCGCTGGAGTGGTCCCCGTAGGCGGTGCACGAGGACGGACTGACGTTCCGTACCGCGGCGGCGGCCCTGGCCGCGACCCCCTTGGTCTCTCCGATCATCGGGACGAGGACCTCGCCCGTGAGGAGCCCGTCGCGGACGACGGGCCTCGTGCCCAGGGCCCAGTGGGCTCCGGCCGCCTCGGCGATCGGGTCCAGGCAGGCGAAGAAGGAGCCGGACAGCAGGACGACCAGGTCGCCCTCGGCGCGGTGGCGGCGCAGCCGCTCCAGCACCGGGGTGTGCCAGAAACCCGGCGCGCGCGCGGCTTCGGAGAACCACGCCCGGCCCGCGTCGCGCAGCCCCTCGACGGACTCCCCCGCCAGGAGTCGGTAGTAGAGGCGGTTGACGTCCCGGCGGGGCACGCCCCGGGCCGCCGTCTCACGCAGGCGGGCCACGGCCTGCTCGTAGGTGCCGGTCGGCCGGGAGCCGTCCCGGAGGTGGAACTCCAGGAACGAGAACATGCTCTTCGGACCGATGAGCGTCTCGTCCACGTCGAAGAACGCGATGCCGCGCTCCGGGGCGCCCGGGCCGGGCGCTCCGTTCTGGGTGGTCATGGGGTCTCCTGCCTGTAGGGGGTCGGTGCGGCCCGCGTCACGCGGGGAGGCGGACCAGGCCGACGCCGATCCGGCAGATGGACGCACCCCTCTGGAGCACGTCCACCTCGACGGAGGTCGGGACGGGCTCCGGGCCGGCGGTGGGCGCGAGGTACTCGACGATCCCGCCCTGCGTGTAGTAGACCCCCTCGCCCTCGGTCGCCCCCGCGTCCGCGGGAGCGGTGCGGGCGCGCACCTCGGTCCTGGGCTCCAGTTCGCCGAAGCTGGTGAAGGTGGCGGTGATCTCGGCCGGGTAGGCCTTCGCGGGCGAGGTGCCCTCGACCTCCAGGAGCGTGTTCAGCGCCAACTGGCGCGCGGCCTCGATGAGGACCATGCCCGGCAGGTGGTCCTGGGCGTGGTCGAACAGGCTCGGGTGCTGCGGCAGCACCCGCAGGGACGCGGACACGGCGTCACCGTCCGCCGCGATCCCGGTCAGGACCACGTTGTCGCTGTTGGACCGGCCGACGGAGTACGGGGCGGGGATCTCTCCGGTGACCGTGAAGTCGAAGGTCTCCGTCGAGGGGACCGGGGCTCCCGAGCGGTTGCTCAGGCGCAGCGCCCCGTAGCTCGCCGGGGACTTGAAGCGCAGTCCGACGACGGCGTTGCCGACCTCGGCGCCGTCGACGAAGAGGCGGAACCTGGCGTCATAGCCGACGACGCGCCCCTCCTTGACCCTCTTGTCCTCGACGGAGCAGAGCATGCGGAGGGCGCACGGGGCCGTTCCCACCGCCAGCCGCTCGGGGCGCGTGATGGTGACGCCCATGGTGGTGAGTACGAACTTGTGGTCGAAGGGGACGCCGTAGTGGGTGTGGGCGATGGCCAGCCCCACCTGTCGGCAGGCTTCGAGCATCAGCACGGGGTCGTGGAGTCGGGGGCGGAGCAGGTGGTCGCCGTAGTAGGCGTGCGACCGGGGGAGCTGGGCCGCGGCCGCGTGGGCGTCGCCGCCCAGGGGCTGGGTGTCGGTGACGAAGACCTCCGCCAGCGACTCCCGGTGGACCACGGTGCGGTCGAGGGTCCGCTCGTAGTCCAGGCTGGGACCGTCCGGGTGGCCGGTCGCGGTGTCGGTGTCGCCGTTGAGGAGGTTGCGCACGGGCGTCTGCATGGTCTGTCTCACATTCCTCGGGCTCGTGGACCTGATCTGGCGGGGGAGGCCGTGGGGCGGGGCCTCCCCCGCGGTGTCGGTGCGGCGGACGGGGGCGGGGTCTCGCGTGGACGGCCCGGGACTGCCGGGCCGAGTGGGGGTGGCTAGCGGAGTTCGCGTTCCCTGACGACGAGGAACGTGACCACCGCGCCGGCCAGGGCGAGGAGCGCCAGACCGAAGAACGTGGTGTGCATCGCGGAGGTGAGGCCGGCAGAGACCGCGTCCAGCGCGGTCCCGCGGTCCGCGGCGTCGAACTGGCCGAGGGCCGTCTCCAGACGCCCCTGGGTGGCCTCGCCCGCCAGGGTTCTCTCCTGTTCGGCGCTGGCGAAGGAGAGGTCGAGCGTGCTCAGGGAGAGGGTCGCCAGCACGGAGCCGGCACCGGCGATCGCCACGCTCTCCCCGGCGATCCGCATGGTGTTGAAGATGCCCGAGGCCATCCCGGCCCGCTCGACCTCCACGGAGCTGAGTGCCGCGTTGTCCATGACGCCGAAGGCGCTTCCCACTCCCGTGCCGAACAGGGCCAGGGGCGCGGCGAGCACGGTCCAGTGCTGGCCGGGCTGGAGGATCATCAGCCACAGGGAGCCGCCCGCGATGAGCAGTGAGCTGGTGGCGAGCATGACCCGCAGGGGGATCCTGGCCGCCAGTTGGCCGGCCAGCATCGGCAGGGCGAGCACCGGCAGGGTCAGGGGGAGCAGCAGGGCTCCGGCCTCGGCGGCGCCGAACCCTCCGACGCCCTGGAAGAAGGGCGGCAGGTAGACGAGCAGGACCACGAAGCCGAAGGTGATGGTGAAGGGCTGGCAGACGACCACGACGAAGGTGGGCCGTTTGAACAGCGAGAGGTCGAACATCGGGCGCCGGACCCGCGACTCCACCACGACGAAGGCCGCGAGGAAGACGAAGAACCCGACCGCGGAGCCGATCGCCCCCAGGCTGAGCCAGCCCGCCTCGGCGCCCTGGACGAAGGCCATGGAGAGCAGGAACAGGCTGGTGCTGAAGGTGATGACGCCGCCCCAGTCCACCGAGGTGGAGTTGGGGTCGCTGGACTCCCGGATCGAGCGGACCAGCAGCAGGACGACGGCGGCGAGCCCGATGTTCATCAGGAACACCATGCGCCAGTCCAGGAAGTTGACCATCAGTCCGGCGACGAAGGGCCCCATGGCCAGTCCGAAGCCGAAGGAGGTCCCCAGGAGGCCGAAGGCCCGCGCCCTGGCCGCCCCCCGGAAGGAGTCGGCGAGGATCGCCGCGCCGCTGGTCATGATGCCCGCGGCGCCGATGCCCTGGATCGCCCGGGCGACGTCGATGACGAGGATGTTGGAGGAGAGGCCGATCACCGTGGCCATGGCGGTGAAGACGACGAGGCCGATGACGAGGATCCGGCGCCTGCCGAACCGGTCCGCGAGCCCGCCTGCGGCGAGCATGAACGCCGCGAAGGTGACGTTGTAGGCGTTCTGGACCCACTGGGCCTCACCGACACTGGCGTTCAGATCGGCCGCGAGCTGGGTGAGCGCCACGGCCGGAGCGGTGACGGCGAGCGGCAGCATCACGCTGGACAGGGCGACGGCGACGAGTGTGGCCACCGCCTGCCCCCTGGTCAACGGGGCGGGAGCGCTCTGGGCACTCCGCCGATCCGTTGCGTCTATCGCCATTCCCACACCTCTTGATTCGGATCCTTATGGCTATCCATTCGTGGATGAACATAAGGTATCTTATGCTCATCGTCAATCTTATAGACCTGGCCGGGTGCGCGGTGGGCGGACCCGGGACGCCTACCGCGACCTGATCGATCGGAGCTCCACGAGATGCCGTTGACCAGCGACGACACCCCTTCCAGCCGCACACCGCACTCCCCCGCGGATGTCCTCGTGGTCGGTGCCGGCCCCGTCGGCCTGACCGCCGCGTGCGAGCTTCTGAGACGAGGAACACGTGTGCGACTCGTCGACCGCGCCGAGAGCGCCTCCCCCTTCCCCAAGGCCCTGCTGCTCTGGCCGCGCACCCTCGACCTGCTGGACGACCTGGGGGCCCTGGACGCCACCCGGAAGGCCGGCATCGACATCCGGAAGTTCCGCTACTACTCCTCCGGTGAACCGCTGGCCGCGTTCACCTTCCCCGAGCACCTGATGCCGGTGTGCCTGCCGCAGAACGAGACCGAGCGCGTGCTCACCGAGCGGCTGCACGCGCTGGGCGGACACATCGAGCGGGGCGTGCGGCTCCTCGCCCTCGACGGGGTGGACTTCTCCGGCGACATCAACGCGACCGACGGGGTGACCGCGATCCTCGAACACTCCGACGGGACCGTCGAGCGCTACCGCACCCCCTTCGTCATCGGCGCGGACGGCGCGGGCAGCGCGGTGCGCGCCCAGATCGGCACCGGCTTCGTCGGCAGCACCTACGAGTCGGCCTTCGCCCTCGTGGACTGCCGCATCGAGGGCGAGCTCCCGACCGACGAGGCGCTCTACTACCAGTCCCCGCAGGGCGCCCTGGTGATCGTCGCCCTGCCCGACGGCGTCTTCCGGTTCTTCGCCAGCCTCCCGCCCGGCGAGAAGGCCGGCATCGACCTGCTGCAGCGGATCACGGACGAACAGGGCCCCGGCGGCGTCCGGCTGGTCGACCCCGTGTGGGAGTCGGTGTTCCGCGTCCACCGCCGGCACGCCGACGACTTCCAGAGGGGCAGGGTCTTCCTCGCGGGGGACGCGGCCCACGTGCACAGCCCGGCCGGAGGCCAGGGACTCAACACCGGGATGCAGGACGCACAGAACCTGGCCTGGAAGCTGGCCGCGGTGATCGGCGGCGAGGCGGGACCGGAGCTCCTCGGCACCTACGGCCCGGAGCGCAAGGACGTGGCGCGGCAGGTGGTGCGCGACACCGACATCCAGACGCGCGGGTGGATGCTCCAGCACCCCGTGCAGACGGCGGGCCGCGACGCGGCCTTCCGCCTCCTGGAACCGGTCATGGAACGCGGATACCTGCCCGTCATGGCCGGCTACCGCTTCCGGTACACGCCCGCGCGGCTCACGCAGGAACCCACCTGGCCGTCCCTGTGCCGGCTGACCGGGCGGCTGACGGGCGCCGTCCGCGCAGGCCACGCCCTCCCCCGCTCCCTCGCCGTGGCCCTGGGCGCCACCGGCGGGGCGAACACCGGGAGCGCCGACGAGCTCCCCGCGTGGACGCTGGCCGTCACCCCCGGCCGCGCGCAGGCCCGCCCGGGCGAGCCGTTCTCCGCGCTCGTCTCCGACCGGCCGCAGGTGCGGGTGGTGACCGTGTCCCCCGAGCAGGCCTCGGAACACCGGCTGTGCTCGGCTCCGGGCTACCACCTGATCCGCCCGGACGGCTACGTCGCCGCCCACGGGCACGCGCGGGACCACGCCCGCCTGCGCGTGGAACTGGCCGCTCACCTGGGTGCTGCGCGCGGTCCGCTGCGCCCGGCGGCGGAGAGGGCCGCGCTGAGCCGCGCCTGAACCCGACCGGAACGCGCGGGCGGACCCGTCCTCCGCCCGCGCCCGGGCTCGCCGACGTCCCCCGCCCTCCCCCTCCCCCACGCGCCCCGGCCCGGACGCCCCCGCGTCCTCGCGGGGTTCCCCTCACCGTTCACGGCCCCGCCCCCGAGGCCGCCCCGCCGCACGCGCTCGGGCGGCCGCCCCGGGACCGCTGCCGACAGCCGGCTCGCGGGCGGGCACGGGCAGCCCGCGCGCCCGCCGGAGACGGCGCTCCTCCGCCCGCCTCCCCGCGCGCCCTCCCACACGGACAGCCCCTGGCCGTGCCGGACCGCCCCGGACGCGAGTCCCCGAGCGGGCACCGCCGCAGAGGGGCTCGCGCCCGGCTCCCCCCTGAAAAGACCGCGGCCCCCGCACGCCGCACCCGATATCGGTGAGCAAGATCACTCGACCACATCCGGCCACGAGGAGAACACGCTCCGAGACATCTCCCAACAAGTGAACATGACCTGTGGTGATCGCATGCTCACTATCGGCGGAAATCTTCGCCATGTCCCGCCGTGAGGGAATCTGCTTTACTGGCCGAACGGCCCGGAACCTGCCATGCCACCACCGAAGGCATTCCCCCGAGAAGTCTTAACGAGAATTTCAGATTCATTTACGTCACCGCAGCTGTCCCCGGCGGGCTGAACGCAATCCCTAACACCCAGAGATGCGAGCACGAGAATGACGATGAATATCGGAGGAAAGGTGGAGGGGACGCTCCCCCTGGCCCAGGCGCTCCAGCGCCTCACGAGGATCCCCTCGATGCGGCACAAGTACGGCCGCTACCTCGGCCTGGGGCGCAGGCCCCGCCTCGTGGACCTGCCGCCCCTCACCCGCGACGAGCTCAGCGAGGCGGTCGACGCGATGATGCGGGAGGCCCCGGACGAGCTCTCCCGGGCCTCGCTCCACCTCATGGGCGGCACGACGTCCACGAGCCGCATGGGCGCGCTCCCCGCCGACCTGCACGTGGACGAGATCTCCCCCCACCTGCGCCCCTTCGCCCCGGGCGACCTGCTCGCCAGCCTGAGCACCCCCTTCCACATGCGCGCGTCCCACGACCTCCACAACGCCCTCGCCGCGCGGGCCGGGATACCCACACTGTCGCTCGACGCCCCGACGGACCAGATGATCGAGCCGTGCCTCGACCTCTTCGAGCAGCACGGTGTGACCGCCCTCGCCACCACCCTGGACACGGTCCAGCGCATCCTGCGCTTCTGCGCCGCGTCGGGACGGAATCTGGACTTCCTGCGCAAGGTGCTCTGGAGCGGCCCTGCGATGGACGCGCAGACGCGGTCGCTGATCCGCACGTACTTCCCCCACCTGCGCACATGGACGCTGTTCGGCTCCGCCGAGACCTGGATCATCGGGCACAGCGGCCCCGACTGCGCGGTCGACACCTTCCACCCGCTCCCCTACCAGCACACCGAGATCGTCAGCGGTCGCATGCTCGTCACCGTCACGCACAGGAAGTCGGTCGTCCCCCTGCTGCGCTACGACACCGGCACCGGCGCCGAGTGGACGTCCTGCCCCTGTGATCTGCCGGGCCGGGCCCTGAGGACCCACAGCCGCATCGACACCCCCTACGGTCCGCTCAGCCGCCTGGTGGAACCCTCGGACCTGGCGTCGCTCGCCCTCCAGCTCGACTCCGTGGAAGCCGCCCAGGTGGTCCTGATCTCCCCTCACACGAAGGACGAGCGCCTGCGTCTGCGGGTGCGGCTCCGCCCGGGCACGGAGGCGGACCTGTACACCGTCGAGTGGATCCGGCACCACGTGGTGTCCGGCTGCCTGGCACTGGCCGAGGTCATCGAGGAGTCACCCGAGACCTTCGAGGTGACCGTCTCGCGGCGTCTGCTGGACCAGTCCTCGGACGGCTCGGCCCCGGCGACGGTGGTCCGGACCGCGTCCCGCGACCGGTGCTCCGCCTGACCCGTCCGGGTCGGCCGGCGACGGCGAGCGGGAATTCCCCGCCCCGGGGACGCTGAAACTCCCGCGAAATACGCAGGGAACCCGCGGCGTCGAAGAACAAGGATGTTCCTGCTTTTCCGAGGTGCGTGAGGACTGCTTTTGCGCGGCCCGCCGCACATCACGCGTCCCATTCCTGGAAACGATTCCACACAATGGCGTCGGACTCCGCCCGGCCGGTGCGTACGCGCCCTCCCCTTGCTCGCCGCCGGGGGGCGGCGCGTCCGGCCGCGTGCGCCCGCGGCCGGCGCCGTGCCGGTTCTTCTGCGTGTTCGCCGCCTCACCCCCCGCATCGGACCGCGGCCGCCGTCCCCACCCGGGGGCGACCGCAGTCCCAATAAAAGACATCGTATGCAAATCAGTCTTCACTTTTGCATAAGAGATCGTATACTCCTCCTAGTTCGATCAGTCAGACCTGGAAGAGGAACACTGCGATGTGCGGACCCCACGTGATCCACAAGGCCCGGAAGACGTTCATGACCGCCTCGGGACACACCCCGGAAACGCCCGGGGGCACGATCACGGCAGAGCGTCCCGACCCGTCCGCGCGTCCGGTCGGCCGCAGCGTCAACCGGCGCCGCATGCTCACCGGGTCGGCCGCCGTCGGCGCCGCGCTGACCGGGATCGGCGCCCTCGGGGGGCCGGTGGAGTCCGCCCACGCCCAGACCATCGCGGGGATCAACCCCTCGCAGCTGAGGGTCACCGACCTCACCCACGTGCTCCACAACGACTTCCCGATCTACCGGCCCTACATCCTCGACCCCAACATCTTCCAGTTCGCGTCGATCGCGGAGGACGGCTTCAACGCGCTCAAGCTGGAGATCGACGAGCACACCGGGACGCACTTCGACGCCCCGTGGCACTTCAACGACAGCCCCGACGCCCTGCACACCCACGAGGTGGCGCCGAGTGACCTGGTCTGCCCGCTCGTCGTCATCCGCATCGCGGACCGCGCCGCGAGGGACTACGACGCCCAGGTCGGTGTGGTCGACCTCCGGCGCTGGGAACGGCGCAACGGCCGTATCCCCCAGGGCGCCCTGGTCGCCATGGACTCCGGTTGGAGCGCCCGGGTGCTCCAGAGCGAGGAGGCGATGCTCAACCGCGACAGCGACGGCGGCGCCCACTTCCCCGGGTTCGACATCGAGGCGCTCGTCTGGCTGCTGACCGAGCGCGACATCGCCGGCGTCGCCGTGGACACCCCCAGCTTCGACTTCGGTCCCGCGTCCGCGACCAACCCGGAGGGACACGTCTTCCTGCTCGGGGAGAACAAGTACGCCGTGGAGATGGTCGCCCACCTCGAGACGGCTCCGGAGACCGGCGCGATGGCGGTCGTCGGCGTCGCGAACATCCGGGGCGGTTCCGGTGGCCCCGTGCGCCTGCTCGCCCTCACCTGACGCCACGGCAGGCGCAGGGGCCCCTCGGCGGCAGCGGTCCCCGACCACCGCCGGGCCCCTGCCCGCCCCGGGCCGGGTGGACTCCGGGACGGGTCATCGCTCCGAGGGGCGGGCCCGGCACCCGACGACGCGCCCGCACCGCCCGGAAGCCGGGCCGCACCCGTTCCGGGGCGGCGCGTCAGCGGTCCTCAGGACCAGCCGTACCGGCTGCGCAGGACGTCAGCGACCAGCCAGAACCTCTCCTCGTCCATGACCGCTGCCTCACGCCGGATGTCGTCCTCGTCGAACTCGAAGAGCCGGTCGACCCGGAGGAACGAGTCGCGCTCCTCGCGGTCCCAGGGGCCCGAACCGATCGGCAGCCAGTCCTGGCGCTCCCGCTCGTCGGGGCTCTGCGAGGACAGCATCAGACCGTGCAGCCGCCTGCCCCGGCGGCCGACGACCAGCAGCGGCCGGTCCTTGCCCTGGTGCGGGTCCTCCTCGAAGGGCACCCACGTCCACACGATCTCGCCCGTGTCGGCGAGGCCGTCGCGCTCGGGTGTGTAGGTCAGCCGGGTCGCGTTCTCCGAGGTGGGGATCTCGCGGACCTCGCCGCGGTGGGGGTGGTCGTCGTCGCGTCGCATCGTTCGTTCGCTCACGCCCCGCATCCTAGGACCTCGTGACGGGTGTGTCGGCCGACGGCGGGGAGGGCGTCCGGCGCCCGCACAGTGGGAGGCCCCGTCCCCCGGGGCGGCGACGCGGTCCCGGCGGGGCCCGTCGGCCTCGCGACGCGGGCGCTTCCCCCGTCACGGGGCTCACCTGGGCGGAGCCCCACAGCGCTCGACCGCGGCGCGCGCCTCGGAGGCCTGCGCCGCGTGGCGGCTGCCTCCTGGCCCGCGCCCGGCCGCGGGTGCGCCGTCCGACGACGGCCCCCCGCCCCGGGGCAGCCTCACAGGTCCTGGACGGTACCGATGATCGCCGCCCGCGCCCGGCTGCCCTCGGGTACCGGGACCAGCGGATACACGTGGAAGGCGCCCGCCTCCTCGTGCAGCTCCACCTCACCGCCCGCCTGCGCGACGAGGTCGCG
Source organism: Nocardiopsis codii (assembly GCF_036327455.1). Taxonomy (NCBI): domain Bacteria; kingdom Bacillati; phylum Actinomycetota; class Actinomycetes; order Streptosporangiales; family Nocardiopsidaceae; genus Nocardiopsis; species Nocardiopsis codii. The sequence continues at coordinate 4,748 of NZ_JAUZMY010000004.1, read as the reverse complement.
CAGGCGGCGGGTGTCGGGGAGGAACACGTCGCGGGTACCGATGTAGAGGTCGATGGGCGGAAGATCCGCGAGGGGCCCGTTGATGGGGCTCAACCGGGGGTCCGACAGGTCGTCGCCGCCCGCCCACGCCTTGGCCGCCTCCCGGAGGCCGACCGGGCTGAGCCACGGGTCGCGCCCCTCCACCTCGGCGATGTCGGGGTTGGACATGGTCAGGTCCGCCCACGGGGAGACCAGGATCAGCCGTGCGGGCCGGGGCAGGCCCTCGCCGGGCAGCGTCTGGGTCAGGGCCAGCGCCAGACCGGCCCCCGCCGAGTCACCGGCGAAGACGGTGCGCTCCGGGGCGGCGTGCTCCAGGAGCTCGCGGTAGACCGTGTGGAGGAAACCGAAGGCCTCACGGTAGGTGTACCGCGGAGCCAACCCGTACACGGGCACCTCGACACGGCACCCCGCGTCCGCCATCCGGGAGATCAGCACCCAGTGCCACGGGGAGATCTCGCTGATGTACGAACCCCCGTGCACGTACAGGACGGCCTTTCCCGGCCCGTCCCCGCGTTCCCGGGGCAGGACGGTGTAGCTCTGGAAGTCCCCCACCGTGCGCCGGCTGATCTCGTGCCGCTTGGCGACCCAGTGCGGCGGCTCCGGGTCGTCCTTGGCCTCCTCGATGCGCTCCCGTGCGCCCTCCACGGTCTCCATGGGGCGCTTGCGCGCCACCCGGAACGCCACCGCGAGCATTCTCGCCACCAGGCTAGGCATGGGTGTCTTCGCTTCTCTCCTCGGGGATGTCCCCCGACCTTGCAACAGAGGTCTCACAGAACGGACGGGCTACACGGGACAGGAGCACGGGCCCCGGAGCCGACCGGACCCGGCCGCCCCGCCGCCCTCCCTGCTCCCGCCTCGGGCGCCCGGGCCGGTCGCCACGGCCCGGGCCGTGTTCCCCGCATCCGGACTCGCGTCCATCGGGCTTCCTCCCGCCGCGCACCCGCGCTCCCCGGCCACCACGGGCCGAACGTCCCCCGGGGCCCCGCGGGAGGGCGCCCGGACGGCCGCCCACCGGCCCTCACGCCTTCCGGAGAACACCCGCTAGAGGACGACGAGGTCGTCCCTGTGCACCAGTTCGCGCTCGTAGGACGGGCCCAGCTCCCGCGCGAGCCAGCGGGTGGAGCGGCCCATGAGGTCGGGGACCTCGGCGGCGTCGTAGTTGACCAGGCCGCGCGCGATCACCACGCCCTGCTCGTCGCACAGGTCGACGGGGTCGCCCGCGCTGAACTCCCCCGTCACCCTCACCACCCCGGCGGGGAGCAGCGAGGCCTTCTCCCGCGCGACCGCCTCGACCGCGCCCGGATCCAGCACCAGGCTGCCCCGCCCGGCGGTGGCGTGAGCCAGCCACAGCTGGCGGGCGGACGGGCGGCGCCCGCCGCCCGCGGCGAAGAGCGTGCCGACCCTCTCCCCCGCCAGGGCCGCCCGGGCGTTCGCGGCGGAGGTCAGCATGGTGTGCACACCGGCCTCGGTGGCGATCCGCGCCGACGCGACCTTCGTGACCATCCCCCCGGTGCCCACACCGCGCCTGCCGGAGCTTCCGATGTCGATTCCGTCCAGGTCGCCGGGCCCGCGCACCAGGCTGACCACGGACGACCCCGGATCGGACGGGTTGCCGTCGTACAGGGCGTCCACGTCCGACAGCAGGATCAGCGCGTCGGCGCGCATCAGGTGCGCGACCAGGGCCGCCAGCCGGTCGTTGTCACCGAACCGCAGTTCGTGGGTGGCTACCGTGTCGTTCTCGTTGACGACGGGGACCGCTCCGATGTCCAGCAGGCGGCGCAGCGTGCGCTGCGCGTTGCGGTGCTGGACCCGCCGCATCATGTCCTCGACGGTGAGCAGGACCTGGGCCGCGTTGAGACCGCGCTCGGCCAGCTCGGCCGTGTACGCGGCGAGCAGCAGCCCCTGCCCCACGCTCGCGGCGGCCTGCTGGGACGCCAGGTCGCGGGGGCGCCGGGCCATGCCGAGCGGGGTCATCCCGGCCGCGACCGCACCGGAGGAGACCAGGATCACCTCCTGGCCGAGGGTGCGGCGGGCCGCCAGCACCTCGACCAGGTCGCGGATGCGCCCGGAGTCGATCCGGCCGTCGGGGGTCGTCAGCGACGACGACCCCACCTTCACCACGACCCTGCGGGCCGACGCGACGGCCGCGCGCCCGGCGGCCTCCGCGGATCCGGTCTGTTCGAGTTCTGCGCTGTGCACCGTGTGGGGCTTTCCATCCAGGGCGCGGCACCCGGGTCGGGTGCCGCGCACGTTCCTGTTCAGCCGGGTCGTCGGTCCCCGCGCGGGTCAGCCCAGCCGGTTGTCGCTGCCGCGCGGGCCCGCCGGGACCACCTCGGCGTCCATGGACGGGTCCCAGTCGAAGACCACGGAGTCGTCCTCGGTCCCGATGTGGACCTCCGCGCCCTCGGTGGCGCCGGCCTTGGCCAGCTGCTCCTCGATGCCGAGGCGGTTGAGCCGCTCGGCCAGGTAGCCGACGGCCTCGTCGTTGCTGAAGTCCGTCTGGGCCACCCAGCGGGCCGGCTTGTCGCCGCGCACCTGGAAGGCGTTGTTGCCCAGCGGCACCACCTGGAAGGGGGTGTCCCCGATCATCTTGGGACGGATCACGATCCGGGTGGGCTCGGCGACGGGGGCGGCGTCGCGTGCGGCGGCGACCTGCTCGCCCAGGGCGAAGGACAGCTCGCGCAGGCCCTCACGGGAGGCGGCGGAGACCTCCATCACCTTGTACCCGCGCTCGACGAGCATCGGGGTGACCAGCTCGGCGAGATCGCGCGCCTCGGGCACGTCGACCTTGTTCAGGGCGACGATGCGCGGCCGGTCGGACAGGTCGACCCCGACGCGCTCGCCGTAGGCGGACAGTTCCGCCTCCAGGGCGTCGAGGTCGCTGACCGGGTCGCGGCCCTGCTCGTAGGTGGCGCAGTCCAGGACGTGCAGGAGGGTCGAGCACCGCTCGATGTGGCGCAGGAACTCCAGGCCCAGGCCCTTGCCGTCGCTCGCCCCGGGGATGAGTCCGGGCACGTCGGCGATCACGTACTGGGTTCTGCCCGCCTCCACCACACCCAGGTTGGGGACGAGCGTGGTGAAGGGGTAGTCGGCGATCTTGGGCCGGGCCGCCGACATGGCGGCGATCAGCGACGACTTGCCCGCGCTGGGGAAGCCCACCAGGCCGACGTCGGCGATGGTCTTCATCTCCAGGCGCACGTCGAAGGCCTCGCCCTCCTCGCCCTTGAGGGCGAAGCCGGGCGCCTTGCGCTTCTTGGAGGCCAGCGAGGCGTTGCCCAGGCCGCCGTGGCCTCCCTGGGCGAGGACCAGGCGGGTGCCGTGGCCCACGAGGTCGGCGACGAACTCACCGTCGCCGCGGGTGACCACGGTGCCGTCGGGCACGGTCAGGACCAGGTCGTCCCCGTTGCCCCCCGCGCGGTGCCCGCCCTGGCCGGGCGTCCCGTTCTGGGCGTTGCGGTGCGGGCGGCGCTGGTAGTCCAGCAGGGTGGCGGTCTGCGCGTCGACCTCCAGGACGATGTCGCCGCCCCGGCCGCCGTTGCCGCCGTCCGGTCCGCCCAGAGGTTTGAACTTCTCACGGTGCACGGAGGCGCAGCCATGCCCGCCGTTCCCGGCCTTGACGTGCAAGACCGCCTCGTCGACGAAGTCAGGCATAGCTCTCCCCGTTGCTTGTCGGCCACCCGCGCGGGTGGCCTGGTGGAACACGCGTGTCACCCAGTGACAACGCGAGAGGCGGGCCAGTGTTCCCTGGCCCGCCTCGAAACCACAACGTCCGTGCGCGAACCTACTCGGCGGCGACAGGAACGATGTTCACGGCCTTGCGGCCGCGGAAGTTGCCGAACTTGACCTGCCCGGCGACCAGAGCGAACAGCGTGTCGTCCCCACCGCGGCCGACGTTGGCGCCGGGGTGGAACTTGGTGCCGCGCTGACGGATGAGGATCTCGCCGGCCGAGACGGACTGACCGCCGAAACGCTTCACGCCGAGGCGCTGGGCATTCGAGTCACGACCGTTACGGCTGGACGAAGCGCCCTTCTTATGTGCCATTTCTCCAGGCCTCCTACTTCGCCGCGATGCCGGTGACGCGCACCTGGGTGTGCTTCTGGCGGTGACCCTGGCGCTTCTTGTAACCGGTCTTGTTCTTGTACTTCAGGATGTTGATCTTGGGGCCCTTGGTCTCACCGAGGATCTCGGCGGTGACCGAGTAGCCGCTCAGCTTGTCCGCGTCGCTGATGACGTTGCCGTCGTCAACGACCAGGATGGGCTGCCACGTGATGGTGGCGCCGGTCTCATCGGAGACCTTGTCGATGTTCAGGACGTCATCGACAGACACCTTCTCCTGTCGGCCGCCCGCTCGCACGATCGCGTACACCGGGTAACTCTCTTCCTGCTCGCTCAACGAATAATGCTCGGGACCATCCCCGAGACGTGAGTTCCGGGGTCCGGGTCCGGCTGTACCTGTGCCCAGGCCAGCCGGGAGGATCGCCCCCATGTGGGTGGGGAGAAGCCTCGTTCCACGATCCACTGATCGCCTGTAGCGGGGCGCGGGGATCTGAGGGAAACAAACCCTGCGTGGAGAGCACTTCGGTGTCGGGGCGCGCGATTGTGGTGGAACGCGCCGACGCACCGTCCATCAGATTACCACCGGCCCGCTACAGGCCTGCACACGTGCCGTGGTTGGGTCGGGGGCGCCCCCCCCCCAAAAAAGGCCGGG